>JAIRPG010000117.1 GCA_031257105.1 Treponema sp.
ACTTGTCTCTCCTCGATAGACACTCATTAGTATCTGTCCACAAAGTCGGTTACTTTGTGGACAGACCTTGCATTTTCTCGCCTAAAGGCTACGAAAATGCGGTTTTAAGGTAGTCTGTCCATAATGTGTCTACATTATGGACAGACACTGTTTAGTGTCTATACCGCGTCTCCACTTATGGACAAACACTCGTTTGACGGCGGCAGGCATCCACCACGTTTTGTAGAAGCATGGCAATAGTCAAAGGGCCCACGCCTCCAGGTACAGGGGTAATATAGGCGGCCTTTTCAGCTACCGGACCAAAATCCACATCCCCCCGGAGACGGTAGCCTTTTTTTGCCTGAGGATCCGCCACCCGGTTCACCCCCACATCGATAACGGCTGCTCCTTCCCGAACCATTTCGGCGGTGATCAAGGCGGGCTTCCCCGCCGCCGCGATGAGAATATCCGCTTCCCGGACGTGGCGGGCCAGATCCACGGTTCCCGTATGGCAGATGGTGACGGTGGCGTTTATGTCACGGCGGGTAAGGAGGTTTGCCAGAGGCCGCCCGACGATATTCGAGCGGCCTACCACCACCGCGTGAGCCCCGGCGGTAGGGATCCCCAATTCACGGAGGAGGAAGACCACACCGGCGGGGGTACAGGGGATAAAACCGGGACGTCCGAGGAGAAGGTTCCCCGCTGAGACCGGGTGAAAACCGTCGACATCTTTGGCGGGATCGATAGCGGCGATCACCGCATCCTCCCGGATATGCCCCGGCAGGGGAAGCTGGACGAGTATTCCATGAATGGCGGGATCGGCGTTGAAGCCGGCAATCCGCGCGATAAGTTCTTCTTCGGTAATTTCCCGGGGAAGCCGGATATCCTTGCTTGCCATGCCCGCCTCCGCCAGCGCCTGTTCCTTAGCGCTCACGTAAGAGAGGCTTGCGGGATCCTCCCCAACGAGCAGTACCGCCAAACAAGGGATGATCCCGCCTTCCCGTAAACCCGCCGCCCGAGCCTTCGCGTCCTCTTTGACCTTTGCCGCAACGGCCTTACCATCTATAACTATTGCCGCCATCTTTACTCCTTTATCAGCGCGCCGCCGCGCCGCGAATCGTCATCGTTACCAGCCTCGATACGGGGCAGAATCACCAAAAAACGTCCGGCGGCGACGTCAATCGTAACAGGGTTCCCGGTACTCACATTACTGATCCCCGCATACCCCCGGTACCAGGACACGCCGTTCAGCGGCCATTTGAGGGAACCGCTTACCACATGCCAAGGCCCCGTTCCCAGAGGAAACACCGAAACCAGGCTTCCTGGCGGCAGATCGAGACGGATGCTTTCCCCCGGGATGACGCGCCTGACGTCATTGCTCGCGGTAAGCCAGCGGTTCGGAGCTTTCTCCCGCTCAAAGAGAGCGCTGATCGCCAAAAGGTGATCCAGCCTGCCCCCTCCGCCGCCGATAAGCCAGGTTTCGCCGCAGCCCGCTTCCCATAGAAGCTTTAAGGCTAGTTCCGTATCGGTATCATCCTTGTCAGGCGGCCACCGAAGAACCTGCTCGGGAGGATATTTTTCCAGGCGGCGGGGATCGTCCAAGGAATCCATATCGCCTATAATCCAATGAGGCGTTATACCGGCCGCTTCAGCCGCTAAAAGCCCTGAATCGGCGGCAACGATACAATTCGCCCCGGCGGCCAAAGCGGCGCAATGCTCAGGCGGCGGTCTTTCTCCTCCAATAAAAGCGATTCCCCTCATAATTTCTCCCCTTTCGTGCTTGTCCGGGAACAAGGCAGTATAGTACAGTGTTTCCCGATGGGCAAGTTGTGGATAAATCCGATTATAGGAGAGGCCGCTTCCGTATTCATCCGGGGGGGAAAACAGATCTTTCTTGTAGGGGGAGCTGTCCGGGATCTGCTCCGGGGAAAAGAAGCCAAGGATTGGGATTTAGCTACCGACGCCTTGCCCGAGGAGGTAATCCGTCTTTTCCGCCGGGTCATTCCAACGGGGATTAAACACGGCACGGTAACGATCCTCTTCAAGGGCTGTTCCTTAGAGGTAACGACGTTCCGCACCGAGACGGGCTACCGCGACGGACGCAGACCCGACCACGTGAGTTACGCCGCTTCCATCGAAGAGGATCTCTCCCGCCGGGATTTTACCATGAACGCCGTGGCTCTAGAGCTTCCTTCGCTCCGCGTGGTGGATCCTTTTAACGGACAAGGCGACATTAAGCGGCGGATCATCCGTTGTGTAGGCGATCCCCATGAACGCTTTGCCGAAGACGGCTTGCGGCCTCTGCGGGCGCTGCGTTTTGCCGCTCAACTCGGGTTTAGCATCGATGGGCCCACCTTGGAAGCAATTTCAGCCGCCATCTCTACCATCGCAAAGGTTTCCCCGGAACGGATTCGGGACGAATTCGACAAAATTACCGGTTCCGCCAAGCCATCGACCGCCCTTTTACCCATGGAAGAAACGGGCCTCTTGGAGCGTATCCTGCCCGAACTGGCCCGGTGCCGAGGGGTTGAACAGAAAGGTTTTCATCGCTTCGATGTATTAGATCACTCCCTTTTAGCCTGCGATTATGCGGCGGAGCATACGTTTTCCCAGCGGGTCAGATTGGCGGCCTTGTTTCACGACATTGGGAAACCTGCCGTCCGGCAGCCCGGCGCAGGCGGCGTATGGAACTTCTACCGCCATGAGCAGGAATCGGCGCGCCTTGCCCGGCAGATAATGACCCGTTTCCGGTATCCCAACGCATTTATTGAAGGAACGACTCATCTCATCGGAGAGCACATGTTCCACTACGACCCGGCCTGGAAAGACGCTGCGGTACGCCGCTTCGTTATCAGAGTTGGTAAAGAAAATCTGGAGGATCTCTATGATTTGAGGCGGGCCGATGCCTATGCCATCGCCGCTGTAGAAAGCCCGGTAGATACGCTGTTAGCGCTGAAAAACCGTATTGAAGAAACGCTGGCTCAAAGCCAGGCGCTCTCCCTGAACGATCTGGCCGTCAATGGATCGGATCTTATGGCGGCGGGGATCAAAAGCGGCCCGCGCATGGGGAGGATTCTTCAAGAACTACTGGAAACCGCGCTGGACGATCCGGCGCAAAACACCCGTGAAAAGCTCCTCGAAATTGCCGGGAACCTTTACAAACGTTCTCCCTGATCCGCCATGCTTTCATAAGCGGCGCGGGCCGCTTCCTGTTCAGCGCTTTTCTTTGTTTTTCCCATACCCTGACCATAGGGTTGGCCGTTGATCCGGACTTCTGTCCAAAAGATCCGTTCATGATCGGGGCCGCTCCGTTTAACCAGGTTGTACTCGGGATAACACCTAAACTGCCGCTGGCAAAATTCCTGCAAGAGGGATTTATAATCCTGATGATGCCGGTTTTGCTGAACCCGTACGATCTCCGGGTTAATCCAACGGCTGACAAAGCGAAAAGCCGCCTTGTACCCTGAATCAAGATAAATGGCCCCAATGAGCGCTTCCAAAGCATCGGCAAGAATAGCCCGTTTTCCCCGGCCTCCGGAAAGCTCTTCTCCCCTGCCCAATATCAAGAGGCTATCGATCTGCAATTCCCGGGCAATACCTGAAAGTACGTCCTCAGAAACCACCACGGACTTTATTTTTGCCAACTCACCTTCGGCTTTATCCGCGAATTTTTCGTAGAGCAATGCGGCGCACACGACACCCAGTACCGCATCTCCAAGGAATTCCAGGCGCTCGTTGTTTCCCCCATGAACAGATTCATTAGAAAACGACCGGTGCGTAAGAGCAAGGTTCAAAAGATTTATCTTTTTGAACTTAACGCCTACGGTTTTTTGAAATAACGCTAACGCCTTTTTCCGCGCCGGATCAGCCTCCGGTGGAGCAAGGCTCCCCGGTTTTAGGCAATCCGACATAACTTACTTTTGCTGAGACTTGATGTATTCGTAGGCGTCCTTGACGGTTTCAAACTCGTTGGCCTTTTCATCGGGAATAGAAATGCCCAATTCCTCTTCGATAGCATAGACCAATTCATAGGTATCAAGGCTGTCGGCGCCCAGATCCTGACGGAAAGAAGCATCTAAGGTGATCTTACCTTCCTCGATTTCCAATTTATCAGCGATCAACTTCTTTATCTTCTCGAACAGTTCATCCATTTTCCAAACTCCTTACTTTACACTTTTGATTCGGGGACAATAACCTGTTTACCCCGGTAAAAACCACATTTTGGACATACCCGGTGAGGCAAAACTCTGTTTCCACAGGTGTTGCAGGTAACCAAAGTAGGTGTGGTAAGCCGCATATTGATTGTTTGCCGACGACTGGTTCTTGCCTTCGACGTTTTCGATCTAGGTACAGCCATTTATAACCTCGCTATTCGTTAATTTAACAAAAACCTTATTTTTTGTCAAGATTGTGCCGCAGCCGGCATATCAGTAACATGAAAGCCGGCTCGTGGATGGAACTCGACCGGAACGAAGTCTATTGCTCACCCTCTTCCGCTATACTAAACTTGTTCAGAAACTGAAGACAGACACTAAATATATGAAGTATGGGGGATTTAGATAAATTCGATGAACAAGCACATTACGATACACTCAAGCGATCCGGCGGCGTTCTATTTTGGCCGATGGCAGGTTGATGGGATCCGGCGTTTCACCGTTTCGGCTTACAGCCGTTGTTTTTTCCAGTTCGCCGGGAACGCCGTCCGGTTTCAGGCCCGTACCGGCCCGGCCCAGGGGATCTGCGAGGTCTGGCTCGACGGGGAGTTTCAGGCCCTGGCGGACTGTTACGCCCCGGAGCCCGGCGAGGCCTGGGTCTTTGAAAAGGCCGGCCTGGCGGGGGAAAAGATTCACCATCTAACGGTAATCGCCAAACCGGAACAAAACGCAAAAGCCCGGGGGAACGGCTTTGAGCCCCTGGCCTTCGCCGCGCCCCAGCCGGTCGATTACCCGGCGGAACTGCGGCGGCGTATGGAAAAGGAGTACGGGCTTATCACCGCCGGCCAAAAGGGGTGGAAGGATCCCGCCGAATGGCGGCCCGTGCCCTACCGGGCGGAAATGCCCCGCCGGGGGGTGAGCCTGCTCCCCGGCATGGTCCGGCAGACTTTTGACGCTAACATCAAGAACCTGAAACGCTGCGCCTCCCTCCCCGGTTTTTGCGAGGGGAAGCCCATGGAATGGCTCGGGGAAGGCTGGCAGGGGCCGGGCTGGAGCAGTTGGCTCCCGGCTTCCAACGAGGGCCGTATGCTGGCAGGGGCCGCCGGGGTCCTCCGCTGGGAAGAAGATCCGGAACTCCGGGCCATCGTGGACGGAATCATCGCCGGCATAAAGGGGCGGATGCGGGAAGACGGGTACTTCAACTACTATCCTGAAGAGCTTTCCTACGGCAAGGATCACTCCCTAGC
>JAIRPG010000004.1 GCA_031257105.1 Treponema sp.
GCGAGGTTGTCGATGGGCGGCTCGTTGGCGGTTATGGTGTCCACCAATACCTCCCGCCCGATAAGCGCGGAAACCAGGCGCGAGAGCGCTCCCTGGGAAGCCGGGATGGGTTTGGTAAAGACGGCCTTAAAAATATTATCGTAACAGATGTCTACGGGATCATCGCTGTCGTCAAAATGAATCTTGGTCACCGTCAGCCTCCTGTAATTAACTATACCGCTTTTTTGCGCGTTTCGCAAAGGCCCGTAATTTGCGGTTACAAAACACATATAGTCAATTAAGAAAGCAATGATAAATCAAATAAGCATAGATGGCAATTGCAGAGCAGAGCAGCGAGAGGCGTGGTCTTTAAGCCAACATTTCATGTTTGCCCAGCTCTTCTCGATTGGATTGTAGTCAAGCGAGTATGGCGGCAAAGACAGTAATTGTACTTGAAACTCTTCCGCAAGTTCTTTGAAGGTATTCTGCAATCCTGTTATGTACCGTTTTTCTTGCTTTCGATATATTTTCTCTTATGCCACCACTCCATAAGTCCATACGGTATTATAAATTTTATCACGTTTCTTATTATGTTTTTAATTTTTCTTTTTATAACAACATTCCTTTTATCCACTATAAAATACACAGATTCATATATTATCTTTAATTTATGATGATAAACATAAACATTTAACAATCGTTCCGCAAGAAACGCCAAAACACGTTTTTGATATATATTATATTCACTAACATCTATTCTTTTTTCAGCCTCAAATAATAACGGGAACAACCATTCAAAGTATCTATCAAAAAAACATATCTTGCCGTAAATATACAATATAATGAACAACTGTTATTGTTCTCAATAATATGCCTGAATGATTCATCATATTCGGGACATATCTCATGTATAATATCTTTCATGCGCTCTAAATCGAATGCGTAATGCCATTGGGAATACTCCTTTTTCAGATTATGCTCATAAAATTCTCTCCGGGAGAGGATTATGTCATTATTTTCAAGTTTTCGCGTTATCAATTCCTCATAATTTTCCATTTTTGGAATATCTGTTTTATATAGTATATTTTGCTTTGAGCGTTTATTCAACGCAAAAAAACGCCGGTAATGCGCTAACCCAATATATTCGATGTTCGGATATATTGTTTTTATATTCTTCCAAGCCCAATACCATGCCGTAAACTCGCTGAATGTAGCGTTTTTACCACTTATGTTATCGCCGGTGTCGTCCCCTTGTATTTTAAGATTAAATCCAGAAACGGCTTTTCCCGCCTGAATGGGCAGGAAAATATTTTCTTTGGGCAGCCGCCACGGTTGGTAATAACAAACCAATATTTTTACTTTGGTTTCTTTGTCTTTGTTTAGCGTACTCTCACCATTTGTTTGCATTATGTCCATTTGCTTACACCCGTCAGAAACACAGAACACAACTTCGCCATAGCTTCCCGCTGTCTTTTTAGCGGAAGCCTAATCGACAAAGCATGATAACACCGCAGCAAAATCTCTGGGCCGAAACACCATCGGATTTTGGGGCGCGGCTCTATAGAGCTGCCCGGAAACTAAAGTTTCTGGACAACTTCCGCTAAAACCTGTCCGTCAGACCTTCGGTTCGCAACCAGCCGGGTTTCTGGACAGGTCTCATTGCTCAGATGCCGGTATCAGACGCTGTTCTCACCGATCCCCGGGGAGGAGCATCCGGCGGCAAAGGGGCGTTATCCGGGTGAAGTTGGGCGGCCCAGGTGAACTCCCGTTCCATGCTGAGGACACTATCCTGCTGTCTTGCGGTTAGTTTCCCGAACAGATTGTGGAATTCCGCTTCCCTGGCTTCGTTTCCCATGTAAAAATCCCCTTGAATATCCATTAAGGACTAATGTAATGTCCTTTTTGGAACTTGTCAATAGGTATGAATGCTTGTAACAAGGACGGTTTTCGACTACCATAAGAGGTATGCAGGGACGGAAAAACTCCCAATTCGATATTGCAGTGAACCAGCGGGTCAAAGAAGTACGGCTGGCTATGAACCTGACCCAAACGGAATTCTGCGAGAAAATCCTGCATAGCCACGGCCATTACGCCGAAATAGAACTCTGCCGCCGCCCGGCGAACAAGCGGACTCTCAGCATGATTTGTACGGCCTATGGGGTAAGCGAGCAGTACCTGAATACCGGGGAAGGCCCCATGTTTACCGGCCAGATCGACCAGAAGATGGAAGAGGCGGCCCAGCTTTTCCGGGGGCTGCAGACTGAATTTCAGGACATCATTTTGCGGCACATGAGGGAGATGGTGAAAATTACGGCGGAAAAGAGGAGTTTTTATCAGTCCGGGGCTTGAGTAAATCTCCGAAGCTTGCCTTTGATAAACTGCGGCGGACGGAAAGGCCATCATTTCCGGCAAGGTTCCTCAAAGTTGTAGTCGATAACAAACTCCCGCCCTTGTAGGGCATCCTGACCTTAACCGCGTCTTCATAAAAGGTTATTTTTGATGTGCTGGAAGCTTCGCTGCATAGTTCCGCTTCCGGGTCAAGCGTCCGCAGCGCCTGTAGAAACGGTTCGGCCTTTGCCATCAGTTCCAGTTCCTTGCAAAAGTTTGCCGCGAAAAATATTTGGGTGATATGCTTGAAGTTTACCGTATCGGAAGCGTGGAAACATAAGAGACTGGCGGCACGACCAACCAGCACAAGGTGGGGAGCGCCCGCAAGGAACAGCCCATCCTGATGGACGGGCTATAAGCAACCTTCGGTTGCACGCTCCCCCGCATAGTTCCCGGCGGGTTAATTTTCGACAACAAAAAAGCCCGTCCTGATGGACGGGCTATAAGCAACCTTCGGTTGCACGCTCCCCCGCGCGGGTTCGAACCACGGACCCAGTGGTTAACAGCCACTTGCTCTGCCAACTGAGCTACAGGGGAATGTATATATTAAAGTTAGCATATTGCGGAAATTTTGTCAAGAGGTATCGCATCTTGTTATCAATTCCGAATTAAGGAAAATATGCTAATCGGAGAAAGCTCTATAACCTTACGGCGAACAGGGCTCGTCAAATCGTTGGGTTTGACATGAAACACGTGTACCTCCGGGGAAAAGCGGTACTCTTTTCGCGCCATAGACCCCTCCCAAGGAAAAGCCGTATGTGGAGCGGCTCATCAGACATTCGGCCTCTTGCCCTGCTGAGTACGGACACTGAGCTTGACAGAGGGGAGGGGAAGCCTATACTATCGATGTATCCAGTAGAAACAGGAGGCCATGTCCGCCATGATCGTATATGAAGAGTTGGCGGTTCCCTTGGAGGGAGAAGATACTGCGGGGGAGAACCTGGCCTACGATCCCCTCTACCTTGAGATGGATACCCTGGCGGCGGGAACGCCGGGCGGCCTGATGGAAGATTTGGCCGTTGAAGGCCGCGTTGCCGGATGGAAAAAACTGGGAGAGCGGTGTCTTGGTCTCTGGGAAAAAACAAGGGATCTGCGGGTAGCTTCTTACCTTGTGGTGGCGGAAACCGCCACGGGAGGGCTTGCAGACTGCGCCGCAGCCCTCAAACTGATCCTTTTTTTGATTCGGGATATGTGGGAACCGCTGTACCCCCGGCTTGATCCGGAGGATGACAACGACCCTACCGAGCGGCTCAATATCCTGGCCATGCTTTCTCCCGAACCGGGGGCGTTTAACGACCCTGTCATGTTTCTTTCCAAGTTTCGGGCCATGCCTCTGGTGCCGCCCTTGCCGTATACGCTGCGGGATCATCTCATCTCCATAAACGAGCTGGAACCTGCGGATGGAAAGACCGTTGACGCCAATCTTGTCGCAGCCGAGATGATGGGTATTCCCCTGGCGGAGATAGAAGCGCAGGCCGCCGCGGCGCGGGAGATTCAGGAAACTGTCAAGGCAATCTGCGCCGCAGCAAACGAAAAGCTTTCCGATGGTTATTCCCTGGGGATGCTTTCCCTGGCCGGAGAGGCGGATCGGCTTTGCAGGTTCTATAACGCCTGCCTGGAATCTTGCGGCAGCAGGGCAGCAGCAAAGGCCGCAGACGGACCGCCGGAGGGAGAAAGCGCGGCAGGGCCTGATGCGGGGGCAGCCCCGGGGCGGCAGCGGGACTTCAACCTTGCTTCCTATAAACCGGCTGCCAGGGCGGATGCGCTCCTCCTTTTGCGGAAGGCTTCCGAATACTTCCAGCGGGAGGAACCGAACAGCCCGATTCCCCTCCTGGTAAACCGGGCCTTGCGGTTTTCCGAGATGAATTTTATCGAGTTAATAGAAGATATTGTGCCCGACGCCCTCTCCCGGGGAAAGGAAATCCTGGGAATAAAGGAAGGGCAGGGTTCTACTTGACCAGGGATATTGGTTTTATCCCTAGATTTGATAACAGGAGGCATTGAATGGCGTCAGGAAGCAGTCAGGCTTTTATAGCCAAAAACCGCGCGCCCCGGGTACAGATCGATTACGATGTGGAAGTCTACGGGGCGCAGAAAAAGGTCAACATCCCCTTTGTAATGGGGGTGGTGTCGGATCTGTCGGGGAAACCCGCAGAGCCGCTGCCCAAGGTTGACGAGCGCAAAGCGCTGGAATTTACGGCGGAAAACTTTAACGAGCGCCTCAAGGCGATAAAGCCCCGGGTTGCTTTTACGGTTCCCAACACCCTCACCGGGGAGGGCAATATCGCCGTGGATATGACCTTCCAGAGCATGGATGATTTTTCCCCGGCGGCGATAGCCTCCAAGGTGGACGGCTTGAAGCAGCTCATGGCAGCCCGGCAGCAGTTGGCGAACCTCCTTTCCTACATGGACGGAAAGGCGGGGGCGGAAGATCTGCTCAACAAGGTGCTCTCAGACCCCGCCCTGCTCAAGGCGCTGTCGGCAAAGGCAAAAGACGCGGCGCCTTCAGAGGGCGCGCCGTCTGAGGAGAAGAAGGAGTAATCATTAACGCT
>JAIRPG010000067.1 GCA_031257105.1 Treponema sp.
TCCACAAAGTCGGTTACTTTGCGGACAGACCTTGCATTTTCTCGCCTAACGGCTGCGAAAATGCGTTTTTTAAGGTGGTCTGTCCATAATGTGTCTACATTATGGACAGACACTAATTACCCGTAGTACCATACGCTTAGAATTCAGAATTCAAGGTCGTGTGATAACAACGCGCCGGGAGGTAGTATGATTAAAGCGGCGATTATTGGGCTGGGTGTTATTGGAGAAGTGCACCTTTCGGTGATTACCTCTCTAGAAAACGCCCGTCTTATAGCGGTATGCGATACGGATAAGGCAAAACAGAAAAAAATTCCGCCGGGAACGTTGTTTTACTCCTCCGTCGAGGAGTTTCTCCAACGGGAAAAACCTGACGTCGTTCATATCTGCCTGCCTCATTATCTCCATTATCCGGTGGCTCAAAAAATAGCCGAAGCGGGTTTCAACATTTTTACCGAAAAACCGCTGGCCCTCAACGCGGCGGAAGGGCGGGAATACTGCGGGCTTGAAAAACGGTACGGCGTAAAAATTTGTCTCTGCCTCCAGAATCGCCTCAACAATACCACCGAAGTTCTTTACAATTTGCTGCGTAGCGGTGAATACGGCGAAGTGACCGGAATTCGGGGATCCGTTGCCTGGTACCGGTCAAAAGCTTATTATGAAGCCGGCCCCTGGCGGGGCGTTATGGCCCAATCGGGGGGCGGTTGTATGATCAACCAAGCCATCCACACCCTGGATCTTATGCGGTATTTTGCGGGCAGTCCGGTGAAGAGCGTCAAAGGAAACATAGGGCAAATTCTAGATTACGGTCTTGAGGTGGAGGATACCGCTTCGGCTCGTATCAACTTTGAAAACGGAGCGGCGGGCCTCTTTACCGCATCGGTGGCCAATTTTGCCGATGAAAGCGTTGAAATAAACGTTCGCTGCGAAAAAGCCGGCTTTGTTCTGAGGGATCAAAAGCTCTTCAAGGTAGAAAACGGCGGAGAAGCGCTTCTCGCCTCCGATTCCGATGCGTATGCGGGAAAAAAAGTTTACGGCAACAGTCATGGTAAGTTGATAGATCAATTCTACCGCGCCCTCGAAACAGGCGAAGGTTCCTGGATACACCCTGAGGAAGGTATGCCTTCACTGCGTATCATAGACGCCATCAGGAAAAGCAGTTCCACTGGAGAAACGGTCGAATTTGATGTAGAGCCGTTCTGAAACTTCAATCATAGTACCGGAGCGCTTCGTCATAATATTCTCTATCCAACTCCGCATAGCCGCCGCCTCCGGCGCCGTCTCCGGCCAGTCCGCGCCGGAGATGGAAACAGAAGGCGCAGCGTGAAGAATAACCTTTCGCACCGGCGGTAAAGCCTTGTTTCCGGGCCAAAGTATAGAGAGATAGTACGCCGTCAGAGTACAATGCTTCAAAAACCGGATATTTACCCGACGGGATACCCCGGATTACCTCTGCCAGGGGGAGTCGGATCCCCGTACAGCCGGGAGGAATGAAACAGCCGTGCATATCCACGTGAAAGTGTCCGGAAGAAAGAAGGTTCCGGCACGGATCGCCGGCGGAAGCGTCCCCCAGCAGCGCCTCTACGGAGCGGAAGGGGCTATATTCCGTCTCGATATTGACCGCCCGTCCCCCAAAGTGTATCCCATAGGCCCGCGCCGTATTCCAGATATACCCTGAAGCAATAGCCGCCTCCATTTCGGCGCGGCGGTGAACCTTTTTCCCGTCCAAACGCTTTAAATCCGGAAGAAACCGTTCCTGCCAAAGGAAGCAGCCCATACCCGCTTCTTCACAGCGCTTAGCCAACAAAAGAGGATACTCATAGGGCACATATTCCGCGTGATACGGGTCTAAGGAGACGCATAGGCTGTTTACCCCTTCGCGTATCAGAATTTCCAGTTTTTCAGTCGCGTTTGAACCGGCGGCCCAATAGGCGTTGGTTTCCACATACTCAAGGCTTATCCTCGCCCGTCGAAGTTCTCTGACCATGCCGATAAGTCCCTCAAAGTTCAGGAACGGTTCGCCGCCTCCAATATGCACCGACCCGCAGCCGCCCTCCCTGAGGAGGCCGCAAACCTCCCGGGCCATTTCCTTGCCGATATAAGCGCCGTCAGCAGTACTGCCGGCAACGCCGCCGCTCCGTGTGGGAGAGCACGCATATAAACAGTGGCGGCACGCGGCGGTACACGAGTAATTGACCATAATCCCGCCATGGTGTAAGGGCGTTCCGTTCAACATGATCCTGTCTACCGTTTCGATTGAACCCGCACTATCTCGGTGTAGGGAACCGCCACGCACTCCTTATTCTCAAAGAGAATATCCACCACCTTGGTTGGATCCAACGGTTTTGAATAAATTACCCATTTGTTATTAACCGTTCCCTCAATGTCTATCGTCAAAAAGAGCGCCATCATGTTGGCGTCCCCCCGTCTGACCGCATCTTCCGTGGACGACTTATAATCGGCAAAAAACAGCGCCTGCTCGTCTCCGGATCGGCAAATAATCCAGCGGAGCCGGTTATCGGCGACAAAACTATCGACGACGACCCATTCCAATTCCTCGGCGGCGAAACAAAAGGAGCTTAGCAGCGCCAGTAAACCGCATAGAATCCCCCATTTTTTCATACACATACCTTCCTCCGGCAAAAAAAAACGCGCTAATTCCTTATAGTACAAACAAGGAACTAACGCGCTCTTGGGCGATACAAGAGTCGAACTTGTGACCCCCAGCGTGTCATACTGGTGCTCTAACCAACTGAGCTAACCGCCCAAACCGTTTCTTAAAAATCTATACCCGAAACGCCTTTTTTTGTCAAGAGGTCGTGCCGGGAGCTACCGAGAGGCGGTTTTGGAGCTACAACCGCTCACGGATAGCGACATTAACCTCGATCTTGCCGTTATGCCCCAGTTCCATAGGAACGATAAGCGCTTCTACCTTGAGATTACTGGACACTTCCATATTCTCACCGGTAAAAAGCGCTGGCGGAGTCAAATCAAACTTGAACCCTTGATCATGGAGCTTGGTAACCGCTTGAGCGGTAATCATGTTGGCAAGCTCTTGGATAGTAGCTTTGGCTAACTCGTCCATCTCCTTGAATTCTTCATTGTTCATAGCTCCCGCCACCGCTAAAGCCGTCTCTTTGGTCATGTCGAAAAGAACCCGGCCTTCGACATCACCCGCCAAACCTACCATTGCGGCAACGCCCATAATCGACATTGTTGATGACTTGAGGTAGAGTTCCCCCCGTTTAACGCCTGAACCAAGCACTTCGTTAAGCACATTAAAAGAGGCTTCAACAAAAGGATTGATATATTCAACTCTCATATACTTACTCCTTCTCACTATTGTTTTGCGTTTATCCACAGAACCGAAGGTTTTGTAGATAAACTCCGCATTCTTGCGGCTAAAAATTTACAAAAACGCCCTTTTTAAGAACGTTTATCCACAATATATCTCCATTATGGACAGACTCTAATCACGCATAAAGGCGGAAACCGGATCCCGCCCTATGGATTGCCACCCGTCCGGGGGAAGCTCTTCGTTCTTTCCCAGAACGACAACCCCTCGTTTTTTTAATTTCTCCTCAAATTCAGCAATGATTTTATCTTGGTCTTGAACGGAAAAGAACGATAAAAGATCTCTCACCAGTATAATATCCATATCAGGGATAACATTCCCATTGAGAACATCATGGTACTCAAAGGTAATCGCATCCTTAATAACCTGGTTAAAACTATAACCGTTCTTTCCCCGCGTCATGAACGCCCTGGCATATTCAGGAACGTCGTCCAGATCAAATACCATATTCGGAGCGTTTGATATAGATAAGATGTCATTATCATTCGCCCATATCTTCAAATGCGCGTCCGGGTATCTCAATTTAAGTATACAGGCAAATGAAAAAGTTTCATAGCCCTTACCGCAGCCCAGATCCCACACCTGGATACTGTTGGAAGGCATATCAGGCAGCATAGCCTTTATCGCGGCGGCGTAATCCTCGCTCCAGAATTCCCCGCTATTGGGAGAATAGAATGATGTCAGGAACTCATCGGCGTCGCCGGAATTCTTAAGCTGCGCGTCCGCTTCGGAATGTGTAGAAACCCACTCGTTAAAGCGTTTTTGAAGCCACCGTTCATTCAACGGGCTCGATGTAAAGTGTTTCAACGCCCCCAGGCCATCCCGGATAAAACTAAAGGTCGAATCCTTCGTGGCGGTTTGGGGCGGCGGGCTTGGCTCGGTAGAAACAGGAGGCACAAAGTAGGCTTCGCCGGAACGTTCCGGCGCCGGAACGCGGGGCTTCTGTTTATCATCTTCCGTATGGTTGAAAATACGGATCACATCCAGGATGATGTAGAGTTCCCCCTCCTTTTCAACCACCCCGCTAATGAATTTGATATTGATGTCCCCAAAGATCGGGTGAGGAGGTTGAATTGTCGCGGAGTTAATGGCCACTACCTTATCGATCTTGTCAACAATAGTGCCATATACCCGGTCTTCGATGCGTAAGATCAGCATATTTTCCTGACCATCAACCTTCCGGTCTACCGGCATGTGGAAGAATGTCCGCAGATCGATGATCGGTATAATATCGCCCCGGAGGTTGTACACCCCCCGAACAAAGGATGCGGCGTTGGGTACATAGGTAAACTTATCCGCTTTGGCGATTTCTTTAACATTCATAATATCAACGCCGTAATCCTTCCCCGCCAACGAAAAGGTGACCATCTTAAAATCCGTATTATCGGCCCGCTCTTTCTGTTCCTGCAATTCGGCGTTGACCGCCGCTAAATCTTTTATCATTGCCATGATATTCCCCGTTACCGTATCGACGCTTCACGGATGCGGCGCTGCTCCATTTCCTTGCGGAGCCCCAGTTCCAAAAGCTGGCTTACATCGATAATAAGGGAAACCGAGCCGTCCCCCAGAATTGACGCGCCGGCAATACCCGGAGAATTGGTGTACTGATCCCGCAGGGGCTTGATAACCACATCCTCCTCACCGATAAGACTGTCCACCATGAACCCCATTTTCTTTTCGGCGGTCCCCACAATAACAATGAAATGATAATCCTGCTGCGCCTCGGTCTTGATGCCGAAGAGCCGGTTGAGCCTGAGCAGAGAAAGCACATCATTACGGATATTAAAGACTTCGTAATTGTCGATCATCTTGATGTCTTCCGGCTTGATCCGCAGGCTTTCAATAACCGATGTAATCGGGATGGAGTAAATCTCCGGCCCTACCCGCACGAGGAGACCTTGAATAATTGCCAGGGTAAGGGGCAGTTTTATGGTGAATTTGGTGCCTTTACCCTTTTCGGAAGAAACCGTCACCGTACCGTTAAGTTTTTCAATTTGCCGGCGTACTACATCTAAACCAACGCCCCGGCCCGATATACTGGTAATCTGTTTAGCGGTAGAAAAACCGGGCTCAAAGATGAGGTTATAGGCTTCAACATCGGTAAGCAGTTTGTTGGGGCTGATAAGCCCCCGTTCAACCGCCTTTGCCTTAACCGCTTCTACATCAATACCTTTGCCGTCATCCCCAATCTCGATGACGATCATATTCCCTTCGTTGTTCGCCTTGAGGAGCACCATGCCTTCCTCCGGCTTCCCCGCAGCCTTTCGTTCATCCTGAGATTCAATACCATGATCCACCGAATTCCGCACCGAGTGCATGATAGGATCCAAGAGATCTTCGATAACCGACTTGTCTAGTTCGGTTTCTTCTCCCTCGATAACCAAATTGATCTTCTTGTTGAGCGATTTAGAAAGATCCCGTACCAACCGGGGGAAACGGCTGAATATTTGGCTGATGGGCACCATGCGTATCCGCATGACCCCTTCCTGAAGTTCGCCGGTGATCCGCCCTAGGTTCTGAGAAGTGGAGCGGAACTTGACCACATTGTTCTTGAGCGATGTCTCAAATCCGTCAAAAAGGGAAAAAACTTCTCCATATTCCGCGCCGATCTCTTTCCGTATGTCCTTGAGAGAACGACCTTCCTGTATGCCTTCAAGATAACCGGGCAGACTGTCAAAGAGGTTCTTGATCTTGTCCCGATACGCCGACTGCATACTGTGAAGTTCGTTTAACATATCGTTGAACTGATTACTGATCTGATTAAAGGTTGCCTTCGTAATAACGGTTTCCGACACTAAGTTGAGAAGGTCGTCTATACGCTTGGAATCAACCCGTAGAATAGAACCCGCTTCCTTGCCCGCTTTCTTGGCATCCGCCGCGCCGGCGCCTCCCATCTTGGCGTCTTCCCCATCGGGTTTCGGAGCCGGGGGTTTCGGGACGGCAGCCGGCTGCGCCGGCGCGGTCTCTACGGGCGCCGGTTTTGGGGCGGCGGGCTGAGCGGCCTGAGCGGGCGCCGAAACCGGAACGGCCTTCTTCACGGCGGGAACAAGCGTATCGATATTGACCACCGTCGCCTGAAGACTCACATCGGGAATAACCACATACCCGGCAAGTTCTTCGACCGTTCTTGAACTGGCGCAGTAATAATCTACCTGGGGGTAAAACACATCCTCGTAGAGCTGTTCAAAATCCGGCGTTGTCCGCAGAATCGTGCCGATCCCCTTTAAGGCGGCGTATACCTGGATACCTCCGACGGTATTCATCAGGCTGTTTTCGTCCATTTTTACCGAAATTCGGTACACCGGCATACCGCCGTCCACCGAATCTTTGAGTTCTTGAAGTTCCTCCGCAGAAAGGCCGCCGGTTTGCGCCGCAGTTTGCGCCGCAACTTGCGCCGCAGTTTGCGCCGCAGCGGCGGTTTGTGGGGCAGGTTGCGCCGCAGTTTGCGCCGCAACTTGCGCCTTTGCCGGCGGCGCCTTGGCGGGCGCTTTTTTCCGGGAAGAACCTTCGGGCAGTAACGCGGAGAGGCGGCTTTCAATGTGGGAAGTATCATCACCATACACCGCGCCGTTCATCCGTTGCTCCAGCATAGCCTTGATTACATCAATGGCTGAAAGAAGGGTATCAACCACATCTTCATTAATAGCCAGCGTGTCCGAGCGGATGGCGTCCAGCACGTCCTCTACCAGATGGGTAAAATGGGATAGCTCCATCATCTCCACCGTGGCCGACCCCCCCTTGAGGGTATGGGCCGCCCGGAATATCTCGTCTACCGCATCCCGGTTCCCGCCTTCATTCTCAAGAACCAGTATATTTTGCTCCAGCGTATCCACCTGCATCTGAGCTTCACTGAAAAAATCCTTGAGCAGTTCCTCATTGTTGGGATCTAAATAATCACTCATATACGATTAATGTTTATACACAAATCGTCTTACGTCAAGCCGTAAAGGAGCGTTGATATGAGACTTCCTTAAGCGGGCACAAAGAGCGTCTCCTTTTCGGGAATTTTAACCGATTTGAGGGTAAGGGCTATCGGGCTATTGAGTTCCGGATCGTTTTGCGGGAAAACCTGCGTTTCCAGGCCGAGAAGGGGGATCATCACGGTCGCCCGGTTTCCCTTCTTGTCCAGCACGACGGCGTCCCACCGGGAACCTTTCTTACCCGCCAGGTACACCGCCGTCCAATGAGCCCGGGAAGCCCGTTCCGCGTGAACCGATGCTCCAGCGGCGGCTTCTCCGGCGGCCATTGCCGGGAGAAGCGCATCTTCTTCCAGGGGATGCCGGATTCGGTACAAACCGGCCCCTAATGACGCGCGGATCTGCTGATGGGCCAGGAGATCCGTATAACGTCTGAGAGGACTCGTAACCTGCGTATAGTTCTCCATGCCCAGTCCCCAATGCCGGCCCGGCTTTATCGAGAGTTCCCGGGGCTTCATACGGCGGCGGAGTTGATAAGAACCGGCCATGCCCGGTACAACCGCTTCGAGCGGCTCCCCCGCGTCCTGGCATACGTAGGGAAAGGGTAGCCGCCGTTCCTGCGCCCAACGTCCGGCCCCTTCGCCGGCGAGGAGCATACACTCCCGGATTACGTTGGCGGATCGGTAGGGTTTATCCGGTTCAAAGGAAACCTCACCCTCCCGAAGGGAGATATGAACCTCCGGGAGCTCAATGACCGCCGCGCCGGCGGCCTCCCGCCGTTTTTGGTTGCGGGCGGCCAGCCTGTCCAGGGCGGCGAAGTCTGCCCCCTCCGGCCCGGTTTCTCCGCCGTCCGAGAGGATCCGGTCGGCGTCCGCATAGGTTAACCGGGTAACTTTTACGAAGGAGGGAATTATTTCGGTTTCCCCGATAGAACCGTCTTCGTTCAAGCGGATTTTGAAGGTCAGCGCCGGGGAACGGTGTTCTTGGCCCAGCGCGTAATACGGCAGGGCGGCGACGGCTATCATCCGGGAGATCCCTTCGGGGAGATAGAGGGTAGCGCCTCTACCCCTCGCTTCCAGATCAGCGGGACTATCGGGAAGTATCGCGGACGCGGGATCCGACACATGAACATAGAGGATATTTCCTTCTATAGAAATAGCGTCATCAGGATCATCGCTGTAGGCGTTGTCCACGGCAAAGGATCGTAGAGCGGTCAAATCCACCCGTTCTTCCTCCGGAGGAGGCCCCGGATCTATCCCGGCGGAAATAAGACTCAGACCGAAACGGGCAGGGTGGGGATTAACCAGGGGCGTCCAAACGCCATTACGCAGCAAAAAACGGTGCGCTTCTTCGGGCGTTTCGGAATTTCCCAATTCCCGAAGGGTGCGGCTCTTCTTTGTTTTCCCATAAGCCAGCGCTTCTACATCCTGGAGGAAACGGCCGTCTTGAGGAATGAGCGTTCCGGCTTTAAGGCGAGCCAGAAACGCCTCCCGTTCTTCCTCGCCCTGCCGCTTTTCCGCCCGTTTTTGCTCCTCCTGGGCGACATCGGCGGCTGCGCGGGGACGAATAGCCTCTATCGTCCCGAAAAAGTACAGGCCGTCCCGGAAAATCTGATAAGCAGCCCATGCGTTTGGGGGACTAAACTCCCCGTAAATCAGTTCCGTCAGCTCTTTGAGGGAAACCTCCTGGCCTTCGATGAGTTCCCAGGCTCCCCGGATGTCCGCCGCCTCGTTTCCGGCGTCCGCTTCCAAGCCGGCAAGCGTGGTTAGGGGGCCCGGATGGAGGAATTCGACATCTTTTTCCCGAACCCGAAGCGAATCGCCCCCAAGAAGAGAAATGCTTACCTTTTCTCCCGCACCGGATACGCCGGATACGCCGGATCCACCGGATACGCCGGATACCAGAGCCGGATGATTTTTGTACGCTACCAAAGCCTTTTCGCTTATCATTAATCGAAGCTTAACACAGCGGCGGGCTGTAAAAAAGAGTCCTCTGAAGAGCGTTGTACGGGCTGATTAATGCCGTGTACCGGAATGTCGTCGTAGAGCCTCGGCCCGGGCAGCAGGTAATACGAGGCCCAGGTACCGAAGCTCAAACCCGCGTCTAATGAGTGTCTGTCCATAATGTAGACACATTATGGACAGACCACCTTAAAAAACGCATTTTCGCAGCCGTTAGGCGAGAAAATGCAAGGTCTGTCCGCAAAGTCACCGACTTTGTGGACAGACACGTACTAGCCATATATTCTTAATGATACGTAAAACCGGCGCGGGATTACAAGGCTTGATACTTTCCCTGGGGAATTCAATAATTGATAAAATTATGGAAACAACGAGTAAACACCGGCAGGCGGCGGGGCGGCGGCTTTCGGCTGTTCTGGAGATCGGATCCACCGGCATACGGCTGGTCATCGCCGAACTGGACGGAAAGGGACAGTGGCGGGTTCTCGATCGCGCCGGAAAGCCGGTAGCGCTCGGACGGGACGTGTTTACTTCGGGCCAGGTATCCAGGGAATCGCTGCTGGAGTGCCTGCTCGTACTGCGGAATTTCAGAGAACATCTGGCCGGCTGGGGCATCGGCGGGGAGGATGTACGCGCCATCGCGACCAGCGCCTTGCGGGTCGCCCGGAACCGGGATGTCTTTGTTGACCGGGTAAGGCAGGAAACGGGTTTTCTCTTCAGTATTGTTGAAGGGATAGAAGAGAACCGGCTCATGTACCTGGCGGTTCGCTTTGCTTTGAAGAACGACTTCCCTCAGTTTTGGCGATCCAACTCGATGATTATCGAGATTGGCGGCGGTTCCACCGAGATTATGCTCCTTCGCCGGGGAAAGATGGCTGGGGCTCACAGCCTGCGTATGGGAACCATTCTGATTGATAGGCAGGCGCGGCTGGCTTTGAATTCGGCCCGTTCCCGTGATCGCTACCTAAGCGAAATCGTTCGGAATACGTCTGAATTTCTCAACGCCGAGATGGACCTCTCTCATGTGCGGACGTTTGTAGTTGCCGGTACGGATATACGCTCGGTGGCTGCCCGTATAGGCCGGGAACTCAACGAACAGTGCTGGACTATTGATCGGGATACCTTTATTCAGTTTGTGGAGAAGATCAAGGGCTACAGTACCGATGAGTGCATCCGGAATTTCGAGCTCCCCTACGCCGACGCCGGGGGGTTTGTGCCGGGGAACCTCGTGTATAAGCTTTTTATGGAACAAACCGCCGCCGCCCAGGTGGTAGTACCCTCTATTTCCATTCGGGAGGGTATGCTTATCGATCTTGCCCAAGGGGTAGAAGCGGATCTTCAAGAAGAATTCTTATCGCAGATCATCGCTTCGGCGGTAAATCTGGGCCGCAAGTACCACTACGACGAGGAACATCACCGGTATGTAGCGGCCCAATGTATGATCCTCTTTGACGCCCTGTTCCAGGAACACGGCATGAACCGCCGGGAACGGATGATGCTGGAAGTGGCGGCCTTGCTCCACGATGTGGGTTCCTTTATCCAGAGCTCCGACCATCACCGGCACGGCCAGTATATAGTAGCGAACTCGGAGATCTTCGGCCTCCACCAGAACGAACTGGACATCATCGGTAACGTGATCCGCTATCACCGGGGACTCCCCCCATCTCCCACGGATATTGGCTACCTTACGTTGCAGCGGGAGGAACGCATCCTGGTGCTGAAGATGGCCTCGATACTCCGGGTCGCGGACGCCCTGGATAGGGGCCATTCCCAGCGGCTGCGGAATATCAGCGTTGAGCGGCGCAGCGAAACCGTCGTGCTTCACTCCGGCGGGAACTACGATCTCAATTCCGAGCGCTTGGGGTTGGAAGAAAAGGCCGGTATGTTTCAGGATGTCTTTGGATACAAGGTGATTTTAGTATGATGAAGAGCGAAACAAGCGCCTCCGGAGGGGCCGGAAGGCCACTTTTTTTTAGCCGCGATCTTTCATGGATTGATTTTAACCGGCGGGTTTTGGAAGAGGCCCTGCGGCAGGATCTCCCCCCGCTTGACCGGTTCCGGTTTCTTACGATTGTATCGTCTAACTTTGACGAATTTTTCATGGTCAGGATTGCCGCCTTAAAGCGGGCCCGCCGGTCAGGAGCGATGGGAGATCCCTCAGGACTCAGCCCGGATATTCAGCTGAGGATTGCCGGGGAAAAAATTCGGGACATCATCCGCCGCCAGTACCGGTGCCTCGAAGACGAGATCTTTCCCGCCTTGGCAAGGGGAGGCTTGGAACTCCTCCGGCCCGATACCTATACCTTGAACCAGATGGATTACCTGGAGACCTTCTTTATCCGGGAGATCTACCCAATCTTGAGCCCTCTCCGGTTTGTCCCGGAGGACGGCGGTAAAGGAACGTTTCCCGCGCTTAATAAATCGATCTACGCGGCCTTTCTCCTGAGCCCTGACGAAGAGGTTGAGCCGGCCATGTTCCTCTCAACCGGTAGTACCGGCGGTAGTACCGGCGGTACTACCGGTGGTAGGGCGAAACATTCGGGCGCGTCTTCCAGAACCAAGGAACCGCCGGAGGCTCAGATCGCCATTGTCCAGATTCCCCCGGCGCGGAACAGGATCATCTACCTTCCCGATGAGGGCGGCGGAAAACTCCGCTGGGCCCTTGCGGATGACCTGCTGCTCACCTGGGGGGCCTATCTCTTTCCGGGATACGCGGTCAAGGAGAGCATGATCTTCAAGGTGAACCGGGACGCCGACTTCCCGGTGGATGAACAGCGGGATGAAGATTTTATCGAGGCTATGGAAGAAGTGCTCCAAGAACGGGATCATTCCGCCGTCGTGCGTATGGTGTATACATCCGGGAGTTCCCGGCTCCGGGATACCCTGGCATCCAAGCTGGATTTGGGGGAAGACGACCTCTACGAGGTTCACTCTCCCCTCGACCTGGGGAGCCTGGGGGATCTCTGTTCAGCCCGGGGCTTCGACTCGCTCAGGCTCAAGCCCAGAAAGACGTACTGGAACGCCGCGTTTTCCCAAGAGGAGCCCCTCTGGGAACGCATCTGCCAGCGAGATGTGATGCTCCACCTGCCCTATGATTCTTTTGATCCGGTGATACGTTTTTTTCAGGACGCCGCTTCGGATCCCCAGGTAATCTCCATTAAAGCCGCCCTCTACCGTACCTCCGGGAATTCTCCTATCATCCGGGCGCTGGAAGAAGCCGCTCTGAATGGGAAGCAGGTTACCGCCGTGGTGGAACTCAAGGCCCGCTTTGACGAGGAACGGAACATCTCCTGGGCGAACCGGCTGGAAAAGGCCGGGGTAATCGTGGTGTATGGCCTGGCTCGGCTCAAGGTGCACGCGAAGATCAGCTTGGTACTCCGCCGAGAGCAGGACGGCATGAGGCGTTACGTCCACCTTTCCACAGGAAACTACAACGATAAAACGGCAAAGCTCTACGAGGATATCTGCCTTTTCACCGTCCGGGAGGATATTGCCTTTGATGCCGGGCTTATCTTTAACATGCTTACCGGCTATTCGGCGATCCTTGGCATGAGAACCCTTACCATCGCCCCGGTGGGCCTGAAACGCCGTTTTATCGAGCTTATTGACCGGGAGGCGAAGCGTTCTAGTCTCGAAAGTCCCGGGCAGATCATCGCCAAGATGAATTCTCTGGCTGATACCGATGTGATCGAAGCCCTGTACCGGGCGTCCCAGGCCGGAGTGAGCGTCCTCCTCAATGTCCGGGGCATTTGTACCTTGGCGCCGGGCGTTCCGGGACTGTCGGAGAACATCCGGGTGATCAGCGTTATCGATACCTACCTGGAACACGGGAGAATCTTCTATTTTGCCAACGCCGGCGCCGAGGAATTCTACCTTTCCAGCGCCGACTGGATGCCCCGGAACCTAGAGCGCCGGGTGGAGTTATTGTTCCCCGTCTTGCAGGAAGATCACCGGGAAAAGCTTCGGGACATCCTGGACGCCTATTTTCGGGATAACTGCCAGGCTCGATTCTTGGAAAAGGACGGCTCCTGGACGCGGCTTTCGCCCCCGGAGGGAGAGGCGCCGTTTCGAGTTCAGGAATACCTCCTCTCCCGCGCGCGGGAAGGCGCGGAACGATCCTGGGCTTCCCGTGAGGAATTTATTGTCCGCCGCCGTTAGGGCGTCGAGGCGTAAGTTCCTTCTTTAAAGAAGGCTTTTTATGAAACGAATCATTTTAAAACCGGGGGAGGAACGGCGTATCCTTGGCGGCCATCCCTGGGTATACGGCAACGAAGTGGAGCGCGTGCTGGACGCTCGCGTGCTGGATGCTTGCTTGGAAAGCGGCGAGGCGGTTGATGTGGAGAGCGCGCGCAAAGTCTACCTGGGCAGAGCTCTGGCCAATCCCCACTCGAAGATCATAGCCCGAATCTATAGCCCCTCGAAAGAAGGGATAGACAAGGGGTTTTTCAAGCGCCGCATGAGAGCGGCGCTGGATCGCCGGCGTCAAAGCGGCCTGGAGCTTCACCGAGAACCGGTTCGTTTCGTCTTTGGCGAGGCTGATTTTTTGCCGGGCCTTATCGTTGATTGCTTTACCGGCTGGCCTCGAGAGGCGGTAGAACGGGCTGTTTCCGCCCGCCCTCTTACCTTCCAAGCGGCGGAGGCCGCGTTGGGGCCGCCTTCGTCCTGGCTTTCCGTGCAGTTTCTTACCTGGGGCATGGACTGCCGCCGCGAAGAGATCCTTTCCGCGCTTGAAGAAGTGATGGATTCCGATCCTTCCCTGACCTTCCCCAAGGGTATCATAGAGAAGGACTCCGCAAAGGTTAGGGAATTGGAAGGGCTGCCTCTGCGGGAAGGCGTACTTCGGGGACATCCTCCCGGAGATCTTGTGATATTCGAGAACGGGTTTCCTTTTGCCGTTGATCTCGAAGGTGGGCAGAAGACCGGCCACTTTCTGGATCAGCGGGAGAACCGCCTCCGGGCCGCCGCCTTTACCCGCGGCGGGAGAACGCTCGATTGCTGCGCCTATACCGGTGGATTTGCCATTCACGCCGCCCGCCTCGGCGCGGATTCGGTACGGGCGGTGGATGTTTCCGCTTCGGCCCTGGAAACCTTGGCGCTCAATTCCCGGCTTAATGGCGTTGAAGACCGGATCGATACGGTAGAGGCCGATATTTTCAGCGCGCTTCCCCAGTATGAGCGGGCAAAGGAGCGCTTTGATTGCGTAATCCTTGATCCGCCGGCCTTTGCGAAGTCCCGTTCCGCCCTGGAAGGGGCGCTCCGGGGCTATAAGGAGATCAATCTCCGCGCTCTCCGGCTCCTTAATCCGGGGGGCGTCCTTGTAACCTGTTCATGCAGCCACGCCCTAGACGAGGGGCGCTTTAAGCGCATGATTGCCGAGGCAGCCGCCGATGCGGGCAGGAGGCTTGTTCAGTTAGATTTCCGCTACCAGGCGGCGGATCATCCCATTCTCTTAGGCTACGAAGAATCCTTGTACCTCAAATGCGGATACTTTCGCGCCGTCTCGTAACCTACAGTCTACATTATCGACAGACACTACATAGAGTCTGTCCACAAAGCCGGTTACTTTGCGGACAGACCTTGCATTTTCTCGCCTAACGGCTGCGAAAATGCGTTTTTTAAGGTGGTCTGTCCATAATGTGTCTACATTATGGACAGACACT
>JAIRPG010000123.1 GCA_031257105.1 Treponema sp.
ACAGACACTTGTTAGTCTACCTAACGGGAGCCAACGCATCACCTTTACCCGTTAAGACAATGACAGCGACCACGAAAACGACAGCCGCAGCAGCGATGAACAAGAGATTTCCTCCCTCACCGCCTGGGCCTCCTCTGTTGTCAACTCCGTTGCCTGTACATCGGCGAACAGATCATCCGCCCCATCCAGAACCCCCGCGCTGACAACCGCAGAACTGCCGTTGCCCAGAGCCGCCGCTGCCGATCCCGGCGCCGCGAATACCGTTATGCTAGTAAACGCCAGCATCACCACCACTGAAATGAGCTTCTTTATAGAAACCCTCCTAAAAATGTTTTTAGCGGGTTTACAACCGTTATCCGAAATATAAGCCCTCCAGCGCCCCCTGTCAACAAAACCGGCCCTTTTCGGGGTATCATTCGAGTATCATCTGGGTATCACCCGAAGTATCATCAGGTATCACCCGAAGTATCACCGGGTATCACCCGAAGTATCACCAAAGTATCACCGGGAACAAAGACGTATCAAAACGGGAGTTCTGTAGTCCGCGATACCGCCGGGTCGATGGTGGTTATCCCGTGACACCCTGCGCCTAAACGCTTGACAGGCCAGCGGCGGGGGTGTACACTTTCTCTTGTTCCTTTTCAGTTCAGTAATGCCTTCTTCAATAGGATGTGTGCCATGAACAATGTGTTAGGAAGCAAACCTAAGGTATCTTTCCCCCGCCGCGAAGACTTATCCGGTATAAAAGCCCACTGCCCCCTCCTCTGGCGAATAACCGCGGTTATCATTTTTTTCCTTTGGGCAATAGTTTTTCTCTTCACGCTCTACGTTCACCTCGACACACAAAACGCTTCGGGCCTGGGTTCCGACCAACTGCGGAACGGCATGAGTATGCCGGTTTTCGCGGTTTCAGGCGGCGCTACCTTGATCGTCTTAGCCGTGTTGATAGTTTATCCAATGAGTTTCTTTCTATGGGCGGGTCTCTGCTGTTTTTGGGGACTGGCGCTGCTCTGGGAAAGCGGCGACATACTGGGTATTTTTCTCTACGGTTTAGGCGTGATCTTTGCCTATAAGCGTGATTTCTTTAATACCTTTCTCAAAGCAAAAATCTTTCTGTCTATCGTTTTACCGCTTGCCGCTATCGGCGCTCAATTCCTGGACGGCATGTACCTTCCCCTTATTACCATACTCCGGTTTTCATTCCTGGCGATGGCGGCAGGGGCCGCCGTTATCCTGTTATTTATGCCTGATTTCTCCGGCTTCATTAAAAAATTGTCTGAAAACCAGCAGGAACCGGACGCGATAGAACATTCAGAAGAAGACGCCTCCAGGTTGTTTTTGAAATTGAGCGATCGGGATAAATCTATCTTAAATTCTATACTTGAAAATCAAAAGTATGTAAACATTGCCCATGCGATGAATATGTCGGAACCTACCTTAAAAAGACAGCTCAAGCGCATATTTAAATTATTAGAGGTTTCTAACCGGGAGATGTTTGAGGAAAAATACGGAGAAATATCTTTCTAATTTAGAGACTGTTTGTGTTGTTTTTTTCACTCTTCCACTCCAGGCAATAATGGATTATAAAACAAATACAAAAAACAAAACCCATGCTAAACCAAAATACCAATTCACTAATCGTGAGTCCATTTATAATAAAAAAGCCGTCTGTTATTTTTATCACCAGCTTAAAAAGAAAATACGCAAGAACCGGCATACATATTCCAAAATAAATCAATATGAAAATGATATTGCCTATCAAGCTTTTCCTTATTTCGATAATTCTTTTACAGATGGGGACTATGCCAAAAAATGAAAAGAAAATACTATAAATAAACGCTATAACCAGATCTTTACAAGCGGACATCCAGCTAAAAGATGAATCAAACTGCAATAATTGGCCTAGAAAAATATCCTAAGCAGCGCGAATATCATAATAGATACATTTCTCCATGAAAAAAATACGTTTACGATGCTCATTGATTCCTCCTCCTGCTCTCTATCCTTTGGAAATTCTTGGATCCGCTTCTTTTTTTCTAAGTTTTTTTAATAGTTTTTCAAGCAAATACCCGGCGGGTCCGCAAAAAATACCCGCCGCTAAACATAGTATTACTATAGATATTCGAATCGTACCGGTAAACAATTCTCCTGGTTCGGCATGCCAAACTGACGAAACAAGAACATGAAACAAACACATGCCTATCCCTGCCACACTCGTAATGCCTGTGTACATAATCAACCGAGAAACTTCATGATTAAGGTTCCTCGTTCCAGCTTTCAGCTTCAGATTAATATACCAGGTCAATTTAATCGACAGTTCCATTAAAATTCCAACGATAAAGGATACGGTGTATTTAATGGCTATCTCTTCAGGCGTGTAGTATATGCCGCCGGTTAAATCAAACGCCATTTTAACACTCAGCATAAAACACAAAATGAGCGAAAAACGAAAAAATTTAACAATTTGTTTCATCGGTATCTCCATCGTATAAAGGCTCATTGACCCAAATATAAGCCCTCCAGCGCCCCCTGTCAACAAAACCGGCCCTCTTCGGGGTATCATTCGAGTATCATTCGAGTATCATCAAAGTATCACCGAGTATCATCGAAGTATCATCGAAGTATCATCGAAGTATCATCGAAGTATCATCGAAGTATCATTCGAGTATCATCAAAGTATCACCGAGTATCATCGAAGTATCATTCGAGTATCATCAAAGTATCACCGAGTATCATCGAAGTATCATCGAGTATCACCCGAAGTATCACCGGGTATCACCCGAAGTATCACCGGGTATCATTAATATTCGATTCGCCGTAATTAGAGTCTGTCCATAATGTAGACACATTGTGGACAAACACTAATTACCGCAGGGTGAAGAAAACGAGGAATCCCACGATACCGAAGACCAGCGCGGTGAGAACATAAACCCAGGACGGCAGGGAACCGATAGCGGCCTTTTGTTTTTCTTCGCGGTTGAATGGAGCCGGCGCCGCGTAACCGCAGACCGGACAGCCCTGATCAAAAGAAGCCTCCTCTCCGGTAAAACCACATGCCTGGCAGCGTACCGAGACAAATGATCTACCGCACCGAGGACAGCGCCTCGAATCCATGGCTACCTCGGCGCCGCAGTTTTCACAGAAAAAACGGGAACGTTTTTTCATAACGTCTCTTCACGAAAGACCGGTCACAGAACTTAACCGGCGGCCTTCTTTTCCGCAGCGGGAGCGGGCGCAGGTTTGGATGAATCGGCGGGGGAGTCCGGCTTGGCAGTTTCCGGCTTGGCAGTTTCCGCGCTGGAAACGGTTCCGGCCTTTGTCCCGCCGGAAGTGGAACCGGAAGATGTTCCTCCCTTTTTATCGGTAACATAAAAACCGGAACCCTTAAAGATTATACCGGTTCCACCGTGGATAAGCCGGCGTATATCCTTGCCGCACTGGGGGCAATTTTTTAAAGGATCATCGCTCATATTTTGAAAAACCTCAAAAACATGACCGCAGCTTTTACATTCATATTCATAAGTCGGCATAGCGTTTTCCTCTTTGTATTATTCTAGGGAGAATATAACGAGAACATATTGAAAAGTAAAGCAATTGTTTCCGGCTTCATAGGGGCGCTGTGGAGAACGATGGCTGTACCTTGAGTGACCGGGGGATAGGCAAAGACCGCTCCCGCAAGAGCCATAGGATTGGTAGAGTCTGCGGATAAAAGCTCCTGGGGCATAAAAATCCGCAGCATGGCAATCATAGAAGACAACGCTTGGGCCTGGCTTTCCGAAGCGGTTTCCAAATACAGCGCCGTTTCGTAGGTTCCCTCTTCCCGCGATGGGTATAGGGCGAAGATCAACTGCTGGGCCGGAATCTGAATAGGTAAGCCCAACTGGGTTATGAACCGGTTGAGCGGTTCCGCCGCGCTGGTGATCCAGCCTGCCAGCACCGCCCCCCGGCTCAGTTCCCCCAAAGCCGACGGCGTCTGCGGATTGCCGCTTTTCGGGAAGGGATCCCCGTCAGACACCAGCGCATTCCGGGAATAGAGGGCTATCGAAAGCCCTTCCCGCTTAGAATACCAATAGCTGTTCCCGGTTGGGGACTTCCGCTTTTTCCATGAGGGGCTAAACGAGAAGGCTAACCCGGCGCTCAAAACAGGATACCGCCCCCTGGCGGCGGCCATAAAGCTCCGCCCCGTTTCAGCGGATTCCGAAGCGGCTGTTTGGGGATACACAGCCGCCGCTACAAATTCGGTTCTATCCAGCAGGTCGGAGGCGCTTTTCCCATCGAAGCCCGCAAAGGACGCCCGATCCAGGATCGGTCTGGTTCCGGGAACATCCGCCCAGAGGTACACCAGCGCATCCGGTTCCAGAGGAGCAAACATCGCTTCGATCCCCCCGTCTTGTCCAGGGAGTTGTGGTACGTTCCGGGGGGTTGACGCGCAGGCTCCCAGGATAAAAAGAACGGCCATACCCAAAATAAAGGGAGAGCGGCGATTCCGCGCGCTGCGGACGCGGGCTGTTTTAATGACATCCATACTATTTATACCTTTTATATTTTCTCAATCTTTACCAGCCATGATTCATCCCCCGCTTCCAGGGAGGTTTGGCCTTCTACAGGCCCCCAGACAACAGAAACCGCGAGGATCTCGGCGGCTACATAGTCGGAGAACGCCGTCCATGCGGCCTTAAGCCGTTCCGATCCAAAAAGGTACAGCCTGATCCGGTCGGTCACGGCGAGGTCTTGTTCTTTCCGGGCGTTCTGCACCCCCCGGACGAGATCCCGCACGTCCCCTTCCCGTGCCAGATCTTCGGTAACTTCCGTGTCCAGCCCCACCGTGAGGGTTCCCTCGTTGAGCACTTTGAGGTTTGCCTTTTCGATACGCCGGATGTCCAGCTTCTCCGCGGTCAATTCCAGATTCCGGGAACTTGCGGGATCGAGCTCGATGGAGAGGACGGCCCCCTCCAGGAGCCCCTGAATCTCGGCCCGGCTCAACGCCTCGATGCGGGCCGCGGCGAGCTTCATGTCCTTGCCCAGCTCCTTCCCCAAAATACGGAAATTTGCCTTTGCCTGGTATTCCACCAGATCTTCCTCGTTGTCCCGGAAGACCACCTGCTTGACGTTGAGTTCTTCCCGGATGATCTCCTCCATTTCCAGGAGCACCTTCTTCTCGTCGGCGTTGCGGGTCACCAGCTCCACCATCCGCAGGGGTTGGCGAACCTTGATGTTGTACTGGGAGCGGAGGGAGCGGCCCATGGACACCGCGTGGCGCACCGCCGCCATCTTGAATTCCAGCGCCCGATCCCGCCGTTCCTCCCGGTATATGGGGAAGTCCGTCAGGTGCACCGACTCAGGCTCGTCTTCCCGGCGGAGGTTTTGCCAGACGGCATCGGCGATAAAGGGCATGAAAGGCGCAGCCACCGTGACGAGGAGCTTCAAAGCCTCGTAAAGCGAGCCGTACGCTTCGGTCTTATCGGCGTCGCCGTTCCCGGCGCCGGTAGTCTTGCTCCGCCAGAAGCGGCGCCGGGAACGGCGGATATACCAGTTGTTTAAAAGGTCGATGAATTCCAGGATGGGATCTACGGCGCGGGAGAGATCGTAGAGATCCAGGGCGGCGGTAACTTTCTCGATCATGGCTTCCGCCGTAGAGAGGATCCACTTGTCCAGAGGGTTGGCGGGAGCTTCCGGCGCGCCGCTCGGAACGACCCCATCGATGTTGGCGTACGTGACGAAGAAACTGTAGGCGTTCCACAGGGGGATGAGGATACTCTTCATCACCTCCCGGACGCCGTCATCGCTGTAGCGCAGGTCTTCCGCCTTGATCAGCGCCGAGTGAACCAGGAAGAAACGCACCGCATCCGCGCCGTAGGTGTTGATCACCTCCATGGGGTCGGTGTAGTTTCGCAGGCTCTTGCTCATCTTCCTGCCGTCGGAGGCTAGGACGATGCCGCTCACGATGCAGTGCTTGAAGGCCGGCTTTTTGAAGAGCGCCGCCGCCAGCACCGTGAGGGTGTAGAACCAGCCCCTGGTCTGATCCAGGCTTTCGCTGATGAAGTCCGCGGGAAAGCGGCGCTCGAAGGATTCTTTGTTCTCAAAGGGGTAGTGGTTCTGGGCATAGGTCATGGCCCCGGACTCGAACCAGCAGTCCAGCACCTCGGGGATGCGGCGCATGACGCCGGAACAGGTTCTCGTGGGACAGGGGATGGTGATGTCATCAACAAAGTGTTTGTGGAGATCCTCAGGCTCCACGCCGGAAAGCTCCTTGAGCTCCGCCCTGCTGCCCACGCAGATAGTTTTGCCGCAGTCCGGGCAGCGCCAGATGGGGAGGGGGTTCCCCCAATAGCGGCTCCTGCTGACGGCCCAGTCGCGGGCCCCTTCCAGCCACTTGCCGAAACGGCCCGCCTTGATATGTTCCGGCATCCAAGCAATCTGGCTGTTGGCGTCCAGCATATCCTGCTTGATCTTTTCCACGTTGACAAACCAGGAGCCCACCGCCCGGTAGATGAGAGGGCTGCCGCAGCGCCAACAGTGAGGATAGGCGTGGAGGATCTGATCCCGCTTTACCAGCTTTCCTTCGGCTTTTAGGCGCTCCATGATGGCCTTGTCCGCGTCCTTGACGAAAACGCCCTGGTAGTCCGGCACTTCCGCGGTGAAGCGGCACTCGGCGTCCACCGGGCAGATGGTGGGTATCCCCGCGCCCTTGAGAACCCGCTGGTCGTCTTCGCCAAAGCCCGGCGCGGTGTGAACGATGCCGGTGCCGTCTTCGGTGGACACGAAGTCTCCGGGAAAGGTGCGGAAGGCGTTGGGGGTGTCCTTGAAGTAGGGGAACAGGGGTTCGTACTCGATGCCCGTAAGCGCCGCGCCCTTCTTTTTCCAGAGAATCCGGTACTGGCCGGGGTCTTTGTAGTAAGCCGGGAGCCGGGCTTCCGCGAGGATGTAGTGATCGTGGGGAGTGGGAGAAGCGGTGAGGTCCTCGATGAGTACGTAGTCAATGTCCGGGCCCAGGGTGAGGGCCAGGTTGGAGGGCAGCGTCCAGGGGGTCGTTGTCCACGCCAGGAGGTAGGTCTCCGGCGGCAGGAAGCCCCCCCTCACCTTGAAACGCACCGTGATGGCCGGGTCGTGCACGTCCTGGTAGCCCCCCAGGTTGAGTTCGTGGTTGGAGAGCACCGTGGCGCAGCGGGGGCAGTAGGGCAGGATGTAGTGGCCTTCGTAGAGCAGGCCCTTTTCCCAGAGGGACTTCATCACCCACCAGATGGTCTCCATGTAGTCCCGATCCATGGTTTTGTAGTCGTGGTCAAAGTCCACCCAGCGGCCCAGGCGGGTGATGACCTGCCGCCATTCTTTGACGTAGCGGAGCACCGAGGCCCGGCAGGCTTCGTTGAACGCCGCCACGCCGTAGCGCTCGATGTCGGTCTTGGAGTTGAGGCCCAGCTCTTTCTCGATGAGGTTCTCCACCGGGAGGCCGTGGCAGTCCCAGCCGAAACGGCGCTCCACCTTTTTGCCCCGCATGGTCTGGTAGCGGGGGATGATGTCCTTGATGGTGCTGGGGATAAAGTGGCCGAAGTGGGGCAGTCCCGTGGCAAAGGGGGGGCCGTCGTAGAAGACGTACTCTTCGCCCGGTTTTGCCGGGGAGCCTTCCCGCCGCCGTACGGATTTTCTGAAAATATCGTTTTTCTCCCAGAAGGCCAGAACTTCTTCTTCCATCCTGGGGAAATTCACCTTGGGGTCAACTGGTTTGTACACCGCGATTCCTCCATTTGAGATGCCGCTTAAGGCCGCGCCCCTACTATGCCATAAATAGAAAGATGTATCCAGGTATAGATTCGGTTCACCGGCGCAACCTTTTGAGAAATTCCGTGTCATACTGACAAAGGGAGTAATCTATGAGTACGACATATACGCCGTGGGCTTTTTTGAACGATTACCGGGGGCTGGCCTATTCCGGTTCCTGGCCTACCCTTCCGGAAATGTTCAAAATTACCGTTTCCCGGTACGGGGAGCGGGCCTGTTTTACCATATACGATCCTGAACGGATCAGCCTTTCCTACCAGGAAGCCCTTAAAAAGGTGGAGGCTGCGGCCCGATGGCTCTACAGCAGGGGAATTCGCCGGGGCGACAAGGTTGCCATTACGGGAAAGAATATCCCCGAATGGTCGGTGGCCTACTTGGGGATCCTCTTTGCCGGGGCCGTGGTAGTTCCCATCGATCATCAATTGAAAAACGAGGAGGTTGATCTCCTCATCAAGACAGCCGGAGCGCGGATCCTCTTCGTGGACGAAGATAAATACGGCTATTACACGGCCAATCCCGGAAGCCTGGAAGCGATCGTTTCCCTCAAAAGAGGAATGGGAACGTACCTCTACGATCTGGATGGGCCCGAAGCGGTGATAGAAGCCGCCGAGGAAACGGATCTGGCGGCGATTCTCTTCACCTCGGGCACTATGGGGAACCCCAAGGGAGTCATGCTGACCCACCTGAACCTTGTTTCCGACTGTTATCTAGCCCAGGGCACCCCGCTCATCATCCTTCATACCGATGTGTTCTACGCCATTCTGCCGCTGCACCACGCCTACACCATGCTGGCGGTATTCATCGAGTGCATCTCGGTGGGCGCGGAGCTGGTCTTCGGCAAGCGAATGGTGACCAAGGCCATTCTAAAGGATCTCAAAGAAGCCCGGATCACCATGCTGCTGGGGGTGCCCATGCTCTTCAACAAGATGCTTGCGGGCATCGTCCGGGGGCTCCGGGAGAAGGGGCCCCTTGTGTACGGACTCATATCGGGACTCATGGGGGTTTCCGGGCTCATCAAGAAGATATTCAGCGTGAACCCCGGCAAGAAGATGTTCCGTTTTATTCTAGACAAGGCCGGCCTTACGTCCATCCGGATCTGTATCTGCGGCGGCGGCCCTCTGGCGCCCAGCGTGTTCAGGAAGTACAACCAGCTTGGCATCGACTTCGTGCAGGGTTATGGCCTCACCGAAACCTCCCCTATCATTACCATCAACCCAATTCAGCGCTACAAGGAAACCAGCGTGGGCAAGACCTGTCCCCAGGTGGATATGAAAATCCTCAACCCCGATGAACGAGGCGTGGGCGAAGTTATCGTCAAGGGGCCCATGGTGATGCAAGGCTACTATCAGATGCCGGACGCGACCGCCGAAAGCTTTACCGCCGAAGGTTACCTCAAGACCGGCGATCTGGGCTACATGGACGGCGAGAACTACCTCTACCTCACCGGGCGGGCTAAGAATATGATCGTCACCGGGGGCGGTAAGAACGTCTATCCCGAAGAGATCGAGAACGAGTTCCAGCTCTTTGAGGAGATAGATCAGATCCTGGTGCGGGGCTTTGTGTCGGATAAGCGGATGAAGACCGAGGGCATCGAGGCGCTCGTCTATCCCAACCCGGAATTCCGGAACGAGGCAGGCGCGGCCCTTACCGGAGAAGAAGCGCGGCGCCGGATCGAAGCAATCGTGGCGGAGGTGAACCAGCGGCTCCTCCCTTACCAACGGATTGACCGGATAACCATCCTGGAAAAGCCCATGGAAATGACTACCACGAAAAAAATCAAGCGGGATGCGCTGTCTGCGTAACCTGAACAGGGACATCCAGTTCCCCGGCGGTCGTTTTGATGGTTTCCCATACCCCTTCGGGCAGCGGAACCCCCAGCGCGTTGCTCTCCTCATCTGTTTCCCGGCCTTTAAGCCCGGCATAGTAGACCCGCCGGGCTCCTTCCGCAGGTTTGAGCGCCGCCAATTCTCCCAGCATCCGGCTCATGTCCCGTTTGAATTCTTCTGGCTTCCGGAAGAGGTCTATTCGCAGGGCCATAAAGAAATGACAGACCCTGGCGGAAGTGATGGCCGAATCCCGAACCTCCCTGCCGAAGGTTCCGCCGGAACAAAGGGCCGTCAGAATATCCACCATGACCGCCAGCCCGTATCCCTTATAGCCGCCGAACGCGGCTCCTTCGCCGCCCAAGGGGAGAAGCCCCCCGCCCCGGAGGTAGAGCATATCGTCCAGCAAGGAGACGGGATCGTCTGTGGCGCGGCCATTTTTACCCACCGCCCAGCCCTGGGGAATCCTGGTTCCCTCCCGCTCACAGATCTCCACCGCGCCCCTCGTGACGATAGTCGTGGCCATATCCAGGCTAAACATATCCTTCCCCAAGCCGGGAGCCGCGAAAGCGATTGGGTTAGTGCCGAACATGGCTTCTCTGGCAAAGGTGGGAACCCCCAACGCCGCGGTGTTGGTCATGGCGATGCCGATCATATCCTGCCGGGCGGCCATCTCCGTGTAATAGCCGGCGATGCCGAAATGATTGGAGTTTCGGATGCAGCAGACCCCAACGCCGTGTTCGCGGGCCATGACGATGACCCTGTTCATGGACTGCCTGCTCAAGGAAAGGCCCATGCCCCCTTCGGCGTCCAACACCCTCGATATGGGAGTCTCCCACAGCAACGTCGGGTTTACGCCCCCTTTGATGAGCCCCGCCTTGATCCCTTCGGCGTAACGGTTGATGCGGGCTACCCCGTGGCTGGGAATGCCCCTCGCGTCGGCGGCCACCAGAATTTCGGCGGAATCCTCGGCTTCGTCCGGGGGAATCCCCAGAGCGCGGAAGATACCGGCGATGACGCGCTGAAGCTCATTTTTAGGTATACGGATCATGTTCTCTCCTGGAATCATATACATACCAGAGAACGATTGACCGCGCAAGGAATAAACGCCGCTACAAAACTGCATTTTCCAGCGGTTGCTGTTGTAAAATTGAAGTTTTGCAACAGTTTCTGCAACTTCTGCAGCTTCTGCAGCTTCTGCATTGACATTTCGTTGAAATCGATTACTATTATTAAGAATGACAAAAATATGCTTTTTGTCATGGAAAGGTGCGTTATGGCTATTGAGATTATCGCTACCGGGAGGGCAATCCCGCCCAACCGGGTGACCAACGACGATCTGGCTCAAAGGCTGGATACCAGCGATGAGTGGATACGTTCCCATACAGGGATTCGCGCCCGGCATTTGGCGGATACGGGTATCGCGTCCAGCGATCTGGCATTAGAGGCAGGGAAACAGGCCCTGGCGCAAGCCATAGAGCGGGGCATGGTGGAAGAGAAAACGCCGGAGGAACTGGCTTTGACGCTGGATCTGGTGATCGTGGGAACCAGCACCCAGGACTTCCATGGAACCCCTTCCACAGCCTGCGTTGTGCAGGACAAGCTGGAAGCCCGGAACGCCGGGGCCTTTGATGTCAGCGCCGCCTGCACCAGCTTTATCTACGGGCTGGAAAGCGCCGCAGGGCTCCTTGCGGTAAACGCATCCCGGAAACGGGCGCTGGTTATCGGCGCCGAGGTTCTATCCCGGATAACCGACTGGAACGATAGGAGTACCTGTATCCTCTTTGGAGACGGCGCGGGCGCCGTTCTGATAGAGAAGACAGCCGCGCCTTCTTCGGGCCCGGGCAGACGGGGCTTGTTGCGTACCGTTCTTGGTTCAGACGGCTCCGGGAGGGAAAGCCTCATCGTCCGCCGAGGGGGAAGCCGGGCGCCTTTTCAAAAAGGCGAAGTCGTGGAAATCCCCGCATGCGTGGAAATGGATGGCCGGGCGGTGTATACCTTCGCCGTCAAAGCGGTGACCGACACCATTGAACGGCTCCTGGCCGAAGAGGGGATCGGTCTGAATGATGTCGCCCGGATTGTGCCCCATCAAGCCAACGCCCGCATCGTAGCCGCCGCGGGTAAGCGGCTGGGTATTACGGATGACAAATTCTTCCTCAATATCGAGGAGTACGCCAACACATCATCGGCGTCTATTCCCATCGCCTTGGACGAACTCAACCGGAGCGCTCAGATCAAGCGGGGCGATCTTGTTTTAACTATCGGCTTTGGCGGAGGGTTAACCTACGGAGGTAACTTAATTATATGGTAACAAAAGATACAAAAACAGCGTTTCTCTTCCCCGGACAGGGCGCCCAGTATCAGGGTATGGCGTTGGATCTGCTGGAAGCGCCCTTTCCGGAAGCGGCAGGGGTAAAGGAACTTTTTGCCTTGGCATCGGACATTATGGGCCGGGATATGCGGGCGCTCCTCGCCGAATCGGATGGAGAGGCCCTCAAGCGCACCGATATTTCTCAACCGGCCATTACAACGGCCAATCTGGCGGCGGCGGCGTTCCTGGCGGGACGGGGTATTGTTCCTTCGGCGGCGGCGGGCTTTAGCCTTGGGGAGTACGCGGCCCTCGCCGTATCGGGAATCCTCTCCACGGAAGACTGCCTCACGCTGGTGCGGGAGCGGGGTAAGGCCATGCAGGAAGCGTCGGATCGTATTGGCGCCGGGGATGCGGCTCCGGGTATGGCCGCCGTGATTGGCTTAGCCCCGGAACAGGTGGAGGAGCTTATCGCCCGGTGGAAAGCCGAAGGTCTGGAAGCACTCTACGGGGCGAACTTCAATTCCCCCAAGCAGGTGGTGGTTTCGGGAACCGCCCAGGCGCTCGCCTGCGCGGAGACCCGTTTTAAGGAAGCGGGCGCCCGCCGGGTGATCCGGCTGCCGGTGGCGGGCCCTTTCCACTCACCCCTCATGGCCCAGGCAGCCGCAGCCTTTGCCCCGGCGCTGGAGGCGGCGCGGTTCAATGACCCGGCGATTCCTTTCTACTCAAACGTGTCGGGCGCTCCGGTCGGTACCGGGGCGGAAGCGAGACAACTGGCCCTGCGGCAGATCACCGAGCCTGTTCGCTGGACCGCCGAGGAGGGCGCTCTCGCCGCGCAAGGAAATGTGGAAGCCCTCTTGGAAACGGGCCCCGGCAAGGCGTTACAGAGTTTCTGGAAAGATTCAGGCGGCGTTATTCCGGTGTATCCCGCGGGAACATTAAAAGATATTGAGGAACTGGCGGTCAGGTAAAACCCTTTCCCACACTACTCACTAAGCGGCGGTTATGGTATACATGAGGAGGAAGTTATGATATTAGCGAGCAAAAAAGCTTTGGTTACCGGGGCGTCCCGGGGCATAGGCAGGGCAATAACAGAACGTTTTATCGCCGAAGGCGCCGAAGTTTGGGGTCTCAGCACGAAGGAACCGGCGGATCTGCCGGAGCGGATCGCCCTGGCGGCGGGGAAGCTCCATTGGATCAGCGCCGACCTGGGGGATCTGGTCACTGTGGAGCAGATCATCGACGCTCAGATCAAGGAATCCGGCGGATTTGACATCCTGGTAAACAACGCGGGAATCACCAAAGATAATCTATCTTTCAGGATGAGCCTGGAGGATTTCCAGAAGGTGCTGGACGTGAACCTTACCGCCGCCTTTCTGACGGCCCGCACGGTGGGCCGGGACATGATCCGCCGAAGGCAAGGGGCGATTATCAATATGTCCAGCGTGGTGGGGATCCACGGGAACGGCGGCCAGGCAAATTACGCCGCCGGGAAAGCCGGACTCATCGGTCTTACCAAAAGCCTGGCCCAAGAAACGGCGAGCCGAGGGGTGCGGGTCAACGCTATTGCCCCAGGCTTTATCATGTCGGACATGACCGGCGCGTTAAGCGAAGCGGCGCGGACAGCCCTGGTGGAGCGTATCCCCCTCAAGCGGGCCGGTACCCCGGAGGATGTTGCCGCCGCGGCGCTGTTCCTGGCATCGGACGGCGCGGCGTATATTACCGGACAGGTGCTTGCCGTGGACGGCGGTATGTTTTTTTAATGACGGAGGAAATAATGAAGAAAAGGGTTGTTGTTACCGGAATGGGGGTCATTTCTCCTATCGGTAATTCAGTGGAAGCCTTTAAGGGGTCTATCAAAGCGGGAAAAAGCGGGATTGGGAAGATCACATCGTTTGATACGACGGATTTTGACGTAAAGATCGCCGGCGAGGTTAAAGATTTTGACCCCGTCAACTGGATGGATAAAAAAGACGCCCGGAAGATGGCCCGTTCCGCTCAGTTTAGCGTAGCCGCCGCCGCCCAGGCGCTGGAACAGGCGGGGCTTCTGCAGTCCGTTCCCTCCGGCGGGGAAGAGGGCGGCGTGGTCAGACGGGTAAGCAGCGATCCGCTGCGGACAGGAATCGTCCTGGGGAATGGCATCGGCGGCTTTGAGATTGCCCTCATTTCTACCCGGAAGCTCATTGAGTCGGGGCCTAAACGGATGCTTCCCCTCACTATCCCCATGATGATTGCGAATGAAGGCGCGGGAAACATTTCCATGGTTTTTGGCGCGAAGGGCCCGGCCTTTACCATGGTAACCGCCTGCGCTTCCGGTACCGATGCCTTGGGTCAGGCGCTGGATCTTATCCGCTCCGGACGCTGCGATGTGATGATCTCCGGCGGTACGGAAGCCTGTGTCCTTAATTTTGCCGTGGGGGGATTTACGATGCTCAAAGCCCTGTCCACCAGCCACAATGATGATCCTGAACGGGCGAGCCGCCCCTTCGATGCCGACCGGGACGGCTTTGTTCTGGGAGAAGGAGCCGGTATTTTGATCCTGGAAAGCGAAGAACACGCCAAGGCCCGGGGCGCGAAGATCCTGGTTGAATTGGCCGGTTACGGCTGTTCCGCCGATGCCTACCATATCACCGCGCCGGATCCCTCAGGCGAGGGCGGGGGCAGGGCTATCAAGCTGGCCCTGGAAGACGCGGGAATGTGTCCGGAAGAGATTCAGTACTATAACGCCCACGGGACTTCCACAGAGATCAATGACCCCACCGAAACCAAGATGATCAAGTACGCCTTTGGAGATCACGCCTATAAGCTCAAAATCTCCAGCACCAAGAGCATGACCGGTCACTGCATCGCCGGCTCAGGGGGGCTTGAGGCTATCGCCACTATTCTGGCAATTCAGGAAGGGTTCTTCCCGCCGACCATTAACCTCGACAACCCCGACCCAGCCTGCGATTTGGATTATGTGCCCAATACGATTCAATACGGCGAGATCAATGCCGCCGCCTCGGGCTCTCTGGGATTTGGAGGGCATAACGGCGTGGTAATATTCAAGAAGTACGAGTAAAAGGCGGCGTATGAGCTTAAACGAAACCAACGGTGAAATCGGGAACCTCCTTCCCCACCGCAGACCCTTCCTCTTTGTTGACGAAATTGTAGAGGCGGATAATGAAAAGATCGTGGCCCGCCATGTCTTTACCCCAGATGAATTCTTCTTCGCCGGTCATTTCCCCCAGTACCCCGTAGTGCCTGGGGTAATCCTTGTGGAAACCATGGCCCAGTCTGGCGGGGCGGGGTTGCGGAAACTGGGCGTTTTAGGTAGCGGCGCTGATAGCGGCGCTGATAGCGGCGCTGCCGGCGGCGCTCTTTTCTTTCTGGCTTCGGTGGACAAGGTAAAATTCCGCCGCCAGGTGAGGCCGGGTGAAGAAGTCCGGTCGGAGATCCTTAACCTGCGGGTTTCTTCCAGGATGATCAAGCAGGCCGGTAAGGCCTACGTGGGAGACGAACTCGCCGCCGAAGCGGAATGGCTCTGCCTCATAAGCAACCCTCCCCAGGCATAACCGGACGAATCATTGATTATCAAGCCACTCATTCGTGACAATATCTGTCTTTCAAGCCACCCCGTAGGCTGCGCGGCGGCGGTACGGCGTCACATTGACCTGACGCGGCGGCAGTTTGAACATACGGGAACGTTGGAAGACCAGCCCCTTCGTCTGGCGCTGGTTATCGGTTGTTCCACCGGCTACGGCCTTGCCGGCAGGATCGTGGCGTCATTCGGTTATGGCGCGGCAACCGTGGGGATCTCCTACGAGAAGGCCGGGACAGCGACAAAACCCGGCTCCCCCGGCTGGTACAATAACCGGACATTCACCGCCGAAGCCGCCTTATCGGGGCTCTGTTCAACCACCCTGGACGGTGACGCCTTTCAGGACGCCACAAAGGACAAAGCCGCCGATGCCATCAGAGAGCTCGCCCGGGCCGCGAATATACCTCCCCTGGTGGATCTTATCATTTACTCCCTGGCCTCTCCGGTGCGGGTCGATCCTGAAAGCGCCGTGATGTACCGCTCGGTTATCAAACCTATCGGGCAGCCCTTTTCGGGGCAAACCATCGATATGCTCACCGGAAAGATCCGGGAGATCAGCGTTGAACCGGCTACCGAGGACGAAATCTTTCAAACCGTCAAGGTTATGGGCGGTGAAGATTGGGAACGCTGGATTGGCGCTTTGGACAAGGCGGGGGTGCTTTCTCCCCACGCGCGAACCATTGCTTACACCTATATCGGCCCGGAACTCTCCTGGGCTATCTACAAAAATGGTACTATCGGCAGGGCTAAGGCGGACCTAGAACGGGCGGCTAAGGCCATTAACGAGAAATTCAGCTCAAGGAGAATGGCTTGGGTTTCGGTAAATAAGGCCCTCGTCACCCGATCGAGCGCGGTGATCCCCATCATCCCGTTCTATATGTCCTGCCTCTTCAAGGTGATGAAAGAAAAAGGCCTCCACGAGGGCTGTATCGAGCAGAGTATCCGGCTTTTTCGGGATAGACTTTACGCCGATAACGCGAAGATACCGGTGGACGGCGACGGACGTATCCGCATCGATGACTGGGAGATGCGGGAAGATGTACAGCGCGAAACCGCAGAACGGATGCAGGGCGTCACCCAGGACAACCTCTTTATCCAAACAGACATCGCCGGCTTTAAGCGCGACTTCCTGGAAACCCATGGTTTTGACATACCCGGCGTCGACTATGAAGCAGACGTGGATCTTGCCCAGTTCATCTAATCTTTAAAGCGTTCACAACAAAAGAAAGCCTTGATTTTGCGTGGTAATCTTACTAATATGATAAGAACGGTAAGAATTACAGAACGAGAAGACGATTGTATCGTGAGGGGGTAATATATGCCAAATTCTCGAATATACATGGACTACAACGCTACCACACCCCTCAAAGCGGAGGTGAAAGCCTCCATGATTGAGGATCTTGAAATTTACGGAAACGCATCGAGTATGCACGCCGCCGGAAGGCTTGCCCATGCAAGAATTGAAGAGGCCCGGCAAGCGGTGGCGGATCTCCTCGGCGGTGAAGCTCAAGGGGTTATCTTTACCTCAGGCGGTTCCGAGTCAAATAATACGGTGTTCCAGACAATGCGGATCCTCGCTTCGGGGCCGGACGGACGCCCGCTGCGATCAGGAAGAACCGGGATCATTACTACCGCAATAGAGCATCCCTGCGTTCTCAATTCGGCGGAGTACCTCAAGTCTCTGGGATTTACCGTACATTTTCTTCCGGTGGACGCCGAAGGCAAGATACGGTTTAACATGCTCAAAGAGCTCCTCTCGGAACAAACCCTCTTTGTCTCGGTAATGATGGCCAATAACGAAATCGGCACGATTCAAGATATGCAGGAGATAAGTTCCCTGGTGAAGGCCGCCGGAGCCTACTTGCACAGCGATGCGGTACAGGCTGTGGGAAAAATACCGGTGAATGTGGGCGCGCTGGGAATAGATTACCTCACCGTATCAGCCCACAAGATCTACGGCCCAAAAGGGGTAGGCGCGCTTTACGTTAAACCGGGCGCGCCGGTGCGGCCCTTGATCCACGGGGGGCATCAAGAAGACGGTTTCCGGGCGGGAACTTACAACAATATGGGTATCCTTGGCTTTGGCAAAGCCGCTGTTCTAGCCCGGGAAAATCTGGCCGCTTACGGAAACGAGATGGAAGCCCTGCGGAACCGGCTTCGGGAAGGGCTCCTCCGTAATGTGCCGGACATCAAGATCAATGGTCACCCCCAGGATGTACTGCCCAATACCCTTAACGTGTCCTTTCCCGGCGCGGAAGGGGAGGCTATCCTCCTCTCTATGGATCTGGCGGGGATCGAGGTATCTACCGGTTCAGCCTGTGCGTCCGGAAGCCTTGATCCCTCCCATGTACTCCTGGCCATCGGCGTAGGCCCGGAGTTGGCCCACGGTTCAATTCGTTTCAGCATGGGATGGGGGATCAAACCGGAACATATTGATTACATTATAGAAACCATGCCGCCCATTATTGCCCGGCTTAGAGCTATGTCAACCTTAACATCGGTTGATTTCAAGAGCGGCGATTCCGCCGCTCTTAAGAGGAGTTATCATTAACACTTCGTGTTAATGTTCGATTGAACGTGAGCGGCGATTCCGCCGCTCTTAAGAGAGGTTAATATGACCGATTGGCTTTATTCCGATACGGTAAAAGATCATTTCACTAATCCACGAAACGTACTCTTGGCAGATGAATCTCAATTTTCCGCAAACGCCCGAGGACAGACGGGGAATATCAAATGCGGCGATCAGATGCTGATGCTTCTTAAAATTCAGGATGACGTTATCATCGATGTCCGCTGGAAGACCTACGGCTGCGCCAGCGCCATTGCTTCCACCAGCATCCTCTCGGAGCTCATCAAGGGGATGAACATTGCCGAAGCTTACCAGATCCGTCCCCAGGACTTGGTGGAAAAACTAGGAGGGCTTCCGGAATACAAGATCCACTGCTCCGTTCTGGGAGATAAAGCCCTGCGTACCGCTATTGATGATTACCTGGAAAAAACCGGCAGACCCGGACTCTTCAAGGAACCCGCAACAGAGATTTGCCGCTGCCTCTTCATTACCGATAAAGACATTGAAGACGCCTTTTCCCGCGGCGTTCGCACCTGGGAGGAACTCCAGCAGGCCACCAAAATAGGAACCGTGTGCGGCTCCTGCAAAGAAAAAGCTATGGAATTCCTTCATAGCCTTACCCATATCTACGGCTCGTAACCGCTCTGGGCAAGGTTAAAGGACGAATCCACGGGCCTCCAGCGCGAGAGCGGTCTCCGATGCGCTTTCGATCATCCGCTCAGTTGTCAGGGGAATAAGGATACACATTGACCGAAGCCCTTGCCTCCCCCCTCGGGCTTTCCAGGCAAGGTTCGCCGTTTCCCATGCCTCAAAGAAGCGGGGAAGAAAGCCCAACATCAGCGAAATCCCCAGGCTAAGCCGGCCTATCGCCCCGATAGACTCCCGCAGTTCCATCATGGTGGTTACGGAAAAAAGGAGCGACCCGGCGGCATAGGTAAGGAAGAGCCTCCCGATGAAAATCACGGCCTCCAGAGCTCCCTGCCGGTTAAACGCGAGCGGATCCAGATTGACGGAACGGAAACACAGGATAAGGAAGCTCATAACGACCAGCGATCCGCCGCCCCGCAGGAGTTCCCACGGAGGAATTCCCGCCAGCCCGGAAAGCAGGATGATGAGGCAGAAGGCGCTTCCCATGGCAGGGACGCCTAAAAGAAAAACCGCCCCCGAAATTCCCAGCAGTCCCAGCAGCTTTACCGCCCCCGGCAAGCGGTGCATAACGGTGTTTCCGGGCCGGTATGCGTAAGGGATCAGTCGAGCCATGTACAATCCGCCGCGCTCAGGCAACTACGCCGGGGATCCCGGACGCCGTATTCGCCATTAAGCCGGTCGAGCACCGCATCAGGCGCTCCATCATCCCGGATAAGCCCCTTGTGAAGAATCACGAGCCTGCCCGCCAAGGCCAGTACCTTTTCTAACTCATGGGTCAGAATGATAACGGTTCCCCGCTTCTTGAGTTCCCGGATTATCTCCAGAACTTGAACCACGCCGGGCCAGTCCAGATTGGCAAAAGGCTCATCCATCATTACCGTATCACACCCCATGGCAAGAACTCCCGCCACGGCAAGCCGCCGTTTTTCCCCTCCGGAAAGCCGGCGGGACAGGTAGTCCCCCTTATCAGCTAGACCCATAGCTTTCAGTGCGTATTCCACCTTTTCTATGCACTCAGCCTTGGAGAATCCCAGATTTTTAGGGCCAAAGGCCACGTCTTCCCTGATCGTCTCGCCGATAAGCTGGGCATCGGCGTCTTGAAACACAAGGCCCACAGATGCGCGAAGAGCCCGGGCGGCTTTTTTTAGACGCTCCCCCCGGAAGAGGATTTCCCCTCCCGAAGGTTCCAGAAGGCCCGCAAGGATCCGCATAAAAATAGTCTTCCCCGATCCGTTGGAACCGGCGATAACAAGGCTTTCCCCAGGATAAATGTCCAGATTGATTCCTCCCAGCGCCGTTGTATCCGTATTTCCCATGGGAAAGATCTTCGTCAGGTTTCGTACGGAAAAAAGCGGCTCAACGCCGGTCTGAACGGTCAAGCCGATCCCCCACCACCCGCCGCAGCCGGGGAGCGATAAGAACCGCCGCGACCGCTTTGATGGTATCGCCAATGATGAAGGGAAAAACTCCCGCCGTAAGGGTACCCAGCCATGAAGGATCCATGTTCCGAAATACAGCCCTCAGGGAAAGGGGGATGAATTTGAGGTTGTCGTCACCGGCAAGAAATTTGGCCGCCAGTGTTCCCAGCGCTTCAGGCTGCAATACCGCCCGAAGCCTGATAAGCCCCAACGGGTAGAGCGCAACGGTTCCCACGATTGCCGCCAGGATGAGACGCCATGACGGGGTTCTATCGCCTCCACGGGGAGATCCGGCGATAAGTCCCGCCGCAATGGCCTCGAGAGGATAACTCAGAATAAACCCCCCGCCAGGCCCGAAGAGACGGACGATCCCCCCAATGGTACCAGGAAATACCGGCGCCCCAAGCGCTCCGGCTACAAGAAAAAGCCCCATCGCCGCTCCCCCCAGCAGCGGCCCCAGAACAAGCCCCGTCAAAAGGGTAAAAAAATTTTGCAGCACAATTGCCACCGGATAAAGCGGTATCGTGATAAAAGCTCCCGCCGCAGTAAGCGCCGCAAAAAGAGACGTCAAGGTAATTCCCATAATCGCCCGCCTCCTCTCCGCAGGAGAACGCGATTCTTTTATATATCGTTTTTTCATCGGGTACAGATTAATACAAACCCGCCGCCTTGACAAGCCAGCTTGTGATTAAGCCAGCTTGTGATTAAGCCAGCTTGACACGCCGCACATCGTGGTCTACGTTAAGATAAAGTGTATTTTTATACGCTCTGTGGGTTATTTTGACTCACACCAAATGGTCCGGTTTACAAGCCGGATAATCCAAG
>JAIRPG010000138.1 GCA_031257105.1 Treponema sp.
AGTATTCCCTGCGGAAAATCTTTTGACGGCAGGGCATTGGCGTAACCCTGCGCCTGCCGGTACGCTTTCTCCAGATCCTCGCCGGGGCTTTTCATTTCGATAAGGATACGGCCCGGCCATAACAGATCAATGTAGCCTTTCTGATCGCCGTCGCTTTCCGGGCCGAACAGTGTATGCGTGTTTTTGCCTAACGAGACTTTGTATTCACGGATGGCTTTTTTACGCCCTTCATCGCCAAAGATGTTGAGGAAATCGAGCATAAATTCAGCGTCATGCGCCTTTTCCCGCGCTGCCGGCGCTTTTTCCCGCCACTCGCCCGCAAAGGCGGCGGCCCTGGTTTTTATGTCGTTCCATGAAAGCGGCATGGGTTAACCTTTGTTCAACCTTCATACCCTATCAGCCGGCGTTCCCGCTGGGGTACCGGCAGGGTGATGATAAAACAGGCTCCTTCGCCCTCTTTCGACTTAACCGTTACTTCTCCCCGATGTTCCCGGATGATCTTAAAGACCAGCGTAAGGCCGAGTCCGGAACCGGCGGCTTTTGTCGTAAAATAAGGCTCAAAGATTTTGGAGAGATTTTCTTCGGAGATACCAACGCCCGTATCCTGGATGACGAGCCGGATCGCCATGTCCTCCGGTTCAGTGGTGACGGTGAGCCTGCCCCCGTCGGGCATCGCGGCAATGGCGTTTTTGATCAGGTTAAGCAGCGCCTGCTTCATATACCGCTCGTCGAAGATGATCGGGGGAAGCTCCCCCAGGCAGAGGATACATTCAATGCGGGCTTCCTCCAACTCATACCGGACAAAGGCCATGAGATCTTCGATGAGGGCGTTAAGGTTGCCTTCCCGAAGTTCCATATTCATGGGCCGGACGGCAAAAAGAAAATCCACCACGATATGATTAAGCCGGTCGATTTCTTCATTGACTATCCCGATGTAGCGCTCCAGCAGGTTAAAGTACTCCGCCGGATCTTGCCCGGTCTGACGTTGGGCTTGAAAAAACAGATCCTTATTAGCCGTGAGGGCTTTTTGCATCAACTGTATATGGATAGAAATAGAACCCAAAGGATTTTTGATCTCGTGAGCCACGCCGGCGGCTAAAGTGGTAAGGCTGGCCAGGTTCTCCGCCCGCCTGAGCCGGGCTTCTTTTTTTCGCTTTTCGGTAATGTCTTCCACATAGATGAGGGAGCCGGAGACCTGATGATCCCGCACCAGGGGGAGAACGCTGATACTGAGCAGCCGCTGTATGCCCTTGGAATCCACGTCGAATTCCCGCTCTTCAACGCGGTCTCCCTCTTTCAGCGTGGTTTGAAAAAAATCCCTCAAGGCGTCGTGGTTGATGTGGCGCCAGATAGGCCCGCCGCTGGGCTCGTGATGGGATAGGGGGAGGAAACGATCCGCGTATTTATTGGCCATTACGAGGCTGTGCTGAGTGTCGCAGACGAGGATGCCTTCGGCGAGGGAATCCAGAACCGTCTCGAGGCGGTCGATTTCCGCCGCCGCCCGAACCAGCAGTTCCTGGGTTTGCTCCGCGGTGAGTTTTTTCAGTTTCTTGAGCGCCCGTTTGATAAAGTCTCTCATAATTCAGTTACAAACCGCTGGAATTCAGCGCAGCAGCGCTCTAAAGCAAGGGCAGGGCTCTGGTTATAGACGCCTACGGCGGAAGCGGCCTCTGCGGTCAGCCGCTTCATGGCTTCGGCCAAGGAAATCCCCTCTGGGGGAACCCCGCCTGATACCGGCGCGCTCCGCAGACTTTCCGATACCAAGCTGAGGATGTTCTTAAGGAACCGGGAAAAAAGGCCGGGCGCGTCAAAGTTTTCCGTTCCGGCGAGAACCTGAGCTACCGCCGCGCCGGCATCCCCCGTCCGTTCCAAGCCGGCGGCTTCCGCGATTGAGGTCGTGTATTTACCCAGAAAGACCAAAACATCGGGCAGCTTCCGGTTCCGCAAGGCCCGCGCTCCCCGGTAGGCCAGAGAAGCCGTAAAGCAGGCGGCCAGGGCATAGAGACGCTCGTCCGACACGGGAAGAAAGGAATCAAGGTAGGCGGTGATACGATTACCCCGGCCCACAGGCGCGGACAAGGACGCATCCTCCTCCATTCCGGCGTTACGGAACACCCGGCGGATAACCTCCCGTTCCGCGTCTTCATCCCGGGCAAAAAAACGGTACGGCCTCAAGCGGGATAGAATCGTGGGAAGCAATGCCCTGCTCTGAGCCGAAGCGAGTACGATGCACACCCGTTCGGGAGGTTCCTCAAGAATTTTGAGCAGGGCGTTCCGTCCGCCTTCCTGCATACGGTCGGCGTTCTCGATGAGGAGGAGCTTCCGTTTACCCACCGGCGCCAGCCGGCTCCAATACGCGGCGCGGCGGATCTGACTGATGGGGATAGTTTCCGCGATTCCTTCAGCTTCAAGCTTAAAGGCGTTTTTTAGGATGGCGCCGTTGATTTTCTCCAGGCCGCTTTCCGCGCCGCCATTCGCGCCGCCATTCGCGCCGCCTTCAACGCGGTTCCGCCAGGCTTCCAGATCATCCAGGGATTCTTCCAATTGAAGGATAAGGGGCGATATATCCTTGAATTTTTTTACGTCATCTTCCCAGAGAAGCGGAGAAAACCGGGCCAAGAGCTTCCGTACCGAGCGGATAAACAGGAGTCCCGCCGCAAGATTTTCCGGCTCCCGCAGAAAGGCGGCGGACGCCGCGGCAATCTCCGCCCCAAAAGATCGGGGGCCCAGGAGGAGGAGATCCGGATGAAGGAGGAGGCGGTGGCGGCTGCAGGCGGGACAGGAGCAGCTCCAGGGGGCCGGCGGGGCTTCGCAAGAGAGGATCCTTCCCAATTCCAGCGCCGTCGTCCCCTTTCCCGATGCCGGAGGCCCCGAAAAAAGCATGGAAGAAGCCAGTACGGAGGCTTTTATATCACGGGAGAGCTGCTCCGTTACCGGCTGGCCCAGGATATTCTCAAACATAGCTGTCCGGAACCGGTATTTGCGGCGGAAATTCCGTGGGCAAAGGAACGGCGTTAATCAGGGGAAGCAGGTTCTTCGCAAAAACGCTCCCCTCAAAGAGCGGCGCCGGATTAAAAAGAGGCTGCACGGAAAGGATAAAGAGCAGTAAAGCGGTTAAAGCAAGCCCTTCGGCCATGCCGATAACCACTCCGAGCAGCCGGTCTATCCAGCCAAGATTAACCCGCTCGATAATATCCTTGAGGACGGAATCGATAAGCCGTACCGCTACAAAGACAATCAGGAAGAGGAGGATAAAGGCCAGTACCTCGGTAAAAAGCCGCGCTTCCCACTGGAACTGCGCCCGGATAAAAGCCGCCCCCTTCCGGTAGAACAGAACCGCCGCCAGTATCGCAAGCGCGATAGCGGCCAGGGAAAAGACTTCGCTGATAAAACCGCGCAGCGCGGCCCTGAGCGTCATAATCAGAATAAGCGCCAGGAAAAAAATATCCGACAAGCTACCTGGATTCATACGCGCTCCTTACGATCTCTTCGGCAATGCGGGCAGTCCCGCCAACGGAGACAATGCCGGCGGCGGCGGCGCTCATGGCGGCCCGTTTTGCATCGTCCCCCGCCAGCGCGTAAACGGCTTTTACCAAACATTCGGCGGAAATTCCGCCGGAAATTCCGCTTCCCACAAGGTTTACGGCGCAGCCCGCTTCTTCAAATATCCGGGCGTTCTCTACCTGATCTCCCCTGGTTCCGGCGCCCCGCAGGGGTATCAGCGCCAGAGGCCGGCCTAAAGACGCACATTCCCAGAGGGTGTTAGCGCCGCAGCGGCATATCACCACTTCCGCCGCCGCGATAATGTGGGGCAGTTCTTCCTTTATATAGGGAAAAACCCGGTAGCGTTCTCCGCTCCGGTAGGATCCATCCTGTCCGGCGCCGGTCTGATGTACTACCGTATAGATTTTGGTCAGTTCCGGCAACGTTTCCCGAATAAGCTCGTTGACCTCCCGCGCCCCCAGACTGCCTCCCAGCACAAGGAGAAGCCGTTCCTCGCCCACGCCCAGGAAAGCCCGGCCCTTGGCGGGATCGGCGTTCTGGAATTCGGGTCTAATCGGATTTCCCGCAACGATGATCTTGTTCCGGAGGTTTTTTTTGAAAAACGCCGCGGTTTCCCGGTAGGGGACAAAGATCTTTTCCGCGAACCGGGCGTTTATCCTGGTAGCCAGACCGGGACTATAGTCCGACTCGTGGGTAAACACGGGGATCCCCAAAGACGCTGCGGCGGCGCACGGGGGAACGCTCACGAACCCGCCTTTGGAAAAAAGCAAGGCGGGTTTTTCCCGTTTTAGAATCGATCGGGCGGCAAAAAAGCCCGCGGCAATCTTGAAAAGATCCAGAAAATTCTTAAAGGAGAAGTATCGCCGCAGCTTGCCCGTGGGGACGCCGTAAAACTCCAATCCGGCGGCCTCAATGACGGCTCGATCCATCCCCGTTGAGGAACCTATCCAGAAGATGCGGCCTATACGGCTTGGAAACTGCTGTTTGAGGTAAGATGTCAGGGCGAGGCCGGGATATATATGCCCGCCGGTACCGCCCCCGGTAAACGCGATGGTTGTCATAGCGGCAAATTTCAGGCGGTAATTACCGCGATGGCGGAGCTGGAACCTATCCGGTCACAGCCTTCGCCGAGGAACCGTTCCATATCTTCCCGGGTCTTGATGCCCCCGGCGGCCTTTATCTTGACGCCTGCCCCAAGGTGCTTCTTGAAAAGCCGAATATCCTCGATTTTTGCTCCGGCGGGCCCGAACCCTGTGGATGTTTTGAGGTAATCGGCGCCGCCTCCGGTAACAGCCCGGCAAAGGGCCGTCTTCTCATCTTCGGTTAAGTAGCAGGTTTCTATGATCACCTTGAGGGTTTTATGCCCTATCGTCTTGCGTAAGGCCGCAATCTCAGCGGTAACCTTGTCAAAATCACCGTTCTTTACATCACCAAGATTAGCCACCATGTCAATCTCCGCGGCGCCGTTGGCAACGGCCTGGGCAGCCTCCACCACTTTTACTTCGCAGGTGCTATAGCCCAGAGGGAACCCTACAACCGTACCAATGTTCAGGCTGGGGAACCCGTCCTTGGCCCGCTTGACGTACGAAGGGGGAATACACACCGAAGCCGCGCCGTAGCGGATAGCCTCTTCGCACAGTTTTTGGATCTCCGGCCAGCCGGTATCCGCCTTGAGCAGGGTATGATCAACATGGGAGAGGATTTCCTGATCGGTCATGCTACCTCCAGCGGGACGTTCTGTTTCAATCGGGAACGCCCCGGTATCTCAACAGTTTATGGTACTATCCGTTTCTTTTCCAGCGGTCACAGGCGGCCTTCGATACGGTTACGAGACGCTCATGAGTGTCTGTCTATAATGTAGACACATTATAGACAGACTACCTTAAAACCGCATTTTCGTAGCCTTTAGGCGAGAAAATGCAAGGTCTGTCCATAAAGTAACCGACTTTGTGGACAGACACTAATGAGCGAGCGCCTCTCACCGATATAGTGATAGAGAGGCTGTTATTATGCATTGTCCTGATGAAGATTTAATCATTATAGGGGCGGGCCCCGCCGGTCTTACCGCCGCTCAGTACGGGGGCAGGGCGAATCTACGGGTTTTGGCGTTTGAGCAGCTTGCCCCCGGCGGGCAGGCGTTGAATATCGAAGCCTTGGAAAATTATCCCGGCGTCATCCCGGCGAAACCGGGCTCTGACTTCGCGGAGGATCTGCGCCGGCAGGCTGAACAATTCGGCGCCCGCTTTACGGTGGAACCGGTTTTGTCGGTTGCCAAAGAGGGAACGCGGTTCAGGGTTGGGTTGTCAAAGGGCGCCGGCGTTACGGCTTATGCGGTGATCATCGCTACCGGGGCAAAGCATCGTACCCTCGACATTCCCGGAGAAAAAGAATTCTATGGCAGGGGGGTTTCTTACTGCGCGGTCTGCGACGGCCCTTTTTTCAAAAACAAGAAAATAGTCGTCGTCGGCGGCGGAGACGCGGCCTGTGACGAGGCCCAGTACCTTTCCCGTATCGCATCTCAGGTGGTGTTGATCCACCGCCGGGGAAGTTTTCGAGCTCAGAAGGCCCTGGCTGAACGGGTACTCCACAATCCCGCTATCGAAGTCCGCTTTAATACCCGGATGCTGGAGATTCAGGGAGACACTCGGGTAACGCAGGTGACGCTGGAGAATACGGTTACCGGTGAACGGCGCGCGGAAGCGGCTCAGGCGGTATTCATCTTTGCCGGCGTTACCCCTCAAACCGCCCTGGTTCCCGATCTTGCCGTTGACGGCGGCGGCTACCTCCTTACCGATCAGAACATGGCCACCGCACTTCCGGGGCTTTTCGCCGCCGGAGATGTGCGGGCGTCTCCCTTCCGCCAAGTCGTTGTCGCCGCCGGGGAAGGTGCCGTGGCCGCTCACCGCGCCGCCGCTTATATTGATGAAGTAAAAGGCGAAGCGTACCGTTGACTCAACGCGCTCTTCCGGGGATCAGGACAAGGCCGCGTCCGCCCACTGTGCTCGCGGCGGCGCTGCTTCTGCTGGTTCATAGCAATATCTTTTGTCAGCGCTTTGACGATCCGGAAAGCTCCGCGATTCTCGCGCGGAACATCCTCAGCAAGATGAGTGACGAGGACGCCCTCGCCCAGACCTTCATGCTTGGCTGGGTGGGCGCGGAACCGTCGCCGCTTATCATGGACTGGATTCAGGATCGGCATATTGGAGGCGTAAAGATCTTCGGCTGGAACACCGGCGACACGACGCGGCTGGCGGTGACGGTGGGGGAACTGCAAAAGGCTTCTCTGAAAGGCCCTTTTGGGATTCCGCTTTTGGTGGCTACCGATCAGGAAGGGGGATGGATTCGGCATGTGAAGGGCTCCACCAGCGAAACGCCGGGAAACATGGCGATTGGCGCTTCGGGGTTTCCCCGGGACGCATACCTTTCGGGCTACTACATTGGCCGGGAACTCGCGGTTTTGGGGATCAACATGAACTTTGCGCCCACCGTGGATCTCTACACCAACCCGGCTTCCACGGTGATAGGCCCCCGGTCTTTCGGCAGCGAGCCGGCGTGGGCGGGAATCCTGGGAGCGGCCTTTATGAAAGGTCAGGCGGCGGCAGGGATAATCGCCACGGCAAAACATTACCCCGGACACGGGGACACGGATCTGGATTCCCATGGGGTACTCCCCGAAATCAGCGCTTCCTTTGAGGTTCTCTGGGAACGGGAGCTTGTGCCGTACCGCATCCTTGCCAAGGAGGGGCTTCCCGCCGTTATGAGCGGTCACCTGGCCTTCCCCAATACGCAGGCGGCCATGACCCCCGCATCCCTTTCGTCTTGGTTCCTCCAGGACGTACTCCGCCGCCGTATCGGGTTTCAAGGGCTCATTATCACCGATGATCTGATGATGAACGGGGCAACCATGAGCGCCGGCAGCCTTTCCCAGGCGGCAAAACAGGCGCTTTTGGCGGGAAACGATATTATCATGTTGTCCAAAACGCCGAACTTGAACGACGCCATCTGGAGGAACCTCGCCGCCGCCCTGAAATCTGAACCTCTTTTCCGCGAGCGCGTCCGGGACGCCGCCCTGCGGGTTCTCACCGCCAAGCTCGACTACCTGCGTGGAGAGAATGCGGCGCCCTATGTGCCGGATCCTGCCGTTGTGGAACGTTCCCTACCCGACCCGGACGGCGCCGCCTTCTTCCTTGATCTGGCGGCCCGGAGCGTCACCGTGGTAAAAGACGGAATCGGGTTCCCCTTGAACCCCGGACAGGCGGGGCGGGTGCTTCTGGCGGGCCAGTACCAGGATTTTTTCGACGCCGGTAAAAAAGCCTTTCCGGAAGCGGCGGCCTATTGGTATTCAGGGGAAGGCGTCCAGGCGGATTTACCGCGTTTAGCCCGGAACGCGGACACTATTATCTTTTGTATCTCCAACGCGGAAGGGCTCTCCGTGCTGGAAAGCCTTAAACCGCTGGGAAAGCGGGTGATCCTCTTCTCGGTACTCAGCCCCGTGTACCTAGACAAAGCTCCCTGGGTAGATGGCGCTATCGCGGTATACAGCTACGCGCCCGAATCCTTTGTAGCGGGTTTTTCGGCGCTGCTGGGCAAGATTCAAGCCGGCGGGCGGCTGCCCTATTCACGCATCCCATGAGAAACCTTAAACGCTGGCGGAAAGTAGACGGCGCCGGTATTGACCGGGTGGAATCGTTCCTGCGGGCCGCCGAATCGTCCTGCGTATCCGCGTGCGCGCGGTTTCTCCGCCGGGACGCCAAGCGAGATCCGGTGTGGTTCCTCACAGAAAAAGAGGATCCCTATGCCCTGCTGTTCTACTACAAGCGCCTGTTGTTTCCCATATTCCTGGGCAGAAAAAACATACCCTTGCCCCCGTTCATGCGCCGTTTCCCGCTGAAAATACCTATCTACGCGCTCCAGGGGTTGCGGCGCGATGTGGAAACCTTTGCGGCGCTCATTGAGCCGCTCGGTTACAGAGGCGCCCAGTCTATCGACTACGATCTTATGAACCTGGACGCGGGGCCTTTTCCCCTGTGCTTCCAGGCCGGACCTCCGGGACTCGTCCTGCGAAAACCCGGCGTTGCCGATCTGGAAGCGCTTTTCCCGCTTCAAGCCGCGTATGAACGGGAAGAAGTGCTTCCCCGCGGTTCGGTCTTTAATCCCGCCGCAGCCCGGCTTGCGCTGGAACATACCCTGGCGCAGCAGCACGTACTCACCGCCGAGTTAGATGGCCGCATTGTGGGGAAGATCAACACGAATGCGGAGGCTTTTTCCCGGTATCAAATCGGCGGCGTGTATGTCCTTCCCCAGTACCGGGGACAGGGCATCGCCACCCGGATGACCGCCGAGTTGGCCCGGCAGCTTGTTGCCGGCAATAACAAACCGGATACGGCGCGGTGGGGCCTTACCTTGTTTGTCAAGAAAAGCAATCACGCCGCCCGCAAGATATACCGGCGCGTGGGCTTTACCATAACCGCAGAGTACCGCATTGCTTATTATAGGAACGCTTAGTAACGCAGAGGGAAAGGGCTTCTCGAAAGCGCGTTGACAAAAAGACCGCTCCGGTGAAGAGTATAAGACGCTATGAACGCAATTCAAGATACAGATACGAGTTGTTCTGAAGCCGAATATATGGAGTGCAGCTATGCCGTCGGATATTGAAATAGCTCAGGCGGCCAAGCCGGCGCCCATTGAACGCATCGCTTCCGCCTTGGGCATCGATTCGCGGTGGGTGGAACCTTATGGCGGCTACAAGGCAAAGATTGACTGGCGGCTCCTCAAAGAACCTCTGCCGGCGCGGCCTCAAGCCAAATATATCAACGTAACCGCCATCAGCCCCACGCCTCTGGGAGAGGGAAAGACTACCACCACCGTGGGACTTGTTCAGGGGTTGGGGGTGCTCGGCAGGAAAGCGGTCGCCTGCCTGCGGCAGCCTTCTATGGGGCCGACCTTTGGGATCAAAGGCGGGGCCGCCGGGGGCGGTTACAGTCAGATCGTGCCGATGGAAGACATTAACCTCCACCTCACGGGAGATATTCACGCCGTATCATCGGCTCATAACCTCTGCGCCGCGGCGGTGGACGCCCGGATATACCACGAAGCCCGGTGGTCGGATGCGTATTTTGAGAAGCTGGGCCTCAAACGCCTGGACGCCGATCCCCATCGGGTCTGCATAGGCCGGGTGATGGATATGAATGACCGGGCGTTGCGGCATATTATCACCGGGCTGGGAGATACGTCCGATGGCCCGATGCGGCAGGGCCGGTTTGATATTGCGGTGGCAAGCGAGGTCATGGCAATCCTGGCGCTGGCAACGGATCTGGGGGATCTCAGACGGCGGCTTGACCGCATGGTCGTGGCCTTCTCCCGGAAGGGCCTGCCCCTTACCGCGGGAGATTTTGGGACGGCTGGGGCCATGACGGCGCTCCTTAAGGACGCCTTAAAACCGAACCTCCTCCAAACGCTGGAGGGCCAAGGGGCGTTTGTCCACGCCGGGCCCTTTGCCAACATCGCCCACGGCAATTCTTCTATAGTAGCGGATCTGCTGGCCGTCCGCTTCGCCGATTATGTGGTCACCGAAAGCGGCTTCGGTTCCGACATGGGAATGGAAAAGTTTTTCGATATTAAATGCCGGGTTTCCGGTCTCATTCCCGATGCGGTTGCGCTGGTTGCCACCGTACGGGCGCTCAAGTCCCATGGCGGCGGCCCCGAAGTGGTTCCCGGTAAAGCGCTGCCCGCCTGCTATCGGGAAGAAAACAGAGAACTCCTGGAAAAGGGGCTGGCAAACCTCCGGGCGCATATCGGGATTGTCCGCCGTTTTGGGATTCCCGTGGTAGTGGCGATAAACGCTTTTCCTACGGACAGCGCCGCCGAGTGGGACCTTATCAGGAATGAGGCGATTAAAGCAGGGGCGGCGGATGCGGCGGTAAGCCGCCATTGGGCGCTTGGCGGGGAAGGCGCTCTGGATCTGGCTCGGGCGGTCGAGCGGGCCGTCAAGACTTCATCTCAGGTTTCCTCAGGCGCGTTCTCCTTTCTCTACCCTCTGGAACTCAGTCTTTCTGAAAAGATAGCGGCCATTGCCGGGGAGATCTACGGCGCGGACGGCGTAGACTATGACCGGGGCGTCCGGGAAACCTTGGCGGCCCTGGAGGATCAGGGGTATGGCGGCCTGCCCGTGTGCGTGGCGAAGACCCAATACTCCCTCTCCCATGACCCCAAACTGCGGGGCGCTCCCAAAGGCTGGCGCCTGCCCGTCCGGGAAGTCAGACTTGCCGCCGGCGCGGGTTTCGTCTACCCTATCTGCGGGGACATCTCCACCATGCCGGGGCTCCCCTCCCGGCCCGCCTTTATGGACATCGACATAGACGAGAACGGCGTTATACAGGGTCTTTTCTAATGAGTGTCTGTCCACAAAGTCGGTTACTTTGCGGACAGACTGCGGACTTTAGTCTGCGGGAACCAACCGGGTTCCTGCGTACTTTAGTACGACAAGTCTATTATATGGCAAAAAAATCAGAAATCCGCTTTTGAGCCTTTTCTACCTCCTGTAGTTGAACAGCACCCAAATTGACATAGGCATCCTGATATGTTGACACGTTTTTTTTTCTATGGCATCATAAACATCAGTGTTGTTCTGAAACTTCAGTTTTTGAACGACTTCCGCGCTCTGTATCCAATTTATGAAGGTTAAGGTATGAAGACGATATTCGTAAAACCCGCTCTTGTGGAACGGAAATGGTTTGTAATCGATGCCGAAGGAAAGGTATTAGGCCGGGTAGCGGCTAAAGCGGCGTCTATTGTGAGGGGCAAAGAAAAGCCCGTATACGCGCCCCATCAAGAAGTGGGAGACTATGTGGTGGTGATAAACGCGGATAAGATCATGGTGTCCGGTCAGAAATCCAAGCAGAAAATGTATCACCACCATACCGGATATGTGGGTGGGCTTAAATCGGTGACCTTTGAAAAGCTGATTGCCCGGCATCCCGCCGCTCCCCTCGAATTGGCTATTAAGGGTATGCTCCCCAAGGGTCCGTTGGGGCGCAAGCTCTGGAAAAATGTAAAGGTTTATGGGGGAGCATCGCATCCCCACGAGGCGCAGAGCCCCCAAGCTCTTGACGTATAAGAGGTACAAAGGTGATTAAGAATCTTGGAATTGGAACCGGCAGGCGGAAAACCGCTGTCGCCCGTGTGTATGTTCGTGATGGTAGCGGTAAAATCGAGATCAATGGCCGCGATCTTGCCCGGTATTTCCCGCAAGATGAACACGCCCTGATGGTGCGCCAGCCTTTGATGGTAACCGCCAGCGAAAATAAGTTTGATGTACGCATCAACGTCTACGGCGGCGGTTCTAACGGCCAAGCCGGCGCCTGCCGCCATGGTCTTGCCCGGGCGCTCTGCCAAGTGGATCAAGAAAACTACGCCAGCCTACGAAATAACGGTTTTCTTACCCGCGATTCCCGAATGGTGGAGCGCAAGAAGTACGGTCAAGCCGGCGCTCGCAAACGTTTCCAGTTCTCCAAACGTTAAACGTTGCCGCCGGTAACGATCGTATCCTTAAAAGCGTCCACTTCCGCTGCGGCAAATACCAATGTACGCGCTGCGGCGGAAGTTGTTTATCGGGTAGCATTATCTGACGGTTCGCTTTTTTCATTAAAAAATAAATATGTGCCTCCTGAGTATCAAATAGACGCTTCTTTTTCCCCTGGTAAAGTATTGTCTGACGATGGCGAGGCGGCGTTACGTTTTGCCGCTTCCTGTTACCGGGCTGAACGGGCGGCCCTTCGCCTGGTAGCCAGAGCGGAGCAATGCGAGTTCGGCCTTTCCCGAAAGCTGGGAACACGGGGGCATGAAGAATCCTGTGTGCGGGCGGCGCTTGCCCATTTAAGCGCCCAGGAGGTAGTCAGCGATGATCGCTTTGCGATCCGGTGGCTCCAGTCCCGGTTGAACGCCGCCGGTCAAACCCCACAGACGCTTCTTCTCGGGCTTCGCCGCCGGGGCATCCGTTTGGAAACCGCCCGGCAAGCGTTGGCCGTCGTCTTGGACCTGGAAACCGAATTGGTCTTGCTGCGCCGGTTTTTGGAAAAACAACGTTTCGGGCCGGAACCTTGTATCCGGCTGGCGCTCAAGCGGGAAAGGTTCTCCCAGGCGGCGATTGCGGCTTTCTTTGAAGCGGAAGGGTAACTAGTGTCTGTCTATAATGTAGACACATTATAGACAGACTACCTTAAAAGAGCATTTTCGTAGTCTTTAGACGAGAAAATGCAAGGTCTGTCCACAAAGTAACCGACTTTGTGGA
>JAIRPG010000030.1 GCA_031257105.1 Treponema sp.
TGACGGACAACCGGGCGAATTTTCCGGCCTTCGGCATCCAGAAAAACGGCGAGGCCGTACTCTGCGTGATCGAGGAGGGCGCTCCGAGCGCTTCAATCATGGCCGATGTGTCCGGCAGAACCTCTTCGTACAATACCGTTTCTACCCGCTTTGTGGTGATCCACGGCTCGAAGCTGAACATCTCGTCAACCAACCATGTCTACGCCTGGGAACGGGAACTTCCCGAAGGCGGGCGCTTCCTCCTGCGCTACCGCTTCTGCGCCGAAGACGGCTATGTGGGCATGGCCAAGGAGTACCGCGCCCTGCTGCTCAAAAAAAACCCGGAACTAGCGGCGCGCCCGGCGCCAGCAACAATACCTCTAGCGGCGCCAGCAACGATACCTCTGGCGGCGCCAGCAACGATACCTCTGGCGGCGCCAGCAACGATACCGCTGGCGGCGCCAGCAACGATACCGCTGGCGGTGGAATTAATCGGAGCGGTGGATAAAAAACAGCACCTCCTCGGGGCGCCCGTCGATCTGCCCCTCCGCCTCACCGGCTTCCGGGAAATGGAAACCATTGTCCGGGATCTCCAAAGCCGGGGCTGGGAGCATGTCCGGCTCAAGCTGACGGGCTGGTTTAACGGCGGGGTGGAGCATACGGCCCCCGGCAGTGTCCAGTTGGTGAACGAACTGGGAAGCGCCGCCGATTTCCAGGGGCTCCTGGCCGCCGCCGCCGAAGGCGGGTACAAGGTTTACGGCGAGGCGAATTTCCTTGCTATCCGCGATTCCGGCCCCTTTGACGGCTTTACCGCCTTTCTTGACGCGGCCCGCTACATCAACCGCGAGCAGGTGATCCTCTATGAGTACAGCCCCATCTCTTTTATCAGGATGGTTTGGCGGCGGAAATTCTACCTGGCAAGCCCGGAATACATGGAAAATACCATCCGCGCGTTCATCGCCCAGACGAAAAAACTCGGGGTGGAAAATATCGCCTTTAGAACCATCGGTTCCCGCCTGGCCGGGGACTACAACGAAAACCGGCTCGTCCGCCGGGAAGAGGCCGTCTCGCGGCAGCGCGCGCTCCTGGCCGATCTGCGGCAAAACGGCGCGGGAATAATGGTGGAGCGGGGCTATGCGTATATCCTCGACCGGACGGATTTTATCACCGGCATGGATCTTGACAGCCAGGGCTTCGGGATTGCCAACCGGACGATACCGTTCTATCAAATCGCCCTGCACGGCCTGGTTCCCTACACGGGGGATCCGATCAACCAGGCGGAGGATTACACCGGGCGGCTCCTCAGAACCGTGGAAACCGGCGCGGGGCTTTTCTTTCGCTTTATGGCCAGAGAAAGCGCCGCCCTCCAGGAGACCCGCTTCCAGCAATACTATTCCAACGAATACGGCGAATGGGCCGATGCCGCCAGCGCCCTGTATCAGCAGTTCGTCCGGGATTTCGGGCGGCTTTACGGACAGACTATCGAAAACCATTGGTTCCTCGCGCCGAAGGTTACCGTTACGGAGTACGCGGACGGAACCCAGGTTGTTGTCAACGCCGGCAGCGTTCCCTGGGAATACCGGGGCCGGATCGTCCCCGCGCGGAGCTATGCGGTTTTTAACCAAGGGAGGGATTTTTAACCATGCATGATACCAAGAGGCGCGACCTCTCCAGAGGGCGCGGCCTCCCCAAGAGGCACGGCCTCTCCAGAAGGCGCGGCCTCTCGCTCCAAGGCAGAAACGCCCGGGCGGGGATATTCTTTGTGGCGCCTTTTACCATCGGCTTTGTGGCGTTTATGGCGGCGCCCCTCTTCCAGTCCCTGTTTATGGTTTTTACCCAGGTAACGCTCGACCCTGTGGCGCACCGGTTTTACATGGCCTTTACGGGGCTGGAAAACCTGAAACGGGTGTTTTTCGTTGATCCCGAATTTAACCGCCTCCTCACGGAAGAGCTGCTGCGGATGCTCCTTATCGTCCCGGCGGTGCTGATCTTCAGCCTCTTCGCGGCCCTGCTCCTCAACCAGGACTTCAAGGGCCGGGGGGCGGTGCGGGTCTTCTTTTTCCTGCCGGTGATCCTTTCCTCGGGGATCCTGATAAACCTGGAGGTAAACAACGCCCTTATGAACGGCATGGCCAATCTCGTGCGGGAACAGAACGCCGCTAAAAGCTCCGTCACCGGAATCCTGGAAGAGGTGCTCATCGCCAACTTGAATCTTATCCCCATGTCGGAAAATTTTTTCGACTACATCCTTGATGTGGTAGACCAGATTTACACGGTGGTCATGGCGTCGGGGGTGCAGATCGTGATATTCCTTTCGGCCCTGCAGACCATTCCGGTTTCCATGTACGAGGCGGCCCGGCTGGAGGGAACCACCGAGTGGGAGTGCTTTTGGAAGATCACCTTTCCCATGCTGAGTCCCCTGATCCTGGTAAACGTGATCTACAGCGTGGTGGACTATTTTCTCCGCACCGACAACCGCGTCATGGAAAAGATACAAAACACCTTTACCGTCCGCCTGGAATACGGCTTTACCATGGCTATGGCCTGGGTCTACTTCCTGGCGGTGGCGGCGGTGCTGGGCGTTGTAAGCATTCTGATTTCCCGGAGGATATACTATTATGAGTAACGCAGATAAACCGAAAGAAACATCCCGGCGGCCCCGGCCCCAATGGGCGCGGCGGAAAGCAGCGGGAGAGGCGGCGTATAAGGTCTGCCGGGCTTTGCTCCTCTTTGGGTTTTGTTTTCTTATCGCCCAGCCTTTGATCAACAAACTGAGCGTGAGCTTTATGCCCGAGGCGGATCTGGCGGACCCGACGGTGGTCAACGTTCCCCGGCAAATCACCCTGGACAACTACGCCGTGGTAAACCGGCTGATGAACTACTTCCCCACCCTGGGAAAAACGGCGCTCATCCTTATTTCCGGCGCGGCCCTGCAAATTACCGTTTGTACCCTGGCGGGTTATGGCTTTGCCCGCTACCGCTTTCCCCTGCGGGGGCCGCTTTTTGCCTGCGCCATGGCGATCATCATCATACCGCCCCAGCTTATCCAGTCGCCCCTCTACCTTAACTTCCGCTTTTTTGACATCGCGGGGCTCTTCCGCCTGATTAACGGGGCGCCCCTCAATCTTTTGAACAATGTGGCCGCCTACCTCCTGCTCTGCGCCGGGGGCATGGGCCTTAAAAGCGGGCTCTATATCTTTATCATGCGCCAGTATTTCCGGGGAGCGCCCAAGGAGATGGAAGAGGCGGCTTACGTGGACGGCTGCGGAAGGCTCAGAACCTTTGTACAAATTATGCTGCCCGACGCCCTGCCCATGATCACCTCCTGCTTCCTTTTTTCGTTTGTATGGCAGTACACCGACGGCTTTTTCAGCCGGCTCTTTCTCACCCGCGCCGGGGTTATCTCCACCAGGCTCGGCCTTTTGCAAAACGATCTGAATGCGTATGTCGCCGCCCGCCGGGGCTTTATCGCCCTGAGTTCCCAGTCCTATGTGGGCGAATATCCCTCGGCCATTGTCGCCACGGGCCTTTTGGTGAGCATTGCGCCCCTCATTCTGATCTACCTCTTCGCCCAGCGGACTTTTGTGATGAGCCTTTCACAGACGGGGATAAAAATGTAAGGCCCCGCTTACACCGGTTTTCAGGTGAACGCCGCCTGGCGGCGCAACACCTTGGAAATAGTTTTATTGTCAGGAGGACAAAATGGCAAAGAAGCGTTTTGTGATGACCGTCATCATGCTGATGGCGGTCCCGGCGGTTCTCGTCTTCGCGGGCGGGAACGGACAGAAAAGCGGGGCGGCCCAGACCGCCTCAACCAGGAATCTGGGGGGAATGGAGATCATCGTTCACCGCTGGGGGGGCAACTACGACACCGCAACCTATAAGCCCCAGTCGGACGCGGACCGGCGCACCCTGGACTACCGCATTGGGATCGAGAAGCAGTACAACTTCAAGATCATCGAAAAGCACGTGGGCGGCGGCTGGGGAGAATTGCGGGACAGCGTGATGACCTCTATCCCCGCGGGAACTCCGGACGCGCATATCTACATCATCCAGCCGGA
>JAIRPG010000107.1 GCA_031257105.1 Treponema sp.
GAAAGAGAAATTGTTTTTGTCAAAAAGCCCTTTATCGTACTGCCGGGAAAGGCGGGATAGGTCCGCGGCGACAAGAAATACCCGGCTCTCCAGCCGCCGCAGGGTGTAGAGGCTCCAGCTTCCCGGAGCGGCTCCTAAATCCATATACCGACTCCCCGTACCAGCATGATTTTTACGAGACCGGCTATACCGGTGAGGCATCCCCGGTAGGTTTTTTCATGGTCCGCGATAAACTGGCGGCCGCAGTCTTTACAGAGATAATTCTGGGAGCCGTTGCTTTTTTTCCCGTTCCGGACTATATTACCGCTATGGCATCGGGGGCATTTGAGTTCTATGGCGATTGACATTATTCCATAATATCGCTCTTGTCCCTCTTTGTCATACTCCCTCTATCATACTTTGTAGATCACCTCCCAATATAAAAAGAATTAAACCACAAAGGCGCACAAAGAAGAGGAAAAACCTTCGTGCGCCGCGAACCGCAGACCTTTGGTCTGACGGTTCGATGTGCGCCTTTGTGGTGAATTTTATCCAAACCAAAATGCCGATTTAATCAGCGTTTCTTTTAAAGATTATCCGGGTTGTAGAAAAAGCCCAGCATACTTTTATGTTTGACAATCCGGGAATCCATGTGGAGATCGCCGTAATCAACGGACAGAGTCTCCCCTTTTTCTTTCCCCGACAGTATGAGTTCCGCCGTCTCAAGCACATCGCCGATGTAATTGATAGTAAGTTTATGCGGCGACTGTCTCCGGTGGCCGCATAAAACGGTGAGATCATCATACTGTTTAAGATCGCCATAGACGCCTTTCAAGTTTTCATAATACACATGAAGGGGCAGGCTGTGGGGAAGCTGCATCCAGATGGGGCCTGAACCAACGCTGTCGGAAGAGAAAAGCCGCCTCTTTTCCCGATCCAGAAGCATGACGCTTCCGGGGGTATGGCCCGGCAGGGGGATGAGTTCCAGCACGGTTTCGCCTAAATCGAACCGTTCTATCCCTTTAAGCTCCGTAAAGAAACCCGCCGGAAAACGGACGCTTCCCGTTTCCGCCAATATCGCCTCGTCCCGCCTGTCCATATAGACTTTGCAACCCGCCGCGGCGAATTCCCCGGCGCCCGGCCCGCAGTGATCGCCGTGGCCGTGGGCGATAACCACATCAAGCGGTAACCCGGTGAGTTTCCGGGCTTCCGCATACAGCCCCTCCAGCGATTCAAGAGCGTCAATCATAAGGGCCCTTTTTTCTCCGATTACGAAATAGGCGTTTACACTGTTACCGCTTACCTCTTCAAAAGAGTAAAGTCCCTCATCAAGTTTTTCAACAGAAAGCGTGTTCATGGAAACTCCCCGCCGGATACGCGCAGCCGTTTTATTTTTTCGCGTTAAGCTCGTCCAGTACCGGCTGGACAAGGGGCGTCTTCTCGTTGACCCAGGCCCGCCAGTTGGACTCCGGATCGCCGGACTTTATCACCAGGGCGGCGTACTCATCGGCCATTACCATTGAGGCAAGATTAAGCGCCCGAGAACTGTGGAGTACCACATTCCAATCCGGTTCAGGCGGGAAAGTCTCTCCGGTGGAACTTTGAGCCCGCAGGATATACATATCCTTTGTTTTCTGCCGGTAGGCGGCCTTATAATTCGGATCGCGGAACTGGAAATCGTCGGAGAGGATCAGCATATTCACATACACCGGCAACAGGGCGTATTTATCCCAGAGGGACTCTCCGGGATTGAGGCGGGAAACGATCTCGGTACCGTTCATATCCCAGTCCACGCCTTTTATACCGCAACGGATTTCAAGTTGCCCTTCATCGGTGCAGGAATAATCCAGCATTTGGAGCAGGCGGTCAAGTTTATCGTCGGCAATTTTGGGAGAAAACGCGACGGCGGCCCAGTAATTGGTCAGCGGGGCCGCGTGGTAATAACCGTCTTCACCCAAAACGGTCACTATCTCCACGACATCATCAAAATCGAGCCCCAGATCGGACTTGAAGTGCTGTTCCATTTCGGTCATTTTCCACGCCATGCCGTCGGCGACTATAAGCGCCGAGCGCCCTGAAGTATAAAACGCCCCAAGATCGTCCGGGTCTTGGATGGTGTAAAATTCCGGATCGATAAGCCCTTCCCGGTACGCCGGTACCATGAGCTTTAGCGTTTGAAGGGTGGACTGATCCGCCCCCGCCCAATGGTACTTGCCGTCGTTCCCCCTGTAATAGGCGGGGCCGTTGATCCCCGCAAAACCGTTGTTAAAATGAAAAAAATAACCAAAACTCCCCGTGCGGTTCACAATGGGGTAGAAATTCTGTACTTTCCCCGGATTGGCGGCTTTTACTTTCCGGGCGTAATCCAAAAGTTCGCTTATCTTCATTGCCGGTTTAAGCGTAACTCCCGCGGCCTGGGCCCAATCTTTCCGAATATAGGCGCTGAAATGGGGCGAAAGTTTATCCACCGGACGGTTGTTTGAATAAATAGGCCTGAACAGGTAATAGGTTCCGCCGAAAGTCTCCTCGGCCATGGCGTTCAGCGGAACATCGTTTGCCGCCCGCGCAAGGTTCGGGTATTTAGTCTTCCAGTCATCGGGAAGTTTTTTAACGAGGCCCTGCTCCGCGTAATTCTGAGCCTCTCCGTGATTGTAGTTGTACACGAACATCTCTGGAGCGTCCCCGGAATTGATCCATATCCTTAACCGTTCCTCCCAGTTCTCCCAGGTGAAGGGCGTGATCTTAAACGTAATATTGAACGCCTGGGTCCACTTTTTTACCCAGTCGTCGCCGTTGTTGTAATCTTTGCCTTCGTCGATGCCCGGCCCCGGCGAGGCGAATTCAACATCCATGTGTTTGTTGAAATTCCGTCCGGCGAACCAGCCCGACCCTCCGCCGGACGCCGCCCCTCCGCCGGAACCGCTCTTGTCTCCGCCGCCGCATGAAGCCAGGGCAACGATTGCCGCTAATACCATGATCTTTTTCATACCATTCCTCCTGAACGCTAAATATTTATGCGCCGTTCCACGAACGGCCGCCGCCTGATGGCGGATATTGACTTGTTCGACAACTTTCCTTTTACGCCTTGATGGCGCCTATCATCATTCCTTTGGTAAAATGCTTCTGTAAAAAAGGATAGATGCACATAATGGGCAGCATGGTAAGCATTACCGCCGCCATCTTTATGCCGACGGGGAAAGGCCGCTCCAGCAGAGCGACAGCCGTCGCCGTCTGGCTTCCCGTAACCGAATCAAGAACTATGGAACGGAGTACCAATTGCAGGGGCTGTATAGAGGCGTTTCGTATAAACACCATCGCGTTAAACCACTCATTCCATTTATCCACCGTATAAAACAGCGTTATTGTCGCCAGGATAGGCGTGGAGAGCGGCATGATGATCCTGAACAGGATGCCCCAGTCGCCGGCGCCTTCTATTCTCGCCGATTCTATCAGGGATTCCGGCAGGGTCTGAAAAAAATTGTAAACGAGGATCATGTAAAAGGTGTTGATTCCGCCGGTAAGAACAACCGACCAGATGGTATTGGTCAAACGAAGGCTGCGCGCCACCAGATAAAGGGGTACGATGCCGCCCTGAAAGATCATCGTAAAAAGAATAAAATAAAATAAAAATTTCCTTCCGGGCCAGTTTTTTCTGCTCAGGGCAAAACCCATCGAGGTTGAAAGGAAAATACTTAAAGGTACGCCCACAAGAATTATAGAAAGGCTGGTTCTATAGCCGTACAGAAGGCGGTTGTCCTTGAAAAGCTCCCGGTATGCTTTGAGTTCCGGCGCTTTAGGAAAAAGGAGTAGCGGCGTATCCAAATATTCTTTGTAACTGGTAAAAGAAATTGCCACGGCATTGATAAAAGGAATCAGGATGATGAATCCCCAGAAAGTAAGCAGTACGAAAAGTACCATGTCCATCGCGCCGAACCGGCTATTGGGTTTTTTATGAGAAAAAAACATATATTCCTCCTTATCCTAAAAGACCGCCGCCGCCCATCATCTTTGAAAGTTTGTTTGCTCCCAGAAGTAGCGCCATATTCAGGACGGAACGAAACAGGCTTACCGCCGTAGAGAATGAAAAATCCGCGGCGGACTGAAACGTGATCCGGTAAATGTACATATCCAGAACCTCGACGGAATCTTTTACCGCCGCGTTGGACATATTGAAAATCTGATCGAAACCGATAGTCATAAGGCTGCCGGAGGTAAGAATAAACATGACAATAATCGCCGGCATAATACCGGGAATTGTGATATGGACGAGCTTGCCCCACCGTCCCGCCCCGTCAATATCCGCCGCCTCGTACAGCCCCGGGTCTATCCCGGAAACGGCGGCAAGGTAGATGATGGAACCGTATCCGGCGTATTTCCATATATCCGTAAAGTAGAGCAGGGGGATAAATATACCGGGCTTCCCCAAAAAGTTAACCGGCTCCAGTCCAAAAAGCATGATAACCTGGTTTGCGAATCCTGAAAGGGAAAGCACGTTGACCGCCAGGCTTGCGACAATAACCCATGAAAAGAAATGAGGGAATGTATACACCGTCTGGAGGACTTTTTTATATCTATTTAATCTGAATTCGTTGACAAGCAGGGCCAAAATAATGGGAGCGGGAAATTGAAACACCATGCGCCCTACATTGATGTATACCGTTTTCCACAAGGCCCGCCAGAAAGCCGCGTCCCGGAACACATAGGAAAAATTTTCAAAGCCTGTCCAGGGACTGCCTAAGATGCCCAGATTCGCCTTAAACGTCTTGAATGCCAGGGTAAGACCGCCCATCGGGAAGTATGAGAAAATGATATACCAGACAAACCCGGGGAGCAGAAGCGTATAGATGACCCGGTGTTTCCAAATTTCGATTCCTAACTGTCTTGTTTTTGAAGTATAAACTTCTGTTTTATTCGCCATGATTATGAAATGTACCCCGCTTTTTTACCCCTTGAAAGAGACAAAACAAGGTTTGTATGGTATTATTCAAGGATCATGGCTATGTGTTTCGGCGACATCTGGGATTCTCTTGGCGGACGGCTCAGGATATGCGGCGTCGCGGCAATCGCGGGCATTGCCGCGGCTACTCTCTTTTCTTTTGTTTCCGCCTGGCGTTCAGCCTATGATACGGTCAACGATTACTTTAGAAAAACCGAAACTGAAATGGCCCTCCGGCTGAAAAACAGCATAGATGATATACAGAGCGCGGTCCGAAACGCCGGTTATTCCATTGCCATACAGCGGGTGCTGCTTTCTAGCACCCCCGAGACCGCCGTCAAAAATTTCAACACGGCGGTGGATCATATCACCGGCATACTTAACGCATCGCAGTCCTGCCGGAATATCTACATCCAAAATTCAGAAGGACGGCATCTTTGGGCCAACCGTTACCGTCTTGCCGAAATGAGAGAGAGTATTGCCGCGAACATTCCGGGGGGCGTCCTGAACCGTCCGCTGTTTGAAACCCGGCGGAACGAGGAAGGCTGGGATGAACTCTATTTCTATTCCCCGGTATACAATATTCTTTGGTCGGAGCGGAGTAGCCGCATTATCTGCGCCGCGGCATGTGACATGAGCGGGATAACCGCCGCGTCTTCGGTTATGGAAAGCGGTTTTGAGGGAACCGTTCTGCTACTCTACAAGAACCGGATCGTCTCTTCAAGCCGGGAAATATCTCCCGAAGAGCGGGAGGTTCTTCCGCGGACGGTTTCGGGGCGGGGGCGCATGGCTATCGGCGGTGAAAACTGCCTTACCATCAAGGTGTCCCTGCCCGGAACGCCGGGGAGAGGCACGGAAGAGCTTTCGGAACAACTGTGGGACTGCATCTATTTTATCAGCGAAAAGGCGGTTATTTCCCGTATTCTGTCCCAGATGAACAAAGGGCTTCCCCTCCTCAGCGCGGTGATGCTACTCATAATCTTCATCATGGCGCTACTCATTCACTCGGTAAACACGGGGGTTTCCCGCCTGGTGGAAGATCTTAATGTTCTGGAATACCGTCAAAAACATTCGCTGTCCAGGCCCCGCCTGAGGGAACTGGCCCTCATTTCCCACTCGGTGGGCCTTATGCTTGACCGGATAAACGGCGCGGCGTTGCGGGAGCGGGAGATCGGCGAAAAACTGCTCGACGCGGTTACCGCCCAGGCCCAGGCGGAATTTATGAGTTACCGCAGCCAGATAAACCCCCATTTTCTCTTCAATACGCTGGAATGTATGCGGGTGATGGCCCGCAAAAGCGGCGGCGGCGATCTTGAAACCATGATCTCCGCCATGTCCCGGATGTTCCGGTATTCCCTCTACGCGAAACCGATGGTCAGCCTTAGGCAGGAGCTTGATCATGTCCGTAACTACATACGGGTAATGAACATCCGTAGCGGGAACCGGTTCACGCTGAATATCACCGCCGCCGAAGACGCCGCGGACTGGGAAGTGCCCTCCATGACGCTACAACCCCTCGTCGAAAACGCGATCTCCCACGGTTTTGCCGACAGGGGGGAGGGCGCCATAACTATCAAGGCCGTCCGGGATGAAACGGATGGAAGGCTTTTTCTGCGCGTGGCGGATAACGGCAAGGGAATCGCCCCGGAAGATTTGGAAAAATTAAAACAAAAACTTTCTTCCGGCGAAAATTCTGAAACCGAAAACGCTGAAACCTTTGGTTCCAAAACCGCCGGGGCGCTGTACAATATACAAAGGCGGATGCGCTTTTGTTTCGGCGAGGCTTTTTCCATGGAAATTGTTTCAAAACCGGGTTTCTACACGGTTGCGCGAATGCGCGTTCCGGCCCGTATGCAATTGGCGCTACCGGAGATCAGATAGGAAGAAATGATGTATCGCGTGATTCTGGTGGACGACGAACCCTGGGCTTTGGCCGGTCTTGCGGAGATCATCCCCTGGGACGATCTGGGCTTCGAAATCGCCGGTCTCTGTTCAAACGCCGCCGAAGCGCTGGATATATTTGAGCGCCTCGGGGCGGACGCCGTTTTTACCGATATTCGGATGCCGAAGATGAACGGCATGGATCTCATTGCGCGGATCAAGGAATTGAAGAACGAAGCCGAATGTGTTGTCGTCAGCGCCTACAGCGATTTCGAGATCGCCCGCAGGGCGCTCAAGTACCAGGCGGCGGCCTACATCACCAAACCCCTGGAAAGAGACGAGGTATGGGAAACCGCCGTCAGGGTAAAAAACCGCCTGGACGCCGCGGCGGGGGATGACGCCGACACGGTGTTGATAAAGCCTGATGATCCCGCCTCGTTTGAGACCGCCGTCCGCCGTCTTGAGCGGATTGTCCGGCTCCCCTGGCGCCGCGTCGTATTGTCGGATACTCCTTTCACCGGGGTTCCCGACACGGCGAAGATTCACCTTCAAGGGGTTTCTTTGTACGCGGCGCTTACCGCTTTCCGGGAAAAAGACCGCCGCGATCTTCAGGGAAACGCCGCGTACAGCCGCCCGCACGAGGGCCTGGAGCAGCTTCCCCTGATGTTGGACGAAGCCTCCGCGTCAGGCTGCGGAAATTTTTCGTACTCCGATCATCCCGTGGTTTCCGCCGTTCAATACTACATTGCCGTCAATTACGGTGAAAGCCTCGCCGTGGAAGATCTCGCGTCCCGCTTCAATGTTTCGGGTAGCTATCTGGGGGAACTTTTCAAGAAGCATTCGGGGCTTACGGTAATGAATTTCGCCAATCAGGTACGCATGGAAAATGCGGGCCGCCTCCTTGAGTACACCGCTCTCAGCGTAAAGGAGATCGCGGACAAGACCGGTTTCAGCGACTCAAGTTATTTCGACCGCAGTTTCAGGCGGCGTTTCGGGATGAGCCCCCTCGCCTTCCGCTCGGCCTATTCAGGCGGCGTCCATTTCCGCCCGAATTTTTACCTGAACAAGTCTAATAAATAACGAGCGCTGACAAAATTCTTAAAAATTTAACCACAACGGCGAAGAAGGTGAGTCAAAGAATTAAACCACAACGGCGCACAAAGAAGAGGAAAAACCTTCGTGCGCCGCGAACCGCAGACCTTTGGTCTGACGGTTCGATGTACGCCTTAGTGGTGAATTTTATCCAAATCAAAATGCCGATTTAATAGACGGTGGTGATCTACAAAGTATGATAGGCATTAAACGAAGCCATAATTGAGGTAGTGGAAAGCTATATTGAAGGCTTTCCAATGATTGAAGAGCTTCTTGGAAAAACAGCAGGTTCGTCTGAAAGCCCGCCTGAGCCGATGCCGCTCCCTTCTATCCCCACCGTGTACGCTTTGCCGGTTAACCGGTTGTCCTCGGCAAATGCCGTCAGGAAGCTGTCCCAATCGTCAACCGCTATCGTATCCCAGGTAATTCCCAGTCTTATCAGCCGCTTCCGCAGTTTTTGTGCAGTTTTCAAGTCCCGCTTTCCCCATACATACCCCACAATCTCGCCGGATTCCCGGTGATACGCATAAATGAGCCATACTTTGTTCTTCTTTTCCCCTATATAGGTCCAAAACTCGTCTGTTTCCAGGCGGTTATAGTGTTTTTTCTTCGGCTGTATCGCGTAAATCCCCGAAGTGAGGACTTTGAGTACCTTCGTGACGCTTATTCTGAGGATTGCGCTGATGTCTCGTATACCAACTTCGCGTACCAGCATGATTTTTACGAGTTCTGCTATACCGGTGAGGCAACCTCGGTAAGTTTTTTCATGGTCTGCGATAAACTGTCGTCCGCAGTCTTTGCAGAGATAATTCTGGGAGCCGTTGCTTTTTTTTCCGTTTTTGACTATAGTATTGCTATGGCATCGGGGGCATTTGAGTTCTATGGCGATTTGCATTATTCCATAGTATCGCTTTTGTCCCCCTTTGTCATGCTCCGCCTGTCATACTTTGTAGATCACCTCCTAATAGACTTGTTCAACAACTCTATTATAGATTATAGGGACTTACGAATACAGGCGCTAATTAACCACTACAACTTGTAGCCCCAAAAATTTTTCCATAGGCTCAAAATCCTGATCGTGGTGAAGCAACTGGTATGCGTTTTCGATACAGAATGTTCCAATAACCACATCATTTGGTTTTCGTATCGTAATACCTTTCTTGCGGAGAAAGCGGTAATTTGACGCCGCCCGTTCCATGTTACGCTTGCCCCAAAAAGGACGGTAAATCAGTCCGTCCATTATTTTTTGAGCAACGGCATATTCACTGTCATCGCGGAAACCTTGTAGCACTTCCACAATAATAATATCGGTAACAGCTACCTGCCGCGCCTTCAAACCGGCAACAAGCGCGTCAATGCGGGGAGAAACCACACCTTTAAAAAAATCAATCCAGATCGATGTATCGGCTACAATCATCGCCGTTCATCCGCCGATTCTACTCCCGCAAATTCGGGGTCCCAATGCAATTTGCCCCGGTATTGCTCAAAGTCGATTTGGTTTTCCTTCCCAACAATCCAACCTTCCAGCGCCGCCGTAACAATCACCTCATCGCTCACCCCTTCAAGCAGGGAGCGGGCCTTGTTTATTAATTTGTCGTCAATAGCAACCTGCGTCATATTCGCCTCCAGTATATATTATAGTTAAAACCGCCTCCTGTTTCCAGCCCTTTTATCAGGGCAAAAGCATTTACTTTTTCGATCCCTGAAAGTTCATCAAAACTCTCAGAAATTTGAAAAAACAAACCACAACGGCGAAGAAGGTGAGTCAAAGAATTTAACCACAACGGCGCACAAAGGACTGGAACCTTCGTGCGCCTTATTCGCCTTTGGGTTGCCGCAAAATTTTGACAAGCGGAATGCCCAGCAACAGCACAAGCAGGGCGGTGCATACGTCCGCCACGGGAAGCACGAAGATAAACCCGTTAAAGCCGAAGAGAAAATCCAGCAAGTATAAAGCCGGCACATAAAACAGCAACTGCCGCCCCAGCGAAATAATCATTGCCGCCGTTCCCTTTCCCAGCGCCTGAAACGTTGTCGTAAACGTTACCTGTATTCCCAGGAACAAAAGGCCCAGGATAAACGCCCGGAGCATTGACGCCCCGGCTTCGACGGTTTGGGGGTCGTCGATAAAGATACGGATAAGAAAATCGCCGGCAAAGAAAAACACGATGGAACCGGCGGCGCAAATAATCGTGGAATACAAAAGCGTCAGTTTGAATCCCTTCTTCAGCCGCTCAAAATTCTTTGCGCCGTAATTAAACCCCGCGAAGGGCTGATACCCCATAGACAGGCCAAACACAAACATAAAGCAGAGGCTCGCTATCCGCATTTGCACACCGAAACCCGCCACCACATAATCGCCGTAACTTGCCGCCACGCGGTTGCCGAGTATCGACGCGATGCTCATCAGCACGTTTGCTATCCCCGCCGGAACGCCGATAAAAAATAATTCCCGCAGTATCACCGCGCTGGGCTTGTTGTTTTTGAACCCTATCGAAAGCATTGATTTTTTTGAACAAAAATAAGCAACGCCATAGATAAACGAGGCGAGCTGTCCGGCTACGGTGGCCCACGCCGCCCCGCTTGTCCCCCAGCGGAATACCAGAATAAACAGCGGATCAAGGACGATATTAAGCGCGATGCCCGCAAGCTGAAGCATCATCGCTTTACCGGTCGCGCCTTCGCTCCGCATAAGGCCGGAGAATACGGCGCCGGTAACGGCAAAGGGCATAAACAGAACCACGACTGAATAGTAGTCCCGGGTATGTTCAAGCGTGCCTTCGCTGG
>JAIRPG010000075.1 GCA_031257105.1 Treponema sp.
GGGGGGCTGGTAACGCGGAGCCGTTACCTCCACGGAATCATCAGCGCCGCTGCCGCCTGCGGGGTGATAGGCGGCGGGGATACCCCCTGTTACCGCTATGTCCTTACGATAGAAAGCGAACTGGCGCGGCTGCGGCACACCCGCCTTTCCGCGCCCTACTACCGTAAAACGCCGCCGGATATAATAGAAGAAATCCTCGCCAAATACGGCATCAAGGCGGCTTTTTCCAGTGAGTACATAAACCGGAGCGGCTTCGGCAAAAATCTGATGTTCGACCAGGTAAATGTTTCCGACTTTGATTTTATCCGCCGGATCATGGATATCTACGGCATTTCATGGACCTTTACCCACGGGGCGGTTTCCCCGGAGGGCATGGGGAGCGCGGAACTGCATTTTACTTCGGGCAGCCGCTTCCCCGCTCCGGTCTACGAATATTCGGACAAACGGAAGATTCCCGACACCGAACAATTCGCCTTTGTAAACTATGACGACAGGCAAAACATCTGGCGCATGGCGGGCTGGCGTATGGAAAGCGGCATCGGCGTGGACGGTCTGGAAGTAACCGCCCCCTACCCGGAAGCGGACTACGGGTCGCAGGACTGGCGCTGGGGTGATACCGCGCCGGGCAAGCGCCGCCACAATTACGGCTCCCTCTTCCACGGCTACGAGCGGGGGACGGCAATGGAAGAAATTGACGCGGATGTAAAGACCATCATTGAGGCCCGGCGGATCGCCCTCGCGCTGGCAAAAGAAAACTGGACAGGCGCGGCGGAAAGCATCCTCCCCATGCCGGGACTGCTCCTTACTGTGGGCCATTTCCAGGGGGCGCGGGATACCGGAACGGTAACCGCGCTGGTAACGGATTCGCGCCTCCATGCGCGGGGTGTCTGGCCCGCCGACTTTTCCGCGCCGCCGCCGGACGTGGAAACCGGGGAACTAGTAAAAACGGAATTCAATGTGGTAGACTGGGGCGCGGATTCGGAAAAACGCTTTTGTGGGAACGGCAGGTAGGAGGCGGGAATGACTATTGAGGAACGGACGGTTAGTGACAAAAACGGAAATACCGGAGACCCAGTAATAGGGACGCTTTGTCCGGTTGATAACGACCCTTACCGGTTCTACGTTAAAATAGATCAAAACACGCCGGTACGTATAATTAAGATGGTTTTGCCTGTGGGCGGAATCGAGTCGGGGCTTTACCGCTTTCCCCGTGTGGGCGAGAAGGTGCTGATTGGCGTAGAAGGTTCCTCTAATTACCTGATGGGCTACCTGCCGGATGCCACCACCCAACCTTTTAGCGCTGCCGCCAATCAGGAAGGTGACAGAGCCAATAATCTCACGCTAAAAGAGGTTGTAAATAAGAAGGGGCAGGTTTTCCGCTATCGGCAGACTGGTAAAAAGACTCCCGAAAAGGAAAATGAGTATTCGGAGATTGGTTTTTACCATGAAAAAACAAAATGGGAAACCGGAACGCCGGCGGACTACATCGAAACTGATTCCGATATTCCCAAAATCGACCGAATCAAGATTCGGTCAACAGGAGACATCGAAACCGGCGCGGCAAACTATCAGGGAATACAGGCCAAGCGCATGGAAATTGCTGTCAATAAGGAACTGGCTCAAAGAGCCAAAGCCGGGGACTTCACGCTCGACACAAAGCACGATATTATCATCAGTTCCGATACTTCCATTACCTTCAGGGTGGGGCGTTCTTCGATAACCATAAACGATACGGGGATTACGCTCAGAACAATGAAGGTAAGCACTCCGTTTACCGGCACTTGGGATACTTTATTGCTCTTGACACCCTACGATGGTGTCGCCATGAGCGGCCCCCATATTAAAATCACCGGACTTAACGATGTTTCCATGGGCGATAGATTTGGCGGGGGCTTTAGTTCGAATTTGGGTATTTCCCGTGTAAATGGCGTTGATATAAAATTGGAAACTTTTACAGGAGAGATCTACCGGAAGAATTATAAAATGCAAATAATGGACTTAATACTAAATGTAATGTCAATAGGAGCGGGGTTATTACAAGAACGTGTGCTAGTGGGGAAAAGTCTACAAGATATTGAATCCGGCGCAAGCGGTGTATTTCCTTCGGTTATGGATTGTGTAAGAGGTGGTTTTATGGCTCACCAAGAGAATACAATTTCGACGAAGAGCGGTTATAAGGATTTTGTGGGCGCTTTGGCTGGAGCGGTTGAGTTGGCTTCTCAAATAGCGGCGGCTGTCGCGGCGGTTCTTTCGCTTACTATTCCCGCTTGGAAGATTCCAGGTGTTACGGCGGGTTACATAAAAGACAGTATTTACTCGGCGTTGGCGCTTACCGAAGCGGGACTTGGGTTGGGCGCTGTTTCCGCTATCACGGCGAAGACGAAGACGGAAGGGAATATGATATTCGACAGCACTACTAATGTTACGGACCATCTTCAGATAGGGGGTGCACTCTATATCAATGCAAAAGATTTTAAGAGCAATACTACTGAGGCACAGACGTATAACTCCCCCCTTGCCGGAATAGATCTTGGCGCATTAGCAAAAATCGGAGGTAAATACCCTTTGAGACAAGCGGTGGTCAAAATGACTCGTCCCCTTACCGCCTTGGGAATGAAAATCTATTCCATTCTTGACCCGGAACTGAACGAATTATAGGAGCGTAAAATGGACACGGAAACACAGGAAGCGATAGAAGAAGTTGTTGAGGTAATAGCAGGCTCGGAGCTTGCATACATGGTTGTCGGTGTTGCCGCCTCTATAGTCATGAATCTTGTGGTTACTGATATGGAAAAACGAAGCCTCACCGGCAAGAAAGAATTTCATCCAACCCAAGATGAAACGACTATGAGCAAGGTTGAAGCCACCGCCAAAGATACCGATGCCTCTTTGGGCAAAGACGAAGTTACCGCCAAGGACGGAGACCTTTCGGCAAACCGGACTGACGCGGCGGCTTCCACCGGCGAGGCTACCGCTCTGGACGGCGGGGCGACCGCCGTCCGTACCAAAGCCGGGGCCGCGGACATTGAGACCAAGAGCCTTAAAATGACTTAATGAAGGAAAGGCAGGGAAAATTATGGCGGATAAACTGGACTGGCTTAACAAACACCTCGTATTGATACGGTACACATCCCTTTCGGATGTGATTGAAAAAGAAGGCTACAAGATACGCCCCGACCTGGCAGAACTTTTTAAGGGGGAGACCGGCGCGGAAGCCATGATTGGTAAGTTCGCTGATGTTGGACGCTTCAAATGCGCCTGCGAACTTATGGCTTATACGGCGCACCGCCGGGCGGCCGTGTGGTGGGGCTACCGCTGTGTGCTGTCGCTGATGGAAGAACTGCGGATAAACCCGGCGGAGGAACGGGACATTGCGGATATAGGCGCGAGCCTGGAGCCTGAGGTGCCGGACTTTGCGAAAATAAAGCCTCCCGAGCCTAACCCTGCGCTCATCGCTAAAGCAAAGGCCGACGTTGGCGAACTTGAGGCGGAACTACAAAAGGCGCGGGAACAAATTGACCCGAGAATCCTTAAGGTGTTTGACGAGGCACTGGAAGCGGGTTATCAGAAATTCAAATCTATTCACGGTATACATCCCCTAGACTTGATTAAAAAACTGGGAGAACGGATTGGCGAGGATGAACATCCCATTGACCCCAATTCCCCCATTTTTCAGGAGGCGGCTAAACTCAAAGCGCAACTGGCGGCGGTACAGAAGGAAACCGTGGAAACGATTAAATCCGTTATTCCGCCAAAGGTGCCTGAACACGAAAAGAAGGTGCGGGACAACGCCCTGGCCGCGGTCTTCCGCTGGGTGGCCGCCCCGGACGCGGAAAACAGCCAGAAGTGCCTTGACATCGGGAACGAGTGCCCGGATACTCCGGCAGGGCTGCTGTCGTTGAGCAGTTTTTGGGCATACGGCGACCTGCTGCCGCTGGGAGAACAGCCCGTACCTACCCCGCCGGGACTGGCGGCCAACGGGCTCTGCCAGGTGTTCCTGCTCTGCGCCCTGCACCAGGGCGGGACGCGCAAGGTCAAGGAACGCTATGAGGAATACTTCCGGCTGGGTTTTGAGGTGCTTACCGGCGCTGACAACTGGGAAGCGCCGCTTGCTGCGGGCAAAGCGCCCCACGAGGATGCGGCATTTGCTTCGGCAAATGCCGGGGGCGGTTCCGGCGCTCAAGCGCCAACGGCGCAGACGGATCCTGCGGCATCCCCTTCTCCCGCCGCCGAAAATGGAAAAGGCGCTGCCGCCCCTGAACCGTCCGCCGGCGGGAACGCCGATGCCGCGCCGCCCCCGGCCTACAAACGCTGGAAACCGGAAGGGGATGTGCCCTAAAGCGGGATGAATGACGCTTCCCTGCCGATAATGATAGTATGAAAAGCACAGTGCAATTTCTAGCGCAATCTGATAAGATAAAGACAGGAGGCGCGAATGAAATATCAGAGGAGAACGTTATGAAGGGAGCCGTGCTTGCGGTTCTGAGCATGATCTGCGCCGGCTGCGTAAGCCAGTACAAAGTGCGGATGGATTTTTCCCCGGAATTGCAGGCTTATTTCAACGAAATCCCCACTATCGAAGTAGACATCGCGGCGGTAACCGCCGGCGAGGCCGATGAAGTAAAACAGGCGGGGGTGGAAAAATACTTCGCCCCGAACAGCGGCTTCCGGGAGCGGTTGCAGAGCCAGACCTGTTTTTTCTCACGGGAGGATGATGCCAGTTTCGTGCTGCCCTCCCGCGCTCCGGTCTGGAAGTCATGGCTGGGTAAAGCCCCCTCCAGCGTTCTGGTTATCGCCAGCCTGCCCCACGATCCATCCATGACCCCCCAGGCCGATCCCCGGTATCTTCTGGTTAAAATGCGGCGGAGTTATATACTGGCCAGAACAATCAATATTCTGGTTGAACCCAAACAGATAGTCCGCCTTTCAAAGCCGCTTTCCAAATCATCAAAATCAAAAAAGAACAAAGTCCAGGAATCCGAACAGTGGGTTGAAGTCAGGACAAGGAGGAGTGCGGAATGAGGTTTGAGCAGTTATTACACTGGAACGACGGGCAGTTTCTCCAGCCCCACCATTTTCAATATTTTCAGCGCCAAATTATGGATTATCTGAGCGGCGGCCGGGCTTTTTCCCTGCCGTATCCCTGGGGGCTGGTAGACTTCGAAATTGACGGCGATGCTCTGGCCGGGGCGCGGGTAGTGGTTAAGCGCTTTTCCGCGATTATGAAGGACGGAACGGCCATCTCCATGCCCGGTAACTGCCTCCTCTCCCCTCTAGACCTGGGCGAAATTCTGGATAAAAACCCCGCCGAAATTACGGTCTACGCCGCCCTGCCTCTGTGGTCGGAACTACAGGCGAATCTGGTTGAAAACACCACTGCGCCGGAAAACCGGCGTTTTATTCCCCATAAGCAGCGTGCCAGAGACGAAAATTCCGGGGATAACGAAATCACCCTTATCACCCGTCTGATGAACGCCCGGCTTACCACCGATTTTGACGACAACAAGGATATGACCCTGTTGCCGCTGGCGCGGCTTTCTGTCCTAAGCCACGATAAAACCCGCCGGGCGCTGGAGGTGAATGAGAATTTTTTCCCTCCCTCTATTACCCTAGGTTCTGGCAGCCCTCTTCGGGGGCTTATCGAGGGGCTTATCGCGGACATTCGCCGCTGCCGGGACAAGGCCCAGGACGACCTGGTTTCACTGAATTTCAAGAATGAACAACTTTCGGGCTATAACGCCTACACGGTGCTGCGGCTGAAAACACTGAACGTCTATGAACAGCGACTTTCCTCCCTGCTTGGCGCGGGAAATGTCCCGCCCTTTGACCTGTATCTGGAACTCACGTCCCTCCTTTCGGAACTGATGGCCTACGATCCCGTCAACAGCGTGCGGGAGATACGGCGCTATGACCACGACGACAGCGCCCC
>JAIRPG010000081.1 GCA_031257105.1 Treponema sp.
TTGCCCACACATTGCGGCGCTTGAACGGTATTTTGAAAAACCGGCGTTTTTTTACGGCCCTGTCGGGCTTTTGGGCTGTATTCCGTTTCCGTGTCATAACCGCAGGCCGCGCTCACTCATCCGCGCCGAAGTATTTTTCTATTTCCGCCTGGCTGCCGGTTTTGGCAATCAGCGCGATATGGTCGCCTTCGCTAAAGATATAACCGCCCCGCGGGATAAACGAGTCGCCGCCGCGGTTCACCAGCATCAACACCCCCCCCGCGGACAGGCGGAACTCGGCAATGGGCTTGTTCACCACCGGCGCGTCTTTGGAAACCTCGACCTCAATAACGTCCACGCTGCCGTCGCCCATGCGATGTACTTCTTTTACCCTGCCGCCCATCAGGTGCGACAGGATCGAATCCACTACCACCGACTTCATCGGGATCACCACATCAACGCCCATCTGCCGGGCCATTGCCGCATAGCCCGAACCGGTGACTATGGCGATAGTCCGCTCAATGCCCCGCGATTTAAGGTACACCGCGGTGATGATGTTCAGTTCCTGGTTGGCGGTGGTGGTCACCAGCAGGTCAAGGTCGTCAAGCTGTTCCTCGTTGACAAAACTCTCGTCGGAGATGTCCTCGTTGAGGATCAACGCTTCGGGAAAGCGGGCGGCCAGATCCTTGCAGAGCCGGTAGTCCTGCTCGATGATCACCACGCGGCGGAGGCTGTTGGGGATAAGCGTTTTAAGAAACGGGAAGCGTGTCCGGCGCTTTGCAAGCGGCTTTACGCCGCCGCCCTCGCCGTTTTTGTTGAGCAGGCCCTCGGCAATCAGCGCGCCGAGTCTGCCGCCGCCCACAATGCCGATTTTGCGGAGCGGCTTTTCCGCGCCGCCGGCCAGGGTAAAGACCCCGGGCAAATCCTTTCCGTTGGCAAGGATATGCACGTGATCGTCCGGCGTCAGCACCGTCGCGCCGGAAGGTATGAGCAGCTCCCCATCGCGTTCCACCAGGGTTACCAGGCTTTCCGCCGTCACCAGGTTCCGGTAATTCCTGAGCGCCAGGCCGTCAAACGCGCTGCCTCGGGCCACGTCAATGGAACCCATTTCATAAGACGTGTTTGAAAACGAGAGTACCTGCCCGATGGCGCCGTGTTCAATGGCCCGTATGATCGAGCGGGACGCTTCAAGGTTGGGGTGGATAAAGTGGTCGATGCCCAGCACAGCGGACACCCCCTGCGGCGATCTCCCGCCGTTGGACGGCGGGGCGCCGGCGGGCGGCGGGGCGCCGGCGGTTCGGCTGAAGTGCAGGTAGTCGTCGTTTCGCACCCGCGCTATTTTCAGCAGGCCGCCGCCGTCCGCGCCGCCGTAACGCGAAGCGACCAGCCCGCAGATGATCATGTTGACCTCGTCAGAATCGGTCACACAGACCAGGGCGTCGGCCTTGGCGATACCCGCCTCTTCCAGCGCCTTGATGTTGTTCCCCTCGTCGTGGATAACCATGCAGTCGATCCGGTTGGAGGCGTGCCGCGCTACTTCCTCATTTGCCTCGATAATGGAAACATCGTGCTTTTCCTGGATAAGGTGCTTTGCCAATTGGAAACCGACCATTCCGGCCCCCACAATCACAATACGCATATACTGCTGTAATTATAATACAAGCGGAAGGACGCCGCTTGTCTTTAACTTGTAAAAAGCGCCGGTTCTATCTAGAATAGCGCCATGTTTGATGATTGCGTCATTCTTGCGGGCGGTTCTGGTACTCGTCTTTGGCCGGCCAGCTGCCGCCGGCTGCCCAAGCAGTTTCTGCCGGTTCCGGCGGGTTTTGCCGGTTCCGGCAGCTTCTTTAGCGCCGCGCTGGAACGCGCTCTAGCGGTAACCTCAACTAACTCCAAGGGGCGGGTGATCATCATTGCGGGGGCAGACCACATGCCCCATGCGCTTGCCGCCGCCGCCACCTTTCCGGACGAAGAACAGCGCCGCATGGTGCTTATTCCAGAACCGGAGGCGAAGAACACCGCGCCGGCCATTGCCTGTGGAATCGCCTATGCCGGAAGCGGAAGGAATATGCTGGTACTCACCAGCGATCATATCATTGGGCCGCTGGAAGCTTTCAAGGCTGACGCCGCTGTTGCCGCCGCTATTGCCGGTACACAAAACGCCCTGGTGGTCTTTGGTATTCCCCCCCGGTCTCCCGAAACAGGGTACGGTTACATAGAGGCTGCGGAAAAACTCACGCCGCTTGTAACTCAGGCGCATTCCTCAGCAGCAGCCTACCGGGCAATCTCTTTTCGGGAAAAACCGGACAAAGCTGCGGCGGAGGCCCTGGTCGCCGCCGGGAACTTCTACTGGAATTCTGGGATGTTCGCCTTTTCTACCTCGTTTATTATGGAAGAATTCAACCGTAACGCCCCGGAGGTTCTGTCGCCCTTTGCGGGTCTTCTTGCTCCTGGCGTAGATACCTTTACCGGCGCGGGGCCGAAGGTTGTCTCATCATGGAAGGGCTTAGCCGAAGCTTACGGCGCGGCGCGGCGCATATCCTTTGACTACGCAATCGCCGAAAAATGCCGCCAAACCGTGATGGTAGCCGCCGGGTTTGACTGGTACGACGTGGGTAGTTGGGATGAATATGCCCGGCTGAACGGCTCCGCACTCAGTGGGGAGGTCTATCAAACGGGAACATCCAACTGTTTTATAGACTCCGAGCTTCCTGTAGCCCTGTGCGGAGTTAAGGATCTCATCGTGGTCATTCGTTCCGGCAAAAACGGTAAGCCTCCTACGGCGCTGATCTCCCGAAAGGGGGAAACCCAGCGGGTCAAGGAAATCGTAGAACAGATCGCCCTTGCAGGCAGGACCGATCTGCTCTAGCAGGCTCCGCTCCCCTAACTCTTCACCCCGATCTCTTCCCGCTCGCGGATCTCGTAGAGCTTTTGATCCAGCTCGGCCAGCTTCATCTGCTGGAGGGCGCGCTTGTACTCCACCGGCAGCACCTTGATGAACCGGGCCCGGTTTTCGGCCCAGGCGTCCAGGATACCCTGGGCGTAGGCTGAACCGGTCCAGTACACGTGCTTGCGAATCGTGTCCCGGACAAAAGCCTCGTCCTCCCCGTTTTCCAGGCCCGAAAGCTCCACCATGCCCTTGTTGAGGAAGAACTCGAAGTCCCCGGTCTTGTCCAGCACATAGGCGATGCCCCCGCTCATACCGGCGGCAAAATTCCGGCCCACCTTGCCCAGGACGATCACCTGCCCGCCGGTCATGTACTCGGCGCAGTGATCCCCCGTACCCTCCACCACGGCGACGGCCCCGGAGTTCCGCACGCAGAAGCGCTCCCCCGCCACCCCGGCGGCGTAGAGTTCCCCGGAAGTCGCGCCGTAGAGCGCCGTGTTTCCCACGATGATGTTTTCCTCGGTTCTAAAGGTGGAGCCTGCGGGAGGCGCCGCCACGATGCGGCCCCCGGAGAGGCCCTTGCCCAGGTAGTCGTTGGCATCCCCGGCCAGACGGAAGGTGACGCCCTTGGCGAGAAACGCGCCGAAGCTCTGCCCCGCCGAACCCTTGAAGTCCACGGTGACAAAGTTTTCCGGCAGCCCCTGGCCCCCAAAGCGGCGGCTCACCTCGTAGGAGAGCATGGCCCCCACCGCCCGGTCGGTGTTACGGACAGGCATTTCCAGCGCCGTGGGGATCTTCTTTTCCAGGGCGGCAAAGCACTTTTCGATGAGGGCGCGATCCAGCACGTGATCGATCTTGTGGATCTGATCCTGGACGCAGTGGAGTTCCCGGCCTCCGGGAATGTCTGCGGGGCCTTCAGGCGTGACGAGCAGCGCCGAAAGATCCACCCCCGCGATCTTGGAGGGCCGGCCCTCTTTCCGCTCCACCAGGAGATCGGCGCGGCCAACCAGTTCGTCGAAGGTTCGTACCCCCAGGGACGCCATGATCTCCCGCACTTCCTGGGCAAGGAAGCGGAAATATGTGACCAGGTGCTCACTCTTACCGGCAAAGCGCCTACGGAGCTGGGGGTCTTGGGTGGCCACTCCCATGGGGCAGGTGTTCTCGTGGCACTTACGCATCATCACGCAGCCCATGACGATGAGGGTTGCCGTGCCGAAGCCGAATTCCTCGGCTCCCAGCATCCCGGCGATAACGATGTCCCTGCCGGTCTTGAGTTGGCCGTCGGTCTGGAGCCGCACCCGGCCCCGCAGCCCGTTCCGCACCAGCACCTGGTGGGTCTCCGCAAGGCCCAACTCCCAGGGAAGGCCGGCGTGGCGTATGCTCGATTGGGGGCTGGCCCCGGTGCCGCCGTCGTAGCCCGAGATGAGGATGTTGTCCGCATGGGCCTTGGCCACCCCGGCGGCGATGGTTCCTACCCCGGTTTCCGCCACCAGCTTGACGCTGATCCGCGCCTTGGGGTTGGCGTTCTTGAGGTCAAAGATCAGCTCCGCCAAATCTTCTATTGAATAGATGTCGTGGTGCGGCGGCGGGCTGATGAGGGTGACGCCGGGGGTGGAGTACCGGGTCTTGCCGATGTTGGCGTCTACCTTGTGCCCCGGAAGCTGGCCCCCTTCGCCGGGCTTGGCCCCCTGGGCCATCTTGATCTGCAATTCGGCGGCGTTGGCCAGGTACTCGCTGGTAACGCCGAAGCGCCCGGAGGCCACCTGCTTGATGGCGCTCCGCGCCCAGGTTCCGTCGGGTCTGACGGCAAAGCGCTCCGGGTTCTCCCCGCCCTCGCCGGAATTGGAACGGCCCTTGATGGAGTTCATCGCCACGGCAATGGTCTCGTGGGCTTCCTTGGAAATGGAACCGAAGGACATGGCCCCAGTGGTAAAGCGCTTCATAATGGCCTCAACGCCCTCCACCTCGTCCAGGGGGATGGCGGCGGCGGGCCTAAAGTCCAAAAGGCCCCGGATCACGTGGGGGCTCCGGTTCAAAGCATCCGCGGCGGCGGTAAACTGCTTGAACGTGCCGTAGTCGCCGCTCCGGGCCGCCCACTGGAGCAGGTAGATAGTCTCCGGGTTCCAGGCGTGCTTTTCCCCGTCTTTCCGCCACCGGTACTGGCCGCCTCCGGCAAGGAGGTAGTCTTCCGGCAAAGGCTCCCCGCGTCCCGCCATAAGGCGGGCGCTCTCCACGGCGGCGCGGTAGTGGGTCAGGGCTTCCGCTTCAAGCTCCGCGAAACCCACCCCGCCGATACGGCTCACCGTGCCCCGGAAGCACTTGTCGATCACCGCCTGCCCGATGCCCACGGCCTCGAAGATCTGAGCGCCCCGGTAGGAGCGGAGGGTGCTGGTTCCCATCTTGGAGATAACCTTGAGCATGGCTTTTTGCAGGCCCTTGAGGTAGTGGGCCCGGGCTTCGGCGTAGTTCCCCGCCCTGCCCCCATCGGGCCCCCGGCAAATCAGGGCCAGCGATTCCAGCGCTCCATAGGGAACCACCAGATCCGCCCCGTACCCGAAGAGCAGGGCAAAGTGCATGATCTCCCTGGGCTCGGCGGACTCTATTATAATAGAAGATTTCATCCGCAGTCCGGCGCGGATGAGCCCGTGGTGTACCGCCCCGGCGGCCAGGAGCGCCGGTATGGCGCAGCGCCCCGCCTTTACCTCCAGCCCTGCCCGGTCGGAAAGGATGATGAGGGCAATTCCCGCCTCCGCCGCTTTTACCGCCCCGGCAACAAGGCTATCCAGGGCCCGCTCAAGCTGCGCCCCTTCCTCCACGGCAAAGGTGGCGTCCAGCGTGGTTGAGGCGAATCCCGCGCCTTCCAGGGCCCGCAGACGCTCCAGGTCTTCGCCCGTCATAATGGGGTTCAGCGCCTTGATCCGGCGGCAATGGGCCTCGGCCTCTTCCAGCAGGTTGCCCTGGGGCCCCACAAAGCTCGTCAGGGTCATCACCAGGTCTTCCCGGATGGAATCGATAGGGGGGTTCGTCACCTGGGCAAAGACCTGCTTGAAGTAGGCGTAGACCCGCTGGGCCTTGCCGGAAAACACCGCCAGGGGAGTGTCGGTTCCCATAGAGCTGGTGGGCTCCTGGCCGGTTTCCGCCATGGGGAGGAGGAGCCGCTCCCGGTCTTCCCGGGTGTAGCCCGCAGCCCGCTCCATGAAGAGTACCGCGGCGTCATCCATGAGGGCGGCGCTTGGGTTCGTGTTCTGCTCCAGGGTGATCACGTTTTTGGCCGTCCAGTCCAGGTAGGGCTTCCGGGAAGAAACCGCGGCCTTGACCTCGGCGTCGGGGATGATCCGGCCTTCGGCCAGATCCACCAACAGGAGTTTCCCCGGAAGGAGCCTGCCCTTGTAGGCAACCTCGGCGGGCTCAAATTCCTGTACCCCCGTTTCGGAAGCCATGACGATAGCGTCATCCTTGGTGACCGTGTACCGGGAGGGGCGCAGGCCGTTCCGGTCTAAGGTGCCGCCCACGTAACGGCCATCGCAGAACACCATCGAAGCCGGGCCATCCCAGGGCTCCATCATGCAGGCGTGGTATTCGTAGAACGCCTTGAGTTCCCGTGGGATGGGGTTCTTGTCGTTCCAGGATTCGGGGATGAGCATCATAAGCGCGTGGGGAAGGCTGCGCCCCGACATGACCAACAGTTCCAGGGCGTTGTCAAAGCTGGCCGAATCGCTCCGATCCGGCTCCAGCGCCGGCAGGATGTTTTGCAGCTCCGCGCCGAACCGGGGGTGGCTCAAGAGGGCTTCTCTGGCGGCCATCCAGAACCGGTTCCCCTTGATGGTGTTGATCTCCCCATTGTGGGACACGATGCGGAAGGGCTGGGCCAGGGGCCAGTCGGGGAAGGTGTTGGTGGAAAACCGGGAATGAACCAGCGCCACGGCGGTCTTGACATCCTCATCTTGTAGATCGAGGTAGTAGTCCCGAAGCTGGGCCGGCATGAGCATCCCCTTGTACACGATGGTTCGGGACGAGAGGGAGGGAAAGTAACACGAAACCGGCGCCGCGGCCTTCTCCAGCTTCTTACGGAAGAGGTAGAGCTTGAATTCCAGGTCAGAGACTTCCGTGACCAGTTCGCCCGGCTTTGCGGGCGCGTTTACCGGCGCTGCCTTGGGCGTCAGGAAAAGCTGCTGTACCACCGGCTCGGCGGAGGCCGCCATGCTGCCCAGAACCCGGTTGTTGACCGGCACGTCCCGCCAGGCGAATACCGCCAGATCCAGACCGGCGGCGATCTCCTCGATCCGCTCCCGAAGCGAAGCGGCGGCGCTGGGCAGAAAGACCAGCCCCGTGCCGTAAGAACCGGCGTCAGGCAGGCTGGGGAACAGCTTTTTGTAGAACCCGTGGGGGATCTGCATGAGTACCCCCGCGCCGTCACCGGTCTTGTTATCCGCGCTTTCCGCGCCCCGGTGCTCCATCCGCTCCAGAACCTCCAGGCCCCGGCGGAGAATCCTGTGGGAAGGCCGGCCTTTTATGTCCGCGACAAACCCGATGCCGCAGGAATCATGCTCGTCTTCTTTCCGGTACAGACCGTGCGGGGCGTCCTGCCTCCGCTTCCACTGGCCGGCCCCCTCTCCATATTCGCCCATGATGGCTCCTTTCTCCGTATCCTACCGGGGAATAAGCGTCCTATGCAATATCGTCAGGGCGGCGGAGTTGGCCTTGTCCGTAACGGGCGCTCACGATTAATGCTTGAAGCGTGAGCGTCAGCGGGTAGAGGGTCATATTTGACTGTTTTGTACTTTGCGCGTACAGTTCATTATTATGAAGATCATGCTTCTGGTTCGGTATGGAAAATTTTTTTTGGTCTGTTTCTTTTTACTTTGGGGAGCAACCGAAACGCAGGCTCAGTATTTTAAGCCGTTCACGGCGCTGCGGGTCATCCGGACCGAACACTTTGATATTATCTACCCTCGGGAGTCGGAGCCCACCGCCAAGACGCTGGCGGGTTTTGCGGATTATCAATACGACCGGATTTCGGGTCTCCTCGGAATCACGGTTGATAGACGGATCCCGGTGGCTATTTCTCCCCATACAAACGATTTTAATGGGTTTACCATCCCGTTGCCTTATACCCATATCGTGCTCCTCGATACGCCCAAGGACAGCGAGTGGTGGACCGAAACCAATACCCTGGAGGGTCTCTTTATCCATGAGCTGACCCACGCAATCTCCCTAAACAGCGCCAGTCCGGGAGCCCGGGTGATGAAAAAAATATTCGGCAACTGGTATTCGCCTATTTTGTTGACGGCTCCCGGTTTTATGGTAGAGGGAGTCACCGTGAGTTTTGAAAGCTTGGATGGGACAGGGCGGGCCAATGACCCCCTCATTCGTGAATACCTCCGCCAGGATATTCTCGAAAACTGCTTTCATACGCCTTTTCAAGCGTCGGGGGTCTACGATCTGCCTCCCGGCGGGAATGTCTACTACTATTACGGCGGACTCTTCTCGGCCTATTTGCAGAAAACCTACGGTATGGAAAAGTACGCCCAGCTCTGGGAGGCCATGGGGCGGGAAACTCACGGGTCTTTTTTCTTTTACAATCACGACGTCTACTATAGTTTTGCCCGTATTTATGGAATTCCGTTGCTGGAAGCGTGGGATCATTTTAAGGAATCCTTGCGAATCGAAAACATCGAAGAAAACGAAGACCGAATCTATAGCGGGGGCTGGTTAGATCAAAAGATTCGTATCAAGGCAATGACCGCCGGGGGCGGCAGCGTGTTCTTTATCGATCAGGTTTCCCAAAAGGTGATGGCCTACGATCCCGCCGCCGGCAAGGTGAGAACGGCGGTTTCCGTGGACAGCGCCGCCTATGACCTGGCGGCGTCTGAGGACGGCAGCCGCCTGCTGGTATCTTCACTGCGCTACACGGGGTATCTGGCCCGCGCGGTAGTCACCGAATACAACGCCCAGAGCGGGTTACCCACCGGAAGGATCTGGCGGGGACTCTTCAAGGGCCGGTACTTCCGCGATGGGGTGATAGGGCTCACCGCGAACCTGCACAACGGCAACATCGTGTACCGCCCGGATTCCGGCGGTGAGGAGGTACTCCTGCGGGGAAACGAGGAACTCGTCTACACCAATCCGACGGCGCTGGACGACCATTGGATCGTCCTTTCCGCTGCCAAACAAGGCAGCCGGGAACTATGCCTTTACCGGTACGAGACGAAGGAAATCCATACGCTGGTTTCGGATCTGGAGGATGATGACGCCCGCCGGCGGTATATACGGGGACTTGGAGTATCCGAGGGCCGGATTCTCTTGAGCTTTAATCACGACGACCGGATGTACAAGCTGGGGCTTATCGATCTGCGCGGGCTTGCCGGCGGGACGCTGCCGGAGAACCTGGAAGCGGTTTTTACCGAACGAGATTTTTCCGGCGGGGTTTTCCTGCCCGTACTGGCCGGCGGCGGGATCTACTACCGGGGGGCTTTTAGCACATGGGATGTCCTGATGCGGTACCCCGGCGAGGCGGACGCGCTGCCGGGTATCAGGGCGCCCCTCCGCCTGGAACCTTGGAACAGCGCGGATCTGGCGGCGGCGTTTGGCAATTCCGCGGACGCCGCTCCTCCGGTCTCCACCACGCCGGTCAATGCCGGCAAAGCCTACATTCCTTTCAAATATATGAACCCGCTCCGGTACTGGGCGCCTTTTTTCCCCTTGCTACGCGAGAGCACAGAAGAGCCGGGATTCAGCTTTGACGGATGGGGCCTTCTTTCGGTGATGGCCGATCCTGCACAGACGAATTTCGTACAGCTCTCCCTGTACGGGGATTGGAACCTTTTTATGGCCCCGTTTCAACTCGTCTGGACAAATTATAACCTGGGCTTCCCCATCCAACTGAACGTTACCGATAACGTTGACCGGCTTTTGGTTGACGGCCCGGAGCGGATTACCTCCTTTTCCCTTGCCGCCTCTTTCAATCAGGGGGTGGGCGGTGAACGGCTTCGATTCACGGTTTCTCCGGATTTTAGCGTCCAGCTTAACGCCCGGGATGCAAAAAACGGCGAATCGGCATATACCTGGCAATACGACGAACCCGCGTACCGCTTCGGATTGGGGCTGGGGCTTTCCAGCTTGTACCGTAATACGTGGGAACTGTTTGGCCGGGGCGCGGCGCTGAACGTGTACGGGCGTTATGCCTTGCCGGGGGGTATTTACCGCGCCGAAGGGTTGTTCCGCGCCGCGTTAGAGCCGGTGTTCCCCCTGCGGCTCTCGCTCTACGGCGTCTGGGAATCTGACGGCATGGATATTCATGGTAAATCCAAATCCTTTAACAATGCTATCTTTGCCGCCTATGCTCCCGTTGAGTACACCGGCACAAAGCTTAAAGACCTATCCTGGCTCAGCGGCGCCGAGACGGAGTTTAAGCTCTTTTCGGTCGAAATCCAGCGAAACTTATCTCATCTGTACTTCAACCGGTTCTACAGCAGCCTCCTGTGGCGGGGAACATTCTATGACGACGGGGGGAGTCTTGCCGCCGAGGGGGATTTGCTGAATAACAGCCGATACCGGCTCGTCCAGTCCACGGCGTTCCGCCTGGGTATGACGGCTTCCACGATCGTAATCGCGTTCGTACCGGCGCAGATAGAATTTTCTCTTACGGGAGGATGGAAAATATCCAATCGGTTCGATGGGAAGCTCAACGATTTTTATTTGAGCCCGTTCATCAACGTGACGTTTTAACTTCCGTTGAGGTGGTATGGTAGGCAAGCTGCTCTTACAATTCGGCCTTATCCTCGTTAACGCGATCTTCGCTTCCGCGGAAATCGCGCTGCTCTCGGTAAACAGCGCTAAGTTGGAACTATCCGCCGCCGGAGGAGATAAGCGGGCAAAGCGGCTTTTAGCCCTCACGAAGCAGCCTGCGGGTTTTCTGGCGACTATTCAGGTGGGGATCACCCTGGCGGGTTTTCTGGGCAGCGCCTTCGCGGCGGAAAGCTTTTCCGGGCTGCTCGCGGATAGGATCATAGGGGCCGGTCTTGCCTTTCCCCGATCAACGGTGGAAGCGTTCTCGCTGGTGGCGATTACGATGCTGCTCTCTTTCGTAACGCTGGTGCTAGGGGAGCTGGTACCCAAACGGATCGCCATGCAAAAAGCTGAAGTCCTGGCGTTTGCCATGGCGGGTTTTATCGCCGCCATCTCGAAGCTTTTCTTTCCCCTCGTGTGGCTGCTCACCAGGGCGACTAACGGCCTGCTCCGCGTTTTCCGCATCGACCCGGAGGCGGAGCATGAGGCGGTCACCGAAGAAGAGATCCGGCTGATGGTGGACGCGGGCAGCAAGCGGGGCGCCATAGACGCCGGAGAACAGGAGATCATTCACAATGTCTTTGAATTTGACAACAGAAACGCCGCCGAGGTAATGACCCACCGGATAAACGTGGAACTGCTCAGGCTTAAAGACAGCGACGAAACGTGGGAAAAAACTATCATGGAGGGCCGGCACAGTTTCTACCCCATCTGCGGTGATACTTCCGATGAGATTGTGGGGGTGCTGAGCGTTAGGGATTACTTCCGGCTCAATGACCGGCATAGACAGAACGTCATGGAACAGGCGGTGAGGTCGGCAAATTTTATTCCGGAAACGGTGAAGAGCGATGTGCTCCTTAAAAATATGCAACGGAGCCGGAATCATTTTGCCGTTGTTCTGGACGAATACGGCGGCATGAGCGGCATTGTAACAATGGCGGATCTTTTAGAGCAGATCGTGGGCAGCCTGGATGATGATAGCACGGCGGTTCCCTATCGTCCGGCTATCGAGAAACTCGACGCCCGGCATTGGCTTATCCGCGGTTCCGCGTCACTGGATCGGGTGGAACGGGCGCTGGGCGTTTCTCTGCCGCCGGGGACGGAATACGATACCTTTGGCGGCTTTGTGTTCAATCTTCTCGGCCATGTGCCTGATGACGGCAGCAAGATGGAGCTTGAGGAATGTGGCCTTGTGATCAAGGTGACGGAGATAAAAGAACGCCGCTTGGAAACGGCGATTGTTTCGCTGCCGGCGGAAACGGCGGAATCGTAAGGCGATCTTGTCTCTGTACAAAGCTAAACCGGCCCATTAGACTATTACCGGAAGGAGTATATTATGGAAGAACGACGTTATTTTTTTACCTCCGAATCGGTGGGTGAAGGTCATCCGGATAAACTTTGCGATCAAATTTCAGACGCTATTCTGGACGCTTGTTTGCAAGACGATGCTCAAAGTAGGGTTGCCTGCGAAACCTTTGCATCCACCTCTTTGGTATTGATAGGGGGCGAGATAACTACCCAGACTTTTGTGGATTTTCAGAATGTAGTGCGGGAAGTAGTACGGAATGTGGGCTATACCGATCCTGCCTATGGCCTTGATTTTCAGTCAATGGCGGTTCTGGATATGATCCACAGCCAGTCTCCGGACATTAGCCAAGGGGTTTCTGGAACCGGCCTTGAAGAGTACAAAGGCCAACAGGGAGCGGGAGATCAAGGCATGATGTTTGGATTTGCCTGTGATGAAACTGCGGAGCTTATGCCCATGCCCATCATGCTGGCCCACCGGATCCTCCTGCGGGCTACGGAACTACGGAAAAATAAGTCTATCAAATGGCTCAGGCCCGATGCAAAGAGCCAGGTAACGGTGGAGTACGAGGGACGGAAGCCGGTCAGAATAGACGCGGTGGTGGTTTCCCATCAGCATGATGACGATGTTTCCTACAAAGAAATCAAAGAAACGGTGGTTGAGCGGATCATCAAGCCGGTTCTCGAGGAGACCGGACTTCTGGATCGTAATACGAAGTACTACATCAACCCAACAGGCCGCTTTGTGGTAGGCGGCCCCTTTGGCGATACCGGGCTTACCGGCAGGAAGATCATCGTCGATACCTATGGCGGCATGGGACGGCACGGCGGCGGGGCTTTTTCCGGCAAAGATCCCACGAAGGTAGACCGTTCCGCCGCCTATATGGCCCGCTATGTAGCCAAAAACATCGTGGCAGCCGGTTTCGCCAAGCGCTGTGAACTGGAACTTGCCTACGCTATCGGCGTCCCCTTCCCCGTTTCCGTGATGGTGGATACCTTTGGCACAGCGACCGTCCCGGAGAACCGCATAGAAGAAGCGGTAAAGAAGGTCTTTGACCTTACCCCTTCGGGGATCATCACCGGTCTGGATCTTCGGCGTTCTCTCTACCAAAAAACCGCTTCTTATGGACACTTTGGCCGCGCCGAATTCCCCTGGGAAAAGACCGACAAGGTAGAAGCGCTCAAAAAAGCGATTGGATAAAGAACCGGTATGATGCGTATTGGCTGCTGTATAAACCTTTCATCGGCGTTCCAGGACGCCGATGGGCCGGAGGCGATCCCCCGGTTCGCGGAATTGGGGTTTGATTACCTGGAATTCCCCCTGGTATCGGTCGCGGAGCTGGCGGACGCGGCCTACCGTGAACTGCTCGGTAAAGTTCGCTCAGGCGGGCTCCCGGTGGAGGCTTGTAACGTCTCCTTCCCCGGAGGATTCCGTCTTACCGGCGGGGAAGCGCGGCACGAAGAAGCCATCAACTATTTTCGCCTTGCCACAGGGCGGGCTGCTGAACTGGGGGTCAAGGTTATCGTGCTGGGCAGTTCCGGGGCGCGGAACGTTCCTTCCGGCTTCCCCCACGAGAAAGCATGGGAGCAATTTAAAGCCTTGCTCTGCAAGCTCCATGAGGTAGTAAAACCTCTGGGCATTACGATAGCGGTTGAACCGCTGAACCGGACGGAAACGAACTTTATCACCACCGCCGCCGACGGTCTCAAGCTGGTTCAGGAGCTTTCCCTAGACTATATTAAGCTCATAATCGACTACTTCCACATGCGGATGGAAGATGAAGCCGCCGCTATCGTTACCCAAGCGGGGCCGGCCTTGGCGCATATCCATATCGCCGCCAAGGAAGGACGCCGGTATCCCCGGCGGGGAGATGGTGAAAACTACCGGGAATTTTTTGATCTGCTTACCGCAGCGGGCTACCGGGGCCGGGTGAGCATCGAAGGTTCCAGCGAAGCTCCGGTGGTTGACGCCGCCGAGGCCCTCAAAGTGCTCCGTCCTTTGACGGCCTCGGTCATTTCTGTTTGATGGCCAGAAAGTTTTCCACAATCTTCCTTCCTTCAGGGGTAAGGATCGATTCGGGGTGGAACTGGAGGCCGTAAATCGGGTATTCCCGGTGGCTCACCGCCATTATTTCGCCGTCTTCCGTGCGGGCGGTAACCGCCAGCGTGTCCGGCATCGTTTTCGGATCGGCGGCGAGGGAATGGTAGCGGCCCGCTTGAATCACCGGGGGGAGGCCCGCGAAGAGCGGGGAGTTCTGGTCGAGCGTTACCGCCGATGCTCGCCCATGTACCGGTTCCCGGGCGTAGGTGATGGCGGCGCCAAATGCCTCGCAGATCGCCTGGTGCCCAAGGCAGACTCCCAAGATCGGGATCTTCCCGGCAAAGGCGGCGATAAGTTCTTCGCAGATACCGGCGTCCGCAGGCCGGCCCGGCCCGGGGGATAGGACGATACGGCTGGGATTCATCACCACGATCTCCGAAAGACTGATCAGGTCGTTCCGCGCCACCCGGATATCCGCATCCAGAGAGCCGATGAGTTGGTACAGATTGTAGGAAAAACTATCATAGTTGTCGATGAGCAGAATCATGACGCGCCTCCCTTACCGCCGTCTTGAAGGGCGATTCGTACCGCCCGCATTTTGTTTTCACATTCCTGGTATTCCTTTTCCGGTACGCTGTCCGCCACGATACCCGCGCCTGAACGGATAAAGACCTTGCCGTCCTTTTTGTACGCAATGCGGATGGCGATGCAGGCGTCTAGATCGCCGGTAAAGGCGATGTAGCCGATAGCCCCGCCGTAGATCCCGCGCTTGCGGCCCTCCAACTCGTTGATAATCTCGCAGGCCCGAATCTTGGGCGCCCCGGATAATGTCCCTGCGGGGAGTACCGCCTTCACCGCATCCAGAGCTCCCAGATCCCGCCTGATGCGGGACTTTACCGTGGAGCCGATATGCATCACGTGGGAGAACCGTTCTATCGAAAGGTATTTTTCTACCTCCACAGAACCGAACTCACTGATCCTACCCAGGTCGTTCCGTCCCAAATCCACCAGCATAAGGTGCTCCGCCAGTTCTTTGGGGTCTGCCAGCAGTTCCCGTTCCAGAGCGGCGTCTTCCTCCGCCGTAGCCCCCCGTTTCCGGGTGCCCGCGAGGGGGAAGGTGAAGAGCTCCCCGTCTTCCAGTCTAACCAGGGTTTCCGGGGAGGCCCCGGCGATCTCGATGTCGTCACTAGAAAAGAAAAACATATAGGGCGAAGGGTTGATGTCCCGCAGCCGGCGGTAGGTTTCAAACAAGCTCCCCTCGATCTCCGCCTCCAACTGGTTGGAGAGGACTACCTGGAAAATATCCCCTTCTCTGATATAGCGTTTAGCCTTTTCTACCATCTTGCAGTAGTGATCTTTATCAAACAGAGGCCGGAAAGCGGAACAGAGCCTCGGGGCCGGTATGTCTGCGGGCGTACCGCCCTCGATAAGGCTGGTCATATAATCCAGTTCGCTTTTAGCGCGGTTGCGGTTCTCTTCCAGGTGGTCGGTTCTGATATTGATGATGAGGATGATCTCCTTCCGCAGGTGATCCCAGGCGATAACCTTGTCAAAAAGCATCAGATCCATGTCCTTAAAATGCTCCGGCCCTTCGGCGTCTAAGTTAAGGGCCGGTTCGCCGTACTTTACATAGTCGTAGGAAAAGTAGCCCACCAGCCCGCCGGCATAGGGGGGCAGTTCAGGCAGCCGGGGACTCCGGTTCTCTTCGATTATCCGCCGGACATAGGCTCCCGGATCGCTTGAGTCGATGGTCAGCCGAACGCCGTTCTTGATGGTAAGGGTTCCGTTGAGACAAGAGATCTCCAGCTTCGGATCGTAACCCAGAAAGGTATAGCGGCCCCAGCGCTTGGCGTCTTCCAAGCTTTCCAGAATGAAGCACTGGCGGCTTAAGTTTTTGAGGACTTTGAAGACTTCCACCGGAGATTTCTCCCCCTGCGGAAGGGTTTTCCAGACCGGGATCATCCCGTAGTCCTTTGCCGATGTATCAATGCGGTCAGCTTCCAGGCCGCTGGTTTTATCGCTATGGTTCACTATGTACCTCTTCTGATGTATCTTTATATAGAAACATCAATGTTGTCAAGCGTTCTAAGCCGGACAAAACAGCCGGCGATTTTTATTTTCCCGCCGCCGCCGCATTGACAATGTCTCTTCTCCTCTATATACTCTCATACATTGCGGCTGTCGTATAACGGCTATTACCCCAGCCTTCCAAGCTGGAGACGAGGGTTCGACTCCCTTCAGCCGCTTTTTGCAAAGAGCCGTCGATACCCCGGTGGAGGATGTGGAAGCCGAGATTCGGGCGGTTATCAACGGCGAGCGTTCCTACCGGACACGGTGAGCGGAAACTGCCGGGTTTTCGGGTAAAACGCTTGATAGGGCAGGGAAAAGAGGCTATAGTAAAGATGGTAAGGAAAGCGGGCGAAGCGTTTTGGACGGGTAGCTCCGGGGGGCGTTTACGCAAACATCGGGGCGTCGCCCCGCCTTATCTTACCTTTTTCAGCCGGTAACATGTAACCAGAGCCAGCCAGCCCTCATAATTCACCCTTGTTTCGTTTGACAAAATCCACGACTTCATCGACATAACCAAAGGCCAGGCCGGTTACCGTGTCCGCGCAGCCGTAGTAGATCGCCAGCCTGCCGGTATCTCCGTCTACCAGCGAGGTACAGGGGAAGGTAACATTCGGTACGTCGCCGGCAAGTTCGTAAATCGCCTGGGGCGAAAGCAGGTAAGGCGCTCCACGGGCGATTACTTTCCAGGGTTTGTCCAAATCGAGCAGCGCCGCGCCGAAAGAGTACACGAAGCCGTTGCAGCTTGTCAGAACCCCGTGATAGAACAGGAGCCAGCCTTCGCTGGTTTCTATAGGCGCCGGCCCCGCGCCTATTTTTGTGCTCTGCCAACCCCCCAGGGGCCTCATCACATGCCGGTGTTTGCCCCAATAGAGCAGGTCAGGACTTTCGGAATAGATAATATCCCCGAAAGGCGTATGACCTGAATCGCTGGGGCGGCTGTACATGGCGTAGTTATTTCCGATCTTGCGCGGGAACAGGACGCCGTTGCGGTTGAAAGGCATGGTGGCACATTCCATTTGGTAGAACTTCTTGAAATCCTCCGTGTAACCCAAGCCGATACAAGGACCATGGTACCCATTACACCAGATGATATAGTAGCGCCCATCGAGGTACACAACCCTGGGATCGTACTTGTAGTCCGAGTCCGGCAGATCCGGGTCTGTCTTGATAAAAGCAATGGGATCGTCCTCGATTTTCCACGAAAGCCCGTCCTTGCTGCGGCCCGCGAAAATATTCATCCTGCGCGCCGTATCGTCGCAGCGAAAAACGCCCGCAAATTCACCATTGAACGGCACAACGGCGCTGTTGAAAATGCTGTTCGACGTTTTGGTAAGGTTGCGCGGGATCACCGGGTTCTTCGAGAAACGCCAAAGCACCTCATGACGTCCTTCCTTGGGCCGCTCCTCCCACGGAATGTTGGGGAGCGGAACAGCGTTCTTTAAAATTACACTCATATCATTCCCCCTAGTTCTTCAAGGCCGCCATGTAAGCCTGCTGTTCCTGTTTCTGCTTGTCGTACACGGTTTTGAGTTCGTCTATTATCTGATCAAGCCCGGCGGCTTTTAGGCCGGCGATATACTGATCCCACTCGTTAATAGACCTGGTGCCCGCGATAACCGACCAGAAATAGGCTTCTGATATATCGCCTATCTCCGTGCCGTTCTCGATATTTACCGGGTAGGCGTTGGGGTCTTTTTTTTCGATATGGGTGGCGAAGGCGGCGCGGCTCATCCTGCTGGATCGCTCAAAGAGGGCGGTGGTTTCGGGAAGGTTTGCGATATTACAGAAATCCTTCCTCGCAAAAAGGTCTTGAAAGAG
>JAIRPG010000001.1 GCA_031257105.1 Treponema sp.
ACCCTGGACAACCTCTTTGACAACCATCCGCCCTTCCAGATTGACGGCAACTTCGGCGGGATCGCGGCTATCGCCCAGGCCCTGCTCCAGAGCGGCCCCCGGCGGACCCTGCTCCTCCCTGCCCTGCCGAAGGTCTGGCATTCAGGCCAGGTGAAGGGCCTCAAGATGCGGGGAAACGTGACGGTCGATCTGGCCTGGAAGGACGGCGTTCTGCAACAGGCCGAGTTCTTCCCCGCCCTGGACGGCGAGGCGGCGGTAGGGTATGCCGGGGTGGTAAAAACCCTGAGCCTCAAGGCCGGGAAGGCCCTCCGCCTGGAAAGGGATTACTGGCGCTGAGAGGCCGGCCCCGCCGCCTGCATTGACGGCGGGGTATTTGAGGTAACAACATCGTCCATCCGCCGCAGCCGCCGGGAAAGATCCCGGGCCAGGTTCATAATAACCAGGGAAAAAGATTTAATATCATTTTTGTATATCTGCCGCAGGTTGCGGTTAGAAATGGAGATAACACGGGTATTGACGAGCGCCCGGATTGTCGCCGCCGAAGGCATAATTTCCAGCACTTCCATCTCTCCGAATTCATCCCCTACCTCGAATTCAGATAGAACAAGATTTTTTTTAATTATCGCCACACGGCCTTCCAGGATAAAACGAATCCGGTCGTTGGGAGCCCCTTCGGTAATAATGGCTTCTCCAGCCGCATAGGTTTCTTCTTCCATTAAAAGCAGAATAGCATTGATCTGCTCTTCCAAAAGACCGCCGAAAAGAGAATACCGCTGTAGTATCGAAGGTTCTACATCCATACACTCATCCTTATCCCGTCACAAAACGTACGGGCTGTTTCAGCTACACGTTAAATTTGAAGAACATCACATCGCCATCTTGGACAATGTATTCTTTCCCCTCCACCCGGTATTTGCCGGCCTCTTTGATCCTGGCCTCGGCGCCGTATTGAAAGATGTCGCCGCAGGAATAGACTTCCGCTTTGATAAAACCTTTCTCAAAATCCGTATGGATCACTCCGGCGGCTCGAGGCGCGGTATCCCCCGCAAAGATGGTCCAAGCCCGACATTCATCGGCCCCGGCGGTAAAAAAGGTTCTCAAGCCCAAAAGACGGTAGACCGCATGGATCAACGCGCTCAAACCCGGCTCCTTCATGCCCAATTCGGACATAAAGGCCGCCTTTTCTTCCGGATCGTCGATGTCCCCTAACTCAGACTCGAACTTGCCGCAGATAACGACGGCCTCGGAACCCTCCGCCGAAGCCCGGTTCCGCACCGCCTGGATATAGGGGCTCGCCACGCCCGAAGCCAGGGCTTTCATTCCTTCCTCATCGGTGTTGCAAACATAAAGCTGCGGTTTCATGGTGATAAAGTGACAATCGTATACCGCTTCCCGCTCGTCATCGTTGAGAGGAACAGAGCGAGCGCTCTTCCCTTGCTCCAGGGCGGCGCCGATTTTTGCCAGCGCGGATAGAACGGTTTCGGCGGTTTTCTGATCCGCCTTGGACTGAACCCGAAGCGCCCGCTCAGCCCGCTCCCGGCGCTTTGCCAGCGTTTCCAGATCCGCCAAGGCCAGTTCGATGTTGATGGTTTCTATATCCTCGGCGGGATCGATCCGGTTTTCTACATGGATAATATCGGGGTTGTCGAAACAGCGTACTACCTGGATGTAGACGGATACCTCCCGTATGTGGGAGAGGAATTGGTTGCCTAAACCTTCGCCCTTTGAAGCGCCTTTTACCAGGCCCGCAATGTCCACAAATTCCACCACTGCGGGAATGGTCCGTTCCGGCTTGAAGATCGCCCGTAGTTTATCCAGCCGTTCGTCGGGAACGCTCACTATGCCCACGTTGGGGTTGATAGTGCAGAAGGGATAGTTCGCCGCCTCCGCCTGAGCGCCGCTTAAGGCTGAAAAAATGGTGGATTTTCCCACGTTGGGGAGGCCCACAATACCGCAGTTAAGCGCCATACAATTTCGAGACCGCTATTTATACAACGGCCCCAGCGCGGCGCAGGCTCGATAATCCGCGCCTTCACCGTCCATACCGAAGCTGTTCCAATAACTGGGGCGGTAGATCCTGCCACATTCAACATTGTGCATACATACCGGAATCCGCAGTATGCTCGCCAGGGTGATAAGATCCGCGCCGATATGGCCGTACGAAACAGCTCCATGGTTAGCGCCCCAGGCGGCCATCACCGAGTATACGTCTTTGAAAGGGCCTTCTCCGGTGAGCCGGGGAGCAAACCAGGTGGTAGGCCAGGTGGGATCCGTCCGCAGGTCAAGCTTATCATGCGCCCATTCGGGGATGGTAACGGTGAAACCCTCGGCAAGCTGGAGTACCGGGCCTATACCCTTTACCAGGTTGATCCGGCTCATGGTTACAGGCATATCACCTTCCGTCAGAAAATCCGATGAGTAACCGCCGCCCCGGAAATACCCCAGGCTGGCATAACGCCAGCTTACCGCGTCCATGCAAGAGCCGGCTTCTTCCGCGCCGATCTCCCAAAAGGGCTTTATGGCGGGCTTACCGTCTTTTCGCTGTTTACCCGTACCATCCATGGCGGCGGCGCCTGAGTTGATCAGATGGATAAGCCCCCCGGCGGCGCCCCCTTCGGGCTTCCAGCCGGTAACCCGCTCAATAGCCGCCGGGCTCCAATAGGTACGCACATCGGCGAAGATCTGAGCGGTACCGGTAAGGAGGTGGCCAAAAAGCATAGCCGTACCGTTCAGGCAATCGTTCTCGGTGGCAACGATGTACGGAGCGCGAATCCCGTTCCAATCAAAAGATGAGTTCAGGATCACCTCCATAAAATCCCCGTTGGGGAAGTGATCCGTCCAGTTGCGCTGGCCTTGGAAACCCGCCGCGATGGCGTTATGCCCCAGGGATTCTTCTATTAAGCCCTTCCGCTTGAGATCGCTGTTCCCTACCATTAAATCCCTGACGATAAGGGCCATCTTGACGCAGGTCTTCCACACTTCATCCTTGTGTTTACGGTCGTGCTGCTCTTCTTGGGGGTTGTTGTCGGGACCTTCTTTGCAGTGAGCCAGCGTCCATTCAAGGGCGCGTTTATATTCGGCGTCGGAGTAGATCTTCTCGTCAAGGCGGCGGATCAGCTCGGACATATCGACGTATTCGTTTCGCATCCCCAGGTATTCTTGAAAGAAGTCCGCGTTGCTAATGGAACCGGCGATACCCATAGAGACGGAACCCACCGAAAGGTAGCTCTTGCCCCGCATCCAAGCCGCCGCCAGCGCGGCGCGGGCAAATTGGAGGATCTTATCTTTGACATCGGCGGGGATGTTGGACGTATCGGCGCTTTTTAGATCGGAAAGATCCTGCACGTCCCTGCCGTAGATTCCAAAAGCGGGAAGCCCCTTTTGACTATGGGCCGCCAACACCGCAGCCAGATATACCGCGCCGGGCCGGTCGGTACCGTTGAATCCCCAGACCGCCTTGATGGTCAGGGGATCCATGTCCATGGTTTCAGAGCCGTAGCACCAGCACGGCGTTACCGTAAGGGTGACCGCCACATTCTCCCTGCCGAATTTATCCTGACACGCGGCGGCCTCCGCCACCCCGCCGATGGTGGAGTCGGCGATAACGCACTCAACCGCCTGACCATTGGGATGCCGTAAATTCTCCGTAATGAGCTTCGCCGCCGCTTTTGCCATGCCCATCGTCACTTCTTCCAGGGATTCACGAACTCCCCGGCGGCGCCCGTCGATAGTAGGCCGAATCCCTATCTTCGGTACGGCCCCTCGAAACCGGTTTACCGGCGAATTCATCACAAAACTTTCTATATCTGCCATATATTCCTCCAAAAAATGAGACGCCGCTTCAGGCGGAAACGTTTTTTACCGGGATAACACCCTTTTTAAGAATGAGATTGCCATATTTTACCGTTTCTCCGGTCATTACCACAGCGTAGGCTTTTTTGGTACGCTCGTAGAAGGCAAACCGCTCAATCCGTTCAGGCGCCGGAGTTCCGGGCCAACGCCGCTCTATCATGGCCTGGTATGAAGCCTCTATACCGGGATCCAAGGAATCGCCGGGACTTGCCTCCATCATCGCCGTCGGGTAAGGAACATAGGAATCCAGGTTAATCAGACTCAAAATTCCATCCAGCAGCGCGAGGATCCTGATACCGTCCGCCCGGATCACCCGGGAATTGAAGGAATCGGCTGGAAAAAAAGCATCCGCCAGAACCAACTCGTCCCCATGTCCCATGCGGAATAGGACGTTTAAGAGTTCCGGGCTAATAACCGGAGCCACACCAATAAGCATATAACGCCTCCTTACGGCATTCGTAAAACATGAGCCTTACGATACCTCTTTTTAAGCTCTCTCTTAATGATCAAGCTATCTCGGAAACTTGTCAACAGGGGCGTTGCCTATCTGACGGCTCTCTTTTACAGTTCTTCTCAGAGGTAGACGATAAATCCGGCTGTTATGGTGGGAGTTCCGGGCCATTGGGTATCAATATCAAGGGCGCTAAACCGTGATCCCATTTCGATAAAGAAACCGGAATTATCCAAAACAAAAGT
>JAIRPG010000023.1 GCA_031257105.1 Treponema sp.
GCGGGGGCTATGGGCGTGGCCATCATGTTTCTGAGGGTACGGTGCAGTTGGAAGGCCACCACCGCCGCGGGATTCTGGTAAATAGCCGCGATGGCGCCGCTCATCAGCTTGGTGCCCACGTCGTTCATTTCGGCTTCTACCATTTGGAACCCCATGGTTTTAAGAACCGTATTCAGATCCTTGGATTCACTGTTCGTAGCGATTCGCATCCGCCTGAGATCGTCGGGAACAAATACCGGATCTTTGGAAAACACGTTTACCCAGCCGACTTTAGACCAGGCGACCACAAAAAAATCGGTTTTCGCTACCTGGTCTTCCATAATAGGCGTTACTTCCCGCAGAACCGCCGTTAGTTGGGCGTCGGTTTTGATGTAGAAGGGGACGCTCAAGGTCAAAATCGATGGGCAGATGGTGGAAAGACCGAAAGAAGTGAAGAGCGCGGCCTGGATGTTGTTACTGGAAAGCGATGCGAGCATCTGCGCTTCCCCTCCTTCCTGGCCGTTGTGCAGGATTCTGAGCCGTACTTCGTTGTTGGTTACCCGCGCCCATTCCGAAGCTATCCGATCCAGGGTCTGGCCCCAGGGCGAATTCCTGGGCAGGGGCGAGGCGAGTTTTATCTCCAGCGCTCCTCCCGAAGATCCGCCCCGTTGGGCAAAAATATCCGCCGGAGAGGAGATAACGTAAAAAAAGACGGCGATGAACAAGAATATCTTCTGTTTCCGCATGTATATACCTCTTTAATAATCTTCCCCGTCCATACCGGGAACGGGAAGGAAAGAAAAGTAATCGTAGGCCGTGTCCAAAAGGAAACGGGCCTTCCGTTGGTTAAGAATGTTTACCAGCCGCTTTGATTTGTCGGCGTTTACATCCACCGCCAGGGCCTTTTCCAGGTTATCCTTAAAGACGTCGTAATCCTGGGCGGGAATGCAGATCGATTGGGCATAGGAAACGTAAGCGCCGGTGGACGCGCCGCCGGTTTTTTCCAGGGCCCGCTGGTAATGGAGCTTCGCCAGTTCCTTATCGCCGCCCAAGACTTCGGGTAGGGATGCGTAAAAAAGGATGTAGAATTCGTCCAATGCGGCGGTATCGTAATCGGGATCGAGCTCATAAGCCCGTTTTATCATGGCGCTGAGTTCCGGGATCCGCGCCCCCAGATCAAAGTCGAATACGTTGATGGAATAGGCGGCCAATTCTCCGGCGACCGTCCAGTACAGGATGCCCACATCCTCTTTTTTACACTTTTTGAGGATCGGTTCCAGGGTTCCGTCTTTCACGGTGGCGGCTTTGAAGCCGGGATATTTCCGCTCCAGCCCGGAATGAAGGATCGCTACCCCCCGCAGGTAGAATTGTTTGGCCCGATCCATCTGGGCATAGCGTTCCTCGTATTGTTCCTGGGGCAGACATTCCGCCGGGTTTTGCACAAAGGCGTTGGCGTACATCACAAAGAGGGAACCGGTGGTGAGGATAAGCCCCTGATGATCCGGGCTGGCCGACAGCAGGGATTCGTACATCTTGATGGCGAAGGGAAGGGCGTCTCCTACCAGCTCCGGGTCAGAGTCGCCGGTAAAGACATCGCCGCTCCCCTGGCCGGTCAGGGCGTCAGATACGGCCCGCATAGCCATCTTGTTGATAGAACAGCCCCCCAGGAGAAGCGCGGCCAGGAACGGCAACGGTAATAAAGCTCGTTTCATCATGGCCCCTCAATCGCCGATAACGGCGCGGATGTCTTTCTTGATAGCCTCCAGCTTCCGGGCGGCATCGGCTTTGGCCGCCGCGAGTCCGCCGTTTTTCGCGTCCGCACAGCAGGATGCGTAGAACTTGATCTTCGGCTCGGTGCCGCTGGGCCGGGCGCTGACCACCGTGCCGTCCGCCAGGTAGAACTGGAGCACGTCGCTCTTGGGCAGATCCACCGGCTCCCGCTTACCCGGCGCGGAGGGGAAAACCCACACCGATTCTTGGATGTCCCGGACTTTTTCCACCGTGATGCCCCCCAGGATTTTGGGCGGGTTCTTCCGGTATTCTTCCATGATGCCCTTCATCACGCCGGGGCCTTCGGGGCCCTGGAAGTACTTGGAGATGCCCAATTCCTGCCAGTAGCCGTGGACGATATAGAGTTCGTCCAGCCGATCCAGGAGGCTCTTGCCTTTACTGCGCCAGTAGAGGGTCATTTCGGCGGTCAAGGCCGCGGCGGAAACCCCGTCTTTGTCCCGGACTTCCGGCTCCACCAGGTAGCCGTAGCTCTCTTCCGCGCCGAACACGAAATTCCGGGCCCCCGCCTCGCCCTGTTCCCAGCGGCGCATCACACTGGCTATCCACTTGAAGCCCGTAAGGCACTCAAAGCACTCGCCGCCATAGGATTCGGCCACCCGTTTCTGCATCCCGGTAGTCACAATGGAGTTGACCATGGCGGGTTTGGCCGGCAGCTTTCCCGTTTCCTTGAGGGAGAGGAAGATGTAGTCCGCCAGCAAGACCCCCAACTGGTTCCCCGTAAGGAGCGTAAACGCGGGGGAACCATCCGGGGCGGGGGATTTCGCGGGAACGGCGATCCCCAGGCGGTCGGCGTCGGGATCGGTGGCCATCACCACGTCGGCCTGCTCCTTTTTCCCCAGCTTCAGGGCCAGTTCCAGGGCAGCGGCTTCTTCCGGGTTGGGGTAGGACACGGTGGGGAACTCCCCATTTCCTTCCCGTTGTTCCGGCACGGTGATCACCTTGAGGCCCAGGCTCCCCAGAACCGCCTCCACGTGGAGGGCCCCGGTGCCGTGGAGGGGGCTGTAGACGATCTTCACCTCCCCGCCCCGGGCCTTGATAAGATCGGGCCGGAAGAGACGGCTCCGTACCATTGCCTGATAGGGCTCGTCTATCGTTTTATCGATGATCTCCAAAAGCCCCTTGGCAAGGGCCTCGTCCCGGGAGATCTCCTTGATTTCGGCCACCTGATTCACTTCTTGTATGATCCCCTTGTCGTGGGGGGCGATGACCTGGGCGCCGTCGTTCCAGTAGGCCTTGTAGCCGTTGTACTGGGGCGGGTTATGGCTGGCGGTGACCACGATCCCCGTATCGGCGCCCAGGGTTCTGATGGCGAAGGAAAGCTCCGGCGTGGGGCGCAGGGAGGAGAAGAGGTAGGTCTTGATCCCGTTGGCGGCAAAAATCAGCGCCGCGGCCTCGGCAAACTGCGCGGAATAGCGGCGGCTGTCGTAGGCGATCACCGCGGAAAGTCCCTTCTTTTGGGGAAATGCTTTGATTAGGTAAGTTGCCAAGCCCTGGGTGGCGCTCTTTACCACCAGGGTATTCATGCGGTTATACCCGCCGCCGATGACCCCCCGGAGGCCTCCAGTACCGAATTCCAGGTTTTGGTAAAACCGGTCTTCCAGTTCCTTCCAATCCTCGGCGTCAAGGAGCTTTTCCACTTCCGCCTTAAACGCCGGATCCCGTTCCCGTGCGGTATATTCCCGCGCCCGTTCAATAATAGTGTTCTTATCCATCCTTTTTCCTCCAGGTATAACCCGCAGATATACCCAATCTGAAGTTTAGCTCAATTTCCTTGAGAATTCATCGAACTAAGCTTAGTCCGCTATCAGCGTTTTAAGCCAGCCAACGAGCTTTCGCTTTGTTTCTTCTGCATCCGCCGTTAAGGGGTTGAGAAAATCGATACTGCCGGCGAAGGTGTTTCCCGGCAGCAGCGTCCGCATTTTTTCTAGGGCGTTTCCCATACCGCCCCGGTGGCAGCAGAAGAAGGCGAGCCGCTTGCCCGAAAGCCGGGTTTCGGAGATAAACGTTTCCAGCGGGGGCGCCGGAGCGCCGGCCCAGACGGGAGCGCCCAGGATGACAAGATCATAAGAAGCGTCGTCAAAGTGATACGGTTTAAGGGGCGGCTTCTTTTTCATAAACACTTGAGCGCCACCCCATGCGTATTTAGCCAACCCTGTCCGCCGTTTTTCGTCTGCAGTCTCTAACGCGACAAGATCCGCCCGCGTCTCCGCCTGGATCCACTCCGCGATACGAGCGCAATTTCCATCGTATGAATAGTACACTACCGCCGCTTTCATAATTCCTGCCTTCTTATTGGGATTCATGCCCACATTTGGGGTTGAAAAAATTGTATCACTTTACAGGGCCTCCGGACAATGGTAAAATGAGGAGTTATACTATCACTTATGAAAGAATCTCCGCCCTTTAGGGCGAAGTTGTTGATTAAAGATAAAGGAGTGACCAATGAAAGTATGTTTTATCGGCGCGGGGAGTGTCGGCTTTACCCGCCAACTCACCAAGGACATTCTCATGGTTCCCGAACTGCGGGACAGCGAGATTTGCCTCATGGACATCGACGCCCACAACCTCGATCTTATCTACAAGGTGCTCAAGCGGGACATAGCGGCCAACGGCCTGGACGCCGCCCGGCTGACCAAAACGACAGACCGGCGGGAGGCGATCCGGGGGGCCAAGTACATCATCGCCACAGCCCGGATCGGCGGCCTTGAGGCCTTCGCCCTGGACGTGGAGATCCCCATGAAGTACGGGGTGAACCAGTGCGTAGGGGACACCCTCTGCGCCGGGGGCATCATGTACGGCCAGCGGACTATCCCGGTGGTGCTGGACATCTGCAAGGATATTAAGGAACTGGCCGAACCGGGGGCGCTCTTCCTCAACTACATGAACCCCAACGCCATGAACACCTGGGCCGCCAACACCTACGGCGGCGTACAGACCCTGGGGCTCTGTCACGGCGTACACGGCGGCCACCGGCAAATCGCCGCGGTACTGGGCCTTCCCCAGGAGGAGGTGGACATCGTCTGCGCGGGGATCAACCATCAGACCTGGTACGTCCAGGTGAAGCATAAGGGCGTGGATATGCGGGATAAGCTCCTGGAGGGCTTCAAAAAACACCCCCGCTACAGCAAGGAAGAAAAAGTCCGCATCGACATCCTGGAAAAGTTCGGCCTCTACAGCACCGAAAGCAACGGCCATCTTTCCGAATACCTGGCCTGGTACCGCAAGCGGCCCGGCGAGATAGAGCAATGGATAGAAAGGTCAAGCTGGATCAACGGCGAACCCGGCGGCTATCTGCGCCACTGCCGGGAGGCCCGGGCGAATTTTGAGAAAGAGGCCCGGGAGTTGGAAACATCGAACCCCTGGAAATACGAACACCGGGGCACTGAGCACGGTTCCTACATTATCGAAGGACTGGAGACGGGCCGGGTCTACCGGGGGCACTTCAACGTGATCAACGGCGGGATCATCACCAACCTGCCGCCGGACTGCGTGGTGGAAGCCCCGGGATACGTGGACGGCAACGGCGTTTCCATGCCCGTGGTAGGCGATCTCCCCCTGGGGGCGGCGGCGATCTGTAACCAGAGCGTCAGCGTCCAGCGCCTGGCGGTGGAGGCGGCGGTTCACGCCGATCCCCTGCTCCTCAAACAGGCCATGCTCCTAGACCCCCTGACCGGGGCGGTGTGCAGCCCGCCTGAGGTCTGGGCCATGGCTGACGAGATGCTCAAGGCGGAGGCCCAGTGGCTGCCCCAGTACCAGGGGTATATCGCCAGACTTTCGTAAAGAAGTGAGAGGCTGTTGAAAACGAACAAGCGTTTTACAACAGCCTCGTTAATTTTATTGGTAGCGTCTTGCCTGCACGGTAAACATTGTTCTGTAGATTTCGCAAGTTTCCATTAGTTCAGCGTGTGTTCCAACTCCGGCAATGCCGCCATTATCAACCACGATGATTTTATCCGCCCGCGCCGCGCCGGAAAGGCGATGGGATACCATAATAACCGTTTTTGAGCCATGGTGGGCGTTGATAATATTGTAAATATTTTCTTCCGATACCGGGTCAAGATTTGAGGTCGGCTCGTCAAGAATCACCAGCGGCGTGTCTCGGCACAACGCCCGCGCTACCGCCACCCGCTGCCATTGCCCCTCGGACAACTGCACGCCATCTTCGTCAAACTCCCGGTTCAAGTAAGTATGCAGACCATGAGGCAGCGCCGCTATTTCCTTTTCAGACATATCCGCCTCTTTGAGCAGCGCCATTACTTCATCATCAGGAATATCCTGGTCAAGGCAGACGTTTTCTTTCAGCGTCAATGCGTATTTAGCGTAATCCTGGAAAGTTGCCGATGCGTATTGTATCCCTTCTTTGCGGAGCAGGGCAATGTTTTTTCCATCGATGCTGATGGAACCGGAGTCCGGGGTATAAAGCCCCATAAGCAGCTTGACCAATGTTGACTTCCCCATGCCATTCCGGCCCACCACACACACGCTTTCCCCGTGTTCGATGCTCACATTGACATCGTACAGAACCTGCCGGGAAGTGCCTGGATAGGTAAAAGACACGTTTTCTACCGATATATTTTTGAACCCGCCATGGATAGATACAACTGCGGGGTTTTCATCATATTTTTCCACCAGCAGATTACGCAAATCGCTGGTATATAATCCGCTGCCATAGATGTCCTCAAGGCTGCTGGTTATCGATTCGATGAAAGAGCTGAACATGGATAGGTTGGTGGTATAAAACAACACCGTCCCCACCGACCAGCCGTTGGCAAGCCCCTTGGTTATTATGATATAAAGGCTGATGATATTAAGCAAAACATGTCCCACAGAGGATCCGAAACCAAGCGGTATAGCTTTTTTAATATATTTTTTATGCCCGATGTTGTATTTTTTACACAATTCATCATAGCGTTTCTTGATCCAGCCCGCGATGCCGAATATTTTAATTTCCTTGGCAAAGAGAACGGTAACGGCGATACGGAAAAAATAATCCAGCCGCCTTCGGGTATTCATCAGCCTGGCGTCATTCAGCCAATTATATCGGGCCATGATGATATTCATTTTATACTGCACAACGCCAATAACGGCAAAGAGAACGCAGATTATCCAGGAAACCTGGAGCATGATAACCACCGTCCCGATGCCGAATACTAAATTTTGAAACAACAGCCATGAGGTTCCGCTTATCCGCTGTATGCACTTTTGGCTTCCTTGCCCCCGGACGCGGTCAATTTTATCCATTTCATCCGGCAGTTCAAAATGGAAATAAGGCTTTTGCGCTATCTTTTCCATTATTTTTGAATTGATGTGCGCGTTTATCCTATCAATAGCAATAAAGTCGATATATCTTTTTATCGTCAGTACCAGGTGAAATCCGATACTGCCAGCGGTAATAAACACGAGAGCGAAGAAAACCGATTCGTGTATGGAACGCTGGGCGATAGAGGCCGTAACGGAATCGACCATCAATTTTGTACCATAATTACTAAATAAAATAGGATGTATGCCTTCATAAAAATGGAAAAAACAAGTCCAGATAATCCAGAACGGCGATACGTGCCAGACAAGTGAAAATACGTCTTTTGTCTCAGAGGCGATATGTCTCGTTTTCTGAAGAATATCGGAAATTTTTGCCCTGATTTTCATAATTCTAGCTTGCTCCTTCCTATAAAAAATGATTTTCTTACGCTTTTAATAGTCTGGTACGGGGAAAATTACCTCTATCAAACAACTCCTGGCAGAATGGGCTTGGCGCATCCCATCTATTAAAGTGATTAACCGCGATTGCTTTACATTCACCTCGGCATACTTTCTGATGGATACACTGCCCGCAAACGCCATCTATATGCTTTGCGTTCCTCATCGCGTTTATGGCCGTATTGTTTTCCCAGAATGTCTTCAATTCAAACTCTTTATTGTATGTGCCCCATACCATTTCTCTGTTAACCCCGCCATATCCACACAACGCTAAGGATTTATCAGGCAGCAGGCTTAGCATATTTAGGTAAGAACACGTTCCCGCTCCAAAACATTTCAATGCGTTAAAACTTCTTACTGCAGGCGGCACATGGAGAAATATCTTTGTCTTGTAACATTCTGCGTATTCATCTACTTTAACGGATAACGCTTTAATATCCACAAAATCTAAAATCTTATGTTCCTGCAAAAGAACGTCGCCTCTCCCAATACTAATAATAGGGTTTATTTTTATCATTGATGGATTATATTTTACACATAACTTTATCGTCTCTTCAAGCCCATAAATATTCTCTTTATAAATTGATGTAATAATTTCAATCGCAACTCCTTTTTTTCGCAGCATATTAAGACTTGATATTACTTTATCGAAAGAGCCTTTATAATTGACAAAATCATCATGGCTTTTTGCGTCGTACCCGTTTAGGCTTACGGATAAATTTACCTGCTTATTTAGCAGATACCGGTTAATAAACGCTTCTGTCAGCAAAGTTCCGTTGCTTTCCATTGCTGCGCTTACTTCATGTTCGTGACACCAATCAAGAATTGTTTCAACGGAATTCATAAAAACAAAAGGTTCACCACCGGTTATTTTAATACGCCTTAGGCCCAACGGAAGCGCTTTTGATAATAAGTCAATACATATATCCGCTTCTAAATGTTCTACATTATCAGGGCTGCCTTCTACCCAGCAGTGAACACATTTATGATTACAAGCCCATGACAAATAAAGATTGATATTAGACAACTCATGCATCTTGATGAGCCCCAGGTAATCGCTGCGTATTTAAACACCAGAAAGGATCCGTTTTATAATGAGAGCCTGTTAAACGCTGAGATATAGCTCTACAGCCAGGAAAGCAATTTGAAGAATACCGGCAGGTTTCTTTTTCACACTGTATATCACTCATTTTCATGTTTTTAAAACTTCGTATTTCTTTAAGAGCCCGGCTGTTCTGCCAGATAAATTTTAGGCGTTCTTCTCTGACATTCCCAAGCACCGGTTCCGTCATTGTAGAACAGGGATAAACGTTTCCATCCGCGTTGATATAAACAAAAGAAAACCCAACATCACACAGCGATAACGCTCGATCATGATTTTTGTTACAGATGGAAATATTCGCACCAATTTTTTGTGTATAATGATAGCGCTCAATAAATAATCCGGCTTGTAAAACATTTGGATGAGCCTGGTCAATTTTATATATTTTTTCGCATAATTCGTCCAATTCCTCTCTTGTAAAGTACTGATCCTGTGCGGCGCGGCCAATAGGATCTAATTTATTCAAGGTTAATTTACAGCCAAGTTCTTCCGCTAAGGCCGTCATGTTTGCTATATCCGTTTGGTTGTATTTTGTCACTGTGAACATAATGTTTATCCACAGGCCTTTTTGTATCATATATTTTACGGTGGAAATTGATTTCTCAAAATTACCCTTCCCCCTGGTAGAGGAATTAATTGCTTCGCAGCTTCCGTCTATACTAACGCCTACCCCGCCAAAATTCGCATACGCCCCAAGACGGTCAATTTGGTTATGGGTAATACAAGTACCATTTGTCCGAATCGTAAATTTCTGCCATGGCTTAACTGTATCAAAAATATCAAATATATCTTCCCGGGTGAACATTTCACCTCCGGTAAAATGAACAATAAAAATTTTCATTTCCGCTAATTGTTCTAAAACATCCAACAATTCCTCACGGTTCATATCATCTTTATAATCAATATTTGAATTATTGCAACAATATCCACATACCAAATTACACCGGTTGGTAACCGACAACATCGCGGCAAATGGAGCGCTTAAAATTCTCTTTTTTGAAAATTCCATTTACTCCGCCTTTAATGTTAATCATCATCAACGCTCTTGCCAAAACCAATACCCGCTTCGCAGGGAGAATCGGAAGTTAGGGGGGATAAACCAGCATTGCATGTTTGCGACGCGCCGTCGCTTCTTACAAAATGGTAATAAGGCACCTTTTTCCCCGCGTCACACAGTACCAGCCAGCCCCTTCCGGCCATTCTATCGATAAAACCCATTATATCCGTTTTGACTTTTTCCGTATCAACGGCGGCAAATTTTTTCCAAAAAAACGATACAATATCATCTACGCTGTTTTTCCCGTCACATAAGTCCCATATCGCATACGCCGTCTTGTTCAAAAGTGATATTTTTGCGTTACCTTCCTCTTGGTGTTCAAAAAGCAAAACTTCACCATCTTCCTCTCGCGCTATGGCGGCGTTATTCTTGCAATACACTAGCGCCATGATTCTACTCCTTCCTTACTTCCCAGTTGTACACGTTGCAACACAGTTACTGTTGTATGTACCCGAACTGCAACTCTGTGAAAAGCCATACACCTCATCCAGATCAACAAAATCCGGCGCCTCATAAACTTCAAGAGCTTCAAACGCCTCGCTCATACGGCAACCTCCTCTCATCTTGCCTGAACCCAGGCGAACCAACCGCTGGGTTTGATTTATCGGCTGCTCTAACTGTTAGGCCGCCTGATTACAGGGGATCGTAAGCTCCGCCTCTTAAACTTAACATAAACCCTATTTTGTGAGCTGTCAAACTTTTTTTGAGCGGCCTCAGCGACACTATGTAAGCTCGCCTAAGCCCCGGTTATCTACCGGGGCGCAGCTTGCGCGTCTCTTTCAGAGCGCGTCTCTTTCAGAGCCGGGCTTTCTCGCGGATGTAGGCTCTGGCCTTGAGGGCGTATTCTAGGGGGTTGGCCTTGGCGGGGTCTTGCTCGGCCTCCACCACCCACCAGCCCCGATACCCCGCGTCTTTGAGGAGCGAGAAGACCGGCTCAAAGTCGATGCAGCCGTCGCCGGGGACGGTAAAGACCCCTTCCTTGACCGCCCGCAGGAACGGCCATTGCTCCCGCGCCGCCTGCTCCCGAATCGCCGGGCGCATATCCTTGAGGTGGACGTGCCGGATGCGGCTTATCCATTTCTTCAGCGCCGCCAAGTGATCTTCGCCGGAAAAGACCAGGTGGCCCGTATCGTAGAGGAGTCCCAGCAGGGCCGGGTCGGTGTTTTCCATCAGGCGGTCTATTTCGGCAATGGTCTGGACGCCGGTTCCCATGTGGTGGTGGTAGGTAAGCCGCATCCCCTTGTCCGCCGCCAGCTTACCCAGCTTGTCCAGGCCCTCGCAGAGGCGCTTCCATTCCTCGGCGGTAAAGACAGGCTTGGCCTCGAAAACAGGCTTATCCAGCCCTTGAATCGAATGGCCCTGTTCCGCCGCGCCGATAACCCTGGCCCCCACGGCGTAGAGGAAGTCCCGGTGTTCGATAAAGGCCGCCTCCACCTCGGCGTAGGGTTTGGTGGTCAGGAACGCGCTGAACCAGGCGTTGCAGATGGTGAGCCCCCGGAGCCCCAGCGCCTTGTTGAGCGCCGCCGGATCTTTGGGGTACTTGTTCCCCACCTCGCTCCCCGCAAACCCCGCCAGGGCCATTTCGCTGACGCACTGTTCAAAGGGAATCTCCCCGCCCAGCTCCGGCAGATCATCGTTTGTCCAGCCAATCGGGGCGATTGCCAGCTTAATGTCGTTTTCGTTTGTCATACCCTCATTCTCCATTCTTCATTCTTCATTGTCTCAGAACTTCCGCGCCTTTTCGACTTCCGCAGCCATTGCCCCGGCGGCAGCTTCCACCTCCGGGTTGGTGGAGACCTGGGCCGTCCCGACCCGCCACCAGGATTCGTAGCCCTTGGTCATGGTCTTGGGACTGACCTTGACATCGATCACCACCGGTTTCGCGGCGGCCAGGGCTTCCTTCATCGCGGCGGCCAGCTCTTCAGGCGTCCGCGCCCGGAGCCCCAGCGCGCCCCAGCTCTCACCGTTCTTGGCGTAATCAACCTGGACGCTCTCCCCGCTCAACCGGCCCGATCCCGCATCCCGGATCTTCCACTCGTTGCCGAAATGCACGATTCCCTGGCTGTGCTGGAGGTTGTCGATGCAGTGGAAGCCGGCATTGTCCAGCACCACCACGATGATCTTCTTGCCCTCCTGAATAGCGGTGAGGAGTTCCGTGTGAAGCATGGCGTACGCGCCGTCTCCGATGACGGTTACCACTTCCCGGTTCGGACAGGCGATCTTGGCCCCCAGCGCGGCGGCAACTTCATAACCCATGCAGGAAAAGGCGTACTCCATGTGATACGTGCCGGGCGTCCTGACGCGCCAGACCCGCTGCATATCCGAAGGGATGGAGCCCGATCCCGACACAACAATGGCGTCTTTGGGGAGGAGCCGGTCGTTGAGTTCCCCCAGCGCCCTCGCCTGGGAGAGCAGGGGCTTCCCGTCCGGCCCGGGGGCGGCGTCTTCGTGGTAGAGCCGGTCTACCTCGGCCTTCCACTCGTCCCGGACGGCCTTGATCCGCCCGCCCCACTGGGATTGATAGCCCGAAACGGCGCTGCTAAGGGCTTCCAGGGTGAGTTTGGCGTCCGCTATGATGGGTTCCCCGTTCATCTTGTAGGCGTCGAAGGAGGCCACGTTGATCCCCAGTATCTTACAGTCGGGGTTCTGGAAAAGCCACTTGGAGCAGGTGGTAAAGTCTCCCAGCCTGGTTCCCAGGGCGATGATGAGATCCGCTTCCTTGGCGAGCCGGTTAGCCGAAAGCGCCCCGGTGGTTCCGATCCCTGAGAGGTTGTAGGGATTGTCCCAGGGAACCGTGCCCTTGCCGCCCTGGGTTTCCGCAAAGGGGATGTGGAAGGCCGCGCAGAACTGTTCCAGCGCCGCCCCGGCTCGGGAATAGCGCGCCCCGCCGCCGCAGATCACCAGGGGCTTCTTTGCCTGCTTGAGCAGCGCCGCCGCCCGCCGGATCTGGCCTGGCGTGGGGATCCGCCGCTCGATGTGGTGAACCCGCTTTGCCAGGAATTCTTCCGGGTAGTCGTAGACCTCGCCCTGCACGTCCTGGGGCAGGCTTACCGTCACCGCGCCGGTCTCCGCCGGATCGGTGAGTACCCGGAAGGCGTTGATGAACGCCGTCATCAGTTGTTCCGGACGTTGAACCCTGTCCCAGCAGCGGCTTACCGCCCGAAAGGCGTCGCTTGAGGTATTGGTGTAGTCTGCGGGAATCTCGATCTGCTGGAGTACCGGGTCGGGCTGGCGGCAAGCAAAGGCGTCGGAGGGCAGGAACAACACCGGGATATGGTTCGCCGTAGCCGTGGCCGCCGCCGTAACCATGTTCAACGCGCCGGGCCCGATGGAAGAGCAAGCCGCCATTATCTTGAGGCGGTCATGCTGCTTGGCAAAACCCATAGCCGCATGGCCGGCCCCCTGCTCGTTTTTGGCTTGATAGAAGCGGAGGGAGGTATCCCCCGCCGCCAGCGCCTCGCCTAAGCCCACTACCACGCCGTGTCCAAAGATGCCGAAGATCCCTTCCACGAATTTGATCTCTTCACCGTCATATTCCACATACTGATTATCCAAAAACCGCAGGGCCGCCTGGCCCATCGTTAATCGTATTGTCTTTCCCATATATTTTTCCTTTACCGTTTAGGCTGCCAAATAGCGCTCTGGTCACCCATGACCCATTGGTGCGGTTCCACGAAGATGGGCGTCTTGGTGGCGGGGCCGTAATGCGCGCCTTCCAGGTGCCGAATCACCCAGAGATACCAGAGAGCGTAGCCCGGGGCGGTTACCTGGGGATGAACTTCCCCTTCCCTGATAAGGATCGTGTCCTTGTCCTTGATGAGGTACGGCGTGTCACCGATGGCGGTGAGGCCGAAGCCCTGTTCCGGCAGGAACCGGTAGTGATAGATCTCCGGCTGGGGGTGGTGGTGAGGCGGGTAGCTTGACCACTTTCCCGGTATGCCGATGACCTCGCCTAAGACCAGGTTGGACTCGCTCCGGTTGGCGTCGTCAAAACAGGTTCGCACGACCCGGGTAGAGGTCTCCCGCATGGTTCCCTCTCCCCGGAATTCGCTGCGACATTCGTCGGGAGTAAAGAGCTTCGGCGCAAAGGGTCTGGGGTTATCTGTAGCGATGGAGTAGAATTCCGCGCCTTCGTCTCCGGCCTGTATACGAACCAGGCTCCCCTTGGGAACCGAAAGGCACCAGGGCGCGTAGTCAAACAAGTTGGGCCGGGAAATTTCCGTACAGCCGCTCACGTTGTCCCCTTCCCCGGCGGTCCAGGTGAGGGATGCGCTCCCCCCGGCCAAAAGCCAGCACTGCTCATCGCCGCCGCTTTTCTGTTCCCGTTTCTCGCCGGGGAGGAGTTTAAGAACACCGAACTCCATAAGCATATCGGCGGTAACCCCGCTCCTCGTAACCAGCGGGGTATAGCCGTGGACAAACGGAGGTTTGTGATGTATTTGCATACGCGCCTCCTAGTAGGCTTTACGGATTTCTTCGATAGATACGGGCCGTTTTTCCTTGAGGGACTTCCCCGCCGCCAGGGCTGCGTACATATTTTCAAGCCCGTCCTCTCCGGTGACCGGCGCGGCTTTGTCGTTTCGTACCGCGTCAATAAAGGCGATCATCTCGTTGATAAAGGCTTGGTGGTAACGTTCTAGGAAGAAGTACAGGGGTTTTTCGGCGGTTACGCCCTTCTCGTTGGAGAGCTTAACCGTGTTGGGCAAGTCGTTTTCCGCCGCCGCCGCGCCTTTGGAGCCAAAGACTTCTACCCGCTGATCGTAGCCGTAGACTGCCTTGCGGGAGTTATCGATCACGCCGATTGCTCCGTTTTCGAACTTGAGGGTAACCAGGGCGGTATCCACGTCTCCGGCTTTGCCGATTTCGGGGTCAACCAGCACCGCACCGGCAGCGTAGACCTCGGCGATGCCGCTCCCGGCCTGAAAGCGGGCCATGTCGAAGTCGTGGATCATCATGTCCAGGAAGATGCCTCCCGATACGGCCACATACTCAGGCGGCGGCGGCGCGGGATCGCGGGAGGTAATCTTTACGATCTGAACGGCGCCGATCTCCCCGGCCAGGGTATATTCCCGAATTCGGGCGAAGTTGTGATCAAAGCGGCGGTTAAAGCCGATCTGAAGCAAGACCCCTGCCTTCTTGACTGCCGCCAGAGCCGCTTTGACCTTAGGAATGGAGAGATCAACAGGTTTTTCACAGAAGATCTGCTTACCCGCATCCGCCGCGGCGATGGTCAGATCCGCATGGGTATCGGTGGAAGTGCAAATTACCACAGCTTCTATAGAAGAATCTTTGAGCAGATCCTCAGGCTTCCTCGTCACAAGCCGTGCGCCGAGGGCCTTTGCCCACGCCTCCTGCTCCGCGTTGAGCCTAATATCCGCGATCCCCGCCAGCTTTGCCTGGGGTATGAAGCGGGCGACATTTTCCGCATGGATCTTCCCGATCCGCCCTGCCCCGATAATACCGATCCGTAACTGTTCCGCCATAATATGCCTCCTTAAACAACCGCTCCGGTTAGAAACCGCTTTAGCTTCATTAATATACTAACCTATGTTTATGCTTTTGCAAAGCAGGTTTTTTTTATGGAAAAAAAAGCTCAGAACGATTATTATAGAAATAAAGGAGAACGGCGATGAAACAATTCTCTACCGTTTGTTTACTTATTTTGTTGTTTTTATCACCTCTCTGTGCCCAAAACCGGGAAGAAGGAGTGGCGTTCTGGACCGAGGAGAACGAGACTTCCGGTCTGTATGCAGCCCACAAAACCTTCCCCTTTGGAACCGAATTGATAATAACCAATCCGGTAAGTAAAGCGCAGGTCAATGTTCTTGTCGGCGGAAGGCCAAGGCTGGATGTGCCCGATCTTTTGGTCGAAATTTCCAAGGAAGCGGCTGAAAAACTGGGGATGCCTCCCGGCTATCCGATGTGGGTATATATTATGGAAGCGCCTATAGTGAGACCCGCTTCTTTGCCCGCGATGAGACCGAGGGCAGGGACCGTCACGCAGACCGGTATCGCAACCGTGCGGAACACCAACGAAAGCGTTTTGGAAGCCGCGCATCCGTCAATAGCCATAGGAAGCAAGGTTAAGTTGACCAATACCCGTACCGGGCAGAACGTGATAGTTATCATAAGGAACCGTATCTTGGCTTCTCGTGAACGAATTGTTGAAATTACCCGCGGCGCCGCCGGCGCACTGGGAATAACGCAAAGAGGCGAAGTCAGACTTGAGTCGGTAACCCTTCAATAAGGAGACCTCGATGAACAAACTACGATTAACGGCGATAGCGGTAATTTTTTGTGTATTCCCCCTGGCGCAGGTATCCGCCCAGAACAAGGAATTCGTCATCTACACCTGGGAAGGGATGTTCCCTCCCAAAGTTTTGAATGATTTTGAGCGGGCGAATCCGGGCGTCAAGGTTGTGTATAAGACCTTTGAATACAACGAGGATATGCTTGATGAACTGATAAGCTCAGACGGTACGGGCTACGATTTGGTCATAGCCGATGACTATATCCTTGATTTTATTGTTCAACTGCAATTAGCCCAGAAGCTGGTTAAGAGCAGTATACGCAATCTAGGGAATATCGATCCTATGTACCAGCACCAGTTTTACGATCCCAACGATGAGTACACCATCCCCTATGGCGCGGGCATTCAGACCATCGTATACGATCCGAGCAAGGTGGGAAAAGAAATTACAGGGTACGCGGATTTGTGGGACAGTTCCTTGAGGGGTAAGGTGGGCATCATCGGTAATTACCGGGTGATCAACGGAATGGCCCTCAAAACAATGCGGTACAGCTATAATACCAACGACCTCGCTCAGATTCGTGAGGCTGGAAACCGGCTGAAGACGCTGGCGCCGAATATCGGCGTTATCAATGACTCCAGCCTGGAGCAGGACTTGCTCGCGGGGGGGATTTCCGCAGCGGTAATGTACACCGACCAGGTGATGCGGTCGAAGCTGCAGAAGCCCAGCCTAAAAGTAGTGTTTCCCCAGGAAGGGCTCGGCTTCGGCATCATGCCGGCTTTTATCCCCGCCGGTTCTTCTAACGCGGCTCTTGCGTACAAATTCCTGGACTTCATACTGGATCCCCGACGCGGCGCCGAATGTTTTGAGTATCTGGGGTATTACTGCACCTATTCGGCTTCCTATGAGTATATCAAACAGGAATTGCGAAATTTTCTCATCCTGCCCAAGGAATTCATCAACTTCGAGATGATTAAAAATCTCTCTCAGACCGCCGAAGACGAGCACTATCGGATCTGGACGGAATTCCTCACTGTGGTAAACCGGTAAACGGCGTTTCTTCCGCAGATCATAACAAAACGTTACTATACAATGCATCCTATGACCGGTATTATTAATGCGAGAGGTAAGCTTATGAGCGACATATTCCAGCCTATAATAGTAAACTATAGCGAAGGTTCCGCTATCGTAGTGGAAGGTAAGCCAAACGCCGACCGTTTTTTTATCATTCAAAAAGGTAAGGTTCAGGTAAAACGCGAAATTGACGCTTTGATAGATAAAGAGCAGAGCATAGCCGGTCCCGGTGATATTGTCGGCGCGGTATCAGCCATGTCCAACTATAGCTATATCGAAACGGTGGTGGCTCTTACCGATGTGGTCTTGGTGGAGGTGGAACGCGGTCAGTACCCCAGCCTTATCAAGAGCAACACCGCAGTCGCCGTAAAGATCGTCCGGCAGTTTTCCCAGCGGCTGAGGGAACTGGACAGACTGCTTTCCCGCCGTACGCTTTCCGCCGCAGCGGGCGACGAACCCGCTCATATCCTCCAGGTAGCGGATTATTACGCCGGTCAAAGGAAGTACAACCAGGCTTTTTACGCATATCAGCAATACGCCTCTCACTGTCCCAATGCGTCTGATCTTGAAGAAATAAACGAAAAGATAGCGCAGATAGCTCCTTATGCGAAGGTTAAAAAGCCGGAGTATCCACCGGATACGATGGTACGTATATACCCCAAAGACAGCTTGATCTTTGCGGAAGGAGAACAAGGCGATGAACTCTACGTTATCGAGGAAGGCACGGTAAACATAACCAAGATCATTGATAACCAGGAGATGGTGCTTTCAGTACTCGCCAAGGGTAATATTTTTGGCGAAATGGCCTTGCTGGAAAATAAGCCCCGGGCGGCCACTGCCGAAGTTTCCGAAAATTGTACCGTACTCGCGGTAAATCGCAAAAACTTTGATACCGTAAGCCGCGCTCAGCCGGATATGATTTCCCGGCTCACCTCGGCTATGGCGGAGCGTATCTGGGTTATTTACAAACAGATTGCCACGACATTGATAGAAGACCCCCTGGGCCGTATGTACAACGCCCTGCTGGTGCAGCTTGAAAAAGCCCGGATCGCGGTGAATACCAACCAGAACCACCAGTGCAATTTCGGCTTCAAGGAACTATCCGGCATGGCCGGCATTCCCGCTGTCGAAGGCGAAATGTACGGCAAGAAGATGCTGTTGACTAACCGTATTCAGCTTATAAAAGGAAAAATTTTTGTCACCGACGCCTCAGAAGTAAAGCGCCAGACTGATTATTACTTACGGCTGCAGAAGATCACTCGCGGTTAATACCGCGCCGGTTAACACCGCGCCGGTTAACACCGCGCCGGTTACAAACCGCCGCTATAAGCCAGCTTTGAAGCCGTCAAGGGCTTGCCGGTATTCGGCTTTAAGGCGTTCCTTTTCTTTTTCGGGAAGGAAGCAGCCTTCAATCGCCGTAAAGTTTAACTTAATAAAATCTTCCTGGACAAAAGAAAAGTAACGTTCCGCTTTGGCGTAATCGTCAGAAAGCTCTGTGTTTTGGATGGACGGATCATCGGAGTTGATCGTTACCGGCGTCCCCATACGGTACAGAACGCCGAGCGGGTGGGTTTGTTCGTCAGGCCAGGAACCGGTCTGATGGTTGGAGGTTATGCACTGCTCCAGAACGATGCCGCGTTCCGCGAGACAAGGCGGGAGCTTTGGGTCTTGTATGGAAGAAGTGCCGTGCCCAATACGGGACGCGCCGAGCTTGAGAGCTTCCCATATTTCAGATGGAGGGGTAACTTCACCCGCATGGATGGTAGCCTTCCACCGGGCGTCGCTGGTTATGGCGTTAAAAAGCCGGGAAAACTGTTTGACCGGATAGTTCGACTCGTCCCCCGCGAGGTCAACGCCCACGATCTCCGGCCTGCCGAGGGCGAGCAGTTTGTTATAGAGGGAGATGAAATAGTCCTGCTCAAACTGACCCCGGTTAAAGGAAATGATGTAGGTGATTTTTAAGCCTGTCTCCAGTGCGGCTTTGTTGCCCGCGTCGATGATCAGATTGGTGACTTCGGCGCGGTCAAAATCGTTGTACAGCGCAAAATGTTCCGGATTAAAACGCAGTTCCACATAGAAAAGGTTGTCGTTTTTGAAGGTTTTTACGGATTCATAAACAATATCGTATACATCTTCTAGGGAGCGATACCAGGTATTCTTGAATTTAGAAAGAAAAAGATGGAAATCCGGAGGCGCTTCACGGGGAAACTGAAAAGCCTGTTTAAAAGAAGCTATGTCTTCAGGTACATCGAGTTTGTTCTTTTTCGCTATACGAAAAAGAGTCTCAATGTTGAAGGTTCCCTCTAGATGGCGGTGAAGTTCTACTTTAGGGAAAGCTTTCCATACGTTATTTTTTTCAGCGCTGTCCATGAAGTACGAGTTTATCATAGCTCGCACTTTTGTCCAAGCCACCTGAATCCCTTTAGTTTGAGTTGTAAATATACGATAATTTAAATATGTCTTTTGGGTTTTGGGGTAAGGCGGCGGTCAGGAGTTGGCGGTGCGGTCTCTTGTTCTGTTCTTTCTTGGTTGTTTCCTGTGGTCAGGGGAACGGCGGCCCGGCGGCTTCCGTGCCGGAAGAGCTGTCTCCCTTGGAAGCGGCGCGGAACCTGGCGGTGATCAATAGCCGGCAGGATGCCCCGCTGGCGGATACGAGCGCCTACCCGGAAGAAATTCAGGCGATTTTGAACCGCGGCTCGGTCATCTTTGCCATGACCGCCGCGGATCAAAAACCCTTTTTTTACCGGGAAGAAACCACAGGAGAACTTGCCGGTCTGGATGTAGAACTTGCCTACGAGATTGCTAACCGGCTGGGCGTCCGGGCGGTTTTTAACCGGGATGCGGTGAGTTTTGACGAGGTGGTAAGACAAGTACTCGACCGGAAAGCGGACATTGCCCTGAGCAAACTTTCAAGAACCCTGCCCCGGGCTGAATTGGTCCGGTATACAACCCCTTATATTGTGTTCCGTCAAGCCCTGTTGGTAAACCGGCTGGAGTTTGCCAAGATAGGTACGGAAGATCAGCTTCCCTCATACATCAAGAATTTTACGGGGCGTCTTGGGGTGATAAAAAATTCCTCCTACGCGAATTATGCGGCGGCGAATTTTCCTTCCGCCATTATCGAATCCTTTGATACGTGGGACGAAACGGTAGACGCCCTGTTCGCCGGAAAGGTGTTGGCGGTCTACCGGGACGAGGGGGAAATTCTCATTGTCAACGCCACTCGAAAAGACGCCGCAATATTAATGAAGACTGTCTTTATCAATGATCAGCAAGATCCTATCGCCATGGCGGTCGCCCCGGACGCGCCGCTTTTACAGGAGTGGCTGAACGTATTTCTTGAAGAGTATCTGCGGCAAAAAAATGGGGAATTTGCCATAGCCCGGATCGTACAGCGCCATTTCAGCGCCGCTAAGAGCGCCGCTAACCCTTAACGGAGGCGCTTGCCAAAAGAATAAGGAATGAACCTATGAAAACAGCTCTTTTGAAACATCCTTTGACTATACTGGCGGGCGTGGCGCTGGGGGTTCTCCTTGGTCTGTGTAACGCCTCCATATCTGAGGGGCTCGGCATCGATAGTTTTGCCAACCTCATCGCCATTCCGGGGCAACTCTACCTTTTCTACCTTCAAATGACGGTGCTCCCCATCATTATTACTGCCATTGCCTCCAGTCTGGGGAGGCTTATGCGGAACAAAAGCAGCGCCGGGCTCATCGGCAAGATCACGGTGATGTTTGTCATCTGCATCGTGGTTACGGCTATCATCGGTATGATCTTGGGGATGGCAGGTAGACCGGGCGCCGGGCTGAATGAAACCACCAGGGAACTCCTTTCAAAACTCATCTCTTCGGCGGACAAAGATGGTATAAGCGGTTCATTGGAAATCAATCTCCGGTCGATACAACAGGTCAGCAGCTCCAGTCAAGGCCCTAGTCTCGTTAATTTTTTTAGGGATCTGATTCCTTCCAACATTTTTCAAGCCCTAACATCGGGAAGTACGATGGCGATTGTGTTTTTCTCCATTATTTTTGGGGTTGCCATCGGTATTTTGAAAGAAGAATCCGCCAACTTGCTTATCAGCCTCCTTTCCGCGATCTTTGAAGCTTTCCAGAAAATCATCAATTGGTCTCTGTACCTCCTCCCCTTCGGCCTCGTCTGTCTCATGGCCGGACAGATTGCCGCAGTAGGGCCCCAAATTTTTATGGCCATGTCAAAATTCATCATCCTCTACGCGGTTGGAACCGTCGTCATTTTTATTGCCGCTACGGTGATAATGTGGTTCAGATCGGGAATTACCAGTCCCTTACGGGCGCTTTCCTTTCTTTTTGAACCGATACTCCTGTCCTTCGCTACCCGGAATTCTATGGCTACCCTGCCCAGCGCCATTACCGCCCTGGACAAGAAGATGGGATTCAACTCCAATACGGTAAACCTGACCCTGCCTCTGGGCATGACCCTGGGGCGGTTTGGGAACATTTTCTATTTTGCCTTGGGTACTTTTTTTGTTGCCCAAATCTACAATACTCCCCTGGGGCTTATGCACTACTTCATTATCTTTCTGGGGGTTGTTTTTGGCGGAACCGCTACCGCTGGGGCATCGGGGATCGTTACCCTTTCGATGATCAGCATAATCCTCAATCCCTTGGGACTTCCGGTAGAAGCGGTGTTGGTGATCTTTATGGCTATCGATCCCATCATCGATCCTTTCCGAACCTTCCTGATCGTCTATGTGAATATGGCTGTTACCAGTCTGGTAGCCACGCATGAAGGGGAACAGGAAAACCCCGATGGGCAGGATCCGGCGGAGTTCCCGGCGGAAGTTTCGGCGGAGCAGAGCGGAGCGGATGCCGTTGAAGCTGAAGTTGAAGCCGCGGTTGCGGATATACGGGAAGCATCCGGTGTGGCTATCAAGGGAGAACCTCTTCTCGGCAGGGTGGGGGAAGCGGAAAAGTTGATTGTCTATATCCAAGAACCCCGAGAGCGGCCTCCGATATTGTCCCGCGAGGACGGGATGCTCCAGGGAATCGAGATTGATCTGCTGAATGAAATAGCCCGGCGGCTTGGACGGGAACTGGTGCTTGAAGACGGGGCGGTTCTTGACGATGAAACGAAAATGGCGATGCGGCAAAAAGCGGATTTTCTGGCAGGGTTTATTATGAAATTAGGCGATGCTCCTCCCGGCTTTGTTTTTTCCAAGACCTGGGCGGCGGTAACCGGGCATGGCGCCAAAAAAGAACTATGTTTTCTGCTTCCTGAAGGAAATACCGTTGCGGCTTCTATTGATGGACTCATCAAAACCCTCAACGCCGAGCGATTTCTGAGCCGCCATCACGAATAAGGGATGAAAAGGTTTATGGCGCAGATATGAACAAAAAACCTAAGCATTTCCGGGTCAACTACGGGATTATTACGGTTAATTCTTTTTTTCTGATTATTTCCGCCGCATTCATTCTTATTTCCATGTGGAACACGTCGGAGAAAAACGCGCGGGAGCTGTCCCGGGCGCTGATCGATGAGATCCAGAATTCGGTCAGCTACCAGACCATCAACTACTTTTATCCCGCCCAAACGGTCAACCAGAGCTTATCCTTCCTCATCTACGGGTACTTCACGGATCCTATCAACAACCCCGTGAACCGGGATCAATTGTTCAACTATTATGCGGAAATTCAGAAGCTCCACCGCCAGTTCAAAATGGTTTACTATGCGGATACCCGGGGGGATCTGGTGATGTTGAACCGGATGAGCGATGGGAGTTTTTCAAAACGGTTTGTCCGTAATACCGGTTCGGTAATCCAAATCCGCTATGAACACGCCAATCCCGGTTATTACGGAACCTACCCCAACGCCGATGAGGACCCGGAAACCGGATACGATCCCCGCAAACGTTCCTGGTATACCCTGGCGGAAGCCGAAAAAGCGATAACCTGGTCTCCGGTGTACCTATTCGCCACGGATCATCTCCCCGGCTTTACCTGCGCGGTTCCTATTTTTGACAGCAAGGGAAAAACCATCGGGGTAAGCAGCGTGGATATTGCGGTAGACGAATTGTCCTATTTTTTGGGGAACCTCCATCCCACACCGGGAACAAAAATAGTCATTCTGGATAACCAGAACAACCTTGTTGCCATCCAAGCGCGCCGGGAAGAGGATCTGAATGCGCTTTTTGTGACGAGTCAGGATGGTTACGGAAATACCACCTACGATATAGCCGGCGTCGATGTTTTCGGCGATGGGACGCTGCGTTCCATTTTACAGCAGTTGGTACAGGAACCGGGGATGCTGACTCGGATAAAGCAGGGGAACAAAAGCTATGAGGCGATCCTTACCCCGGTCAATGTAGGCGCCGGTCTTGACTTAAACATCGGCATTGTTATTCCCGAAGATGATATTATCGGTCATGTGCGAGAGAACCTGAAATTTGTTACCTTCTTTTCTATCGCAATTCTCATCCTTATCTTGATTATCAGCGCACTGCTTTCACAGGCTATCGCTATCCCTATGCGCCAGCTTGCCGATGAAATGATGAAGGTAAAGGCCTTTGAACTTGGCTCGGAAGTGAACATCAAGAGCGGTTTTCTGGAAATCATCAATATGCGGGACTCCTTTGAAAGTATGCGCGGCGGCTTGCGGGATTTTAAGCGCTATGTTCCCGCGGAACTGGTAGCCCAGCTTGTGAGAGGGGAGATAAACGCCGACCTAGGGGGCGAAGAACGAGAACTTACCATCTTTTTCAGCGACATCGCCAAATTTACCTCTATTGCCGAGCAGATAAAACCAGAACTGCTGGTGCAGGATCTTCGTACCTACTTTGAAATTGTTTCAAAGGCTATCTTGGAAAGCCGGGGAACCATCGACAAGTATATCGGCGATTCGGTGATGGCCTTCTGGGGCGCCCCGCTGCCGATGGATAATCACGCGGATCTCGCCTGCCGGGCCGCCCTGATGATTCGGAATAATCTTTACACCCTTTTTCAACAATGGGTAATCCAGGGCAAGTCTCCTTTTTATACTCGCATGGGTATCCATACCGGCGAGGTAATCGTGGGTAATATGGGGTATCAAGAACGGCTCAATTATACGGTTCTTGGGGATACGGTGAATGTATCTAGCCGCCTGGAGGGACTGAACAAGATATATGGCACAAATGTTATCGTCAGTGAATTTACCCGCAACAAGTGCCGGGATTCCTTTGAATTCCGTTTCTTAGACCGGGTTGCGGTGATTGGACGTAAGGAGGCTTTTGGAATATATGAACTACTCGCCCTAAAAGACTTGCTTGGTGATTCATTCAAGAAGCTCTACCGGTATTACGAAACCGGTCTACGCTATTATTTCGATAAAAGATGGGACGAAGCGCTCAAGTATTTTAATACCGTTTTGAAGTACCGGCATGACGATAGTCCTAGTAAAGTTATGCGGGAACGGTGTCTGCGCTTTAAGCAGAATCCGCCGCCTCCTGACTGGAAGGGTGTTTTTATCCAGCAGGTAAAGTAAAGGATCGTGCTCATGCAGAACAGTACCGCCCCAATTGGCGTTATCGGCGGCGTCGGCCCCTACGCAGGGCTTGAGTTTATCAAATATATTTTTAATAACACCCTCGCGGTAAAAGATCAGGATCACCTGAACTGTGTGCTCGTGTCTTGTCCATCCCTCATTCCCGACCGCACGGGCTACCTCCTCGCAGGTGGAGAGAATCCGGCGGAGGGACTCTTCGAGAGCGCCGTGATGTTGCACCGCGCCGGGGCGCGTCATGCGGTGGTGGCCTGTAACACCGCCCACTCGGAACGGATATTCGGCCCCTTCCGCGCCAAGATTGCCGAATTACTGCCGGACTTTACAGTGGTGAATATGCTGGAAACCTGCGCCCGTTATATAAAAGAATCTCTCCGCTGTGTCCAGATCGGGCTCCTTGCCACGAAGGGGACTCATCAAAGCCGGGTATACCATGAGTACTTACGGGAAGACGAGGGGTTTACCCTGCTGGAGCCGGAAGAGCTGGGGAGGGAGAAGATCCACGAGGCAATTTATAATGAACGATTCGGCATCAAGGCTCATTCTCAGCCGGTAAAACCTCAGGCGCGGAATCATATTATCTACGAAATATACCGGCTCATGGATAGGGGCGCTCAGGCGGTCATTCTGGGATGCACAGAACTGCCCCTGGCGGTAAATTCCGAGGATTTTTCCGTTCCGGTTCTTGATCCGGGGGAGCTTACCGCCCGCCGCCTTATCGCCCTTTCGGCGCCGGAAAAGCTGCTTCCCTAAAGACACAGTGTTTTTTCTATTTCGTCTATCGTTTGATCGGGGGTAGAAGCCCCAGCGGAAAGGCCAACGGCCCTGTAAGAGCGCACTTCCCGTGGTATCCCCGCAGCGCTTTCTACCAGCCAGGCTTTTTTACCCAAGCCCTCCGCGATAGCGAGAAGCCGCCTGGTGTTAGCCGATTCCCGGCCTCCAGCAATGACAACCGTTTCCACCATGCCGAGGAGTTCTTTCAAGGCTTCCTGCCTATCCTTGGTAGCGCCGCAGATGGTATGTATGATCTCAAGCCGGGGGAAAAACGTCCGTATTGCCTCTCCGATTGACTCGTATTCGCTGATGGATAATGTTGTCTGGCCGAGAAGCGCGGTTTTGGAATCCGGCTCATCTCGAAAAAGCCGCTCAGCGGCCATACCTGCATCTTCCCTGCCAGCCACAAGTATGCATCGTGAAGCATAGCCTCGGATACCGACTATTTCCCCATGATCCCGTTCCCCCGCAAGGAAAACTCGATGACCTTGCTCCGAAAGGGCGCGGGCCTTGAGTTGGTTTGTCTTGACTTTTGGACAGGTGGCGTCCACTATCCTCCCGCCTCTCTCTCTCAGTTTCTCCTCTAGGCAGGGGGGGATCCCATGGGCGCGGATAATGATCACCGCGCCAGAAAGGTTCTGTGGAATTTCTTCTTGAAGGATCTTAACGCCCCGTTCTTTGAGGGAGGCAAGCGCCTGGGGATTGTGAATCAGGGGGCCTATCGTGTAAACAGGGCCTTCCGCCTGGGCAGCCTCGCGGAACGCAATATCCACCGCCCGGCGGACTCCCATGCAGAAACCAAGAACCCTAGCCCGGATCACCCTCATGGGCGATGCCCGGCTAGGAGGCTGAGACTTTCGATACCGCTTGAGCCTTTATCCGGGGACGATTTTTAATATGATTCTCCCAGAAATAAGCGAAACCTGAGGCGATAAAGATTGTTGAGTAAACACCGGAAATCATACCGACCAGAAGAGCTAAGGCAAAGTCCTTCATCGAGCCTGTGGTGAAGATAAAGAGAGAGAGGACAGCCAACATAGTCGTGATAGTCGTAATGATGGTACGGCTTAACGTCTCCGAGAGGGAACGATTTAGAATTCGTACAAACGTCTCTTCCCGGTAGATTTGCCGGGTCTCCCTGATTCGGTCAAAGATAACGATAGTGTCGTTTATCGAATACCCCAGAATCGTAAGAATAGCCGCGATAGTGGTGGTATTGAATTCCATTCGCGTCCAGATGATAAAAGTCGCCATGATCAGGGCATCATGAGCTATGGCCAGAACCGCGCCGATGGCGAACTGAGGCTTAAATCGAATAGAGGCATAGCACAGGATCAGAAGGAGCGTAAAGCCCATAAGAAGCCCTACCTGATCGGTAAGGCTCTTGGAGAAGCGAGAGCCTACATAGTCCGCCCTCGTTACCGCCACGCTGTTCTTGCCGAAACTATTCTCTAATGCGGCAATGATCTGTTCCGCTGAAATGCCTGACCCGTCAAGTTCGTTGTCTTGCATACGGATCATAAAACGACGTTCCTCTGGGTTCCCCAGCACCTGAACGGCAACAGTTCCCAGCGGTGAAAGGCCGGATCGTACAGAATCGATAGAAACAGGCGCGGCGTCCGGAGGAAGGTAGTGAAGCACATAGGGATCCTGCCCAAGCTGAGGATTCCCGCTGGCGCTCTGTATCAAGAGGCGCTTTCCGGCGCCATCGGATGTAGCGGCGCTTTCCGGCGCCATCACCGAAACGCCGATCCCCCGCTCACGAAGAGCCGAAGTCAAAGCGCCGATGGTAGGGTACGTATCAAAGGAGAAGGTATAAGTCACGCCTTCTACCGCCGATCCGGAAATGACGATGTAAAGATTGTTCTGATCCAGAGAAATAGAAGCGTTGCCCAGACCGCTATAGGTCACACTAAAAGCCGGAGGGGCAAATTGCACTTCCTGGATAAGCCCCGCCTGGAAGTCCACCCCCAGATTGAAGCCCCCTTCTCCCTTTTGAGTGTGGTATATGTAACCGCCAATACCGGTAAGGATCAAGATCAGGGAAACCACGACGGCAGGTAAAAATCCCCGTGAAAATTGGATTATCTTCATTAAATTACCCCCTCTGCGCCTCTATTCCGCTGAGAATGCCAGCCTACGGACAGTCCCTTGCTCTTTAATACATCGGTACCAAAATCAAACACGAGCCGGGATACAAAAAGGGCGGTAAAGACCGATGAGAACACGCCAATGGCAAGACTTACCGCGAATCCCTGAATCGGCCCGGAACCAAGCTGGGAGAGAAACAGCGCGGCAATGAAAGTGGTGATATTGGAGTCCATGATCGCCCAGAAAGCTTTGCTAAAGCCCGCCTCTATCGCCGCCTTACGGCTCTTTCCCAGCAGCAATTCTTCCTTCATACGTTCAAAGATGATCACATTAGCATCTACCGCCATACCGATAGTAAGAATGAATCCGGCGATACTGGGCAGCGTGAGGGTAAAGTTAAAGGCCGAAAGTATGCTGCCCATGAGGTAGATATTGAGTACCTGGGCTATCACGGCATTGATACCCGCGCCGGTATACCAGAACAACATGAAGATCATCACCGCGACCAGCCCCCCCATGAGCGCGTAAAGGCCCCGACGGATTGTATCCTCCCCTAAGGATGCGCCGATGCTCTGTTGGGTAACTACTTCCAGTTCTACCGGCAAGGCGGCGGTTCGTAAGGTCAAGGCGATGTTGTTCGCCTCTTCCTGTCCAAAACCGGTAAGCCGTACCGAATCACGGATAGCGTTTTGAATAGTTGCCTGAGACTTGACCCGGTCATCAAGTACAATCGCCAGGGATTTTTTCACATTGGCGGAGGTGAGTTGGTAGAAGATCTCTCCTCCTTCGGTGTCCAGCATAAAGGTAACTTCCGGCTTACCGCTCAGATTATTTCTATCTACCAGTGCGCTCTGGATGTGGTTGCCGTCCAGACCGACTTCCTTTTTCACCGCCGTATACCCTACCCGTTCATCCAGACCGTAACGATCTTTAGCGTAAACTCCCAGAATCTCTACGCCGGCAGGTATAATAGAAGGATCCAAGAGCCTTCCCGCGCTATCAAAGGTAGTAGTGGGATGGCTGTTGTAATAGGCGGTGAAGGTCGCCGCCGCTTCCTCATCCACTAGATGAAAAGCTAAACTGCCTTTGCCCATGATGATAGAGTTGATCCGCTCCGGATCCGCCGTTCCTGGAATTTCCACATATATCTGGTCCGCGCCCTGGCGGCGGATAACCGGCTCGGTAAGGCCGAAGCGGTCGATCCGGCTGTTAAGCACCTCCAGCGCCCGGTTCACCGCATCTTCCCGGTCGGCATCGGTCAATGTACGGCCCAGCCGTTCCTCCAAGGCGTTCAGATCCGCCTGGAGCACGATGGAAAGCCCCCCGGAAAGATCCAGCCCCAGTTGGACGGCGTTTTTCTGGAGATCCTTCAACTTAAAAATGTCGTTACGGTACTTGCTCTCGATGGCTTCCAGAGCTTCCTTTTCGCCGGTAAAAGAACTCAGCACCGCCTGGGCATCCCACCGGTCGGGCGCTTGGCGCTTACCGCTCTTGTAAGACTTCTTCGCCTGAGCAATCAGAAAGGATAAACGTTCCGGCGTTTCCCCATTATTCCGAGCGGCTTCCGTAATCTCCACTAAATCCGCTCGGGCTTTTTGGGATGCGTATTCCTTTATCTGTTCCCGGGAACCCAGGGCAATGGCCTTGTCTTCCTTTGGTACCAGAAAATACCAGCGGATTGTGGGGAAAAGAAACACAAAGCAGATCACCATCGTTGCTAGAACAATGAAGAACCGGTACCGTTTACTCATCTTACGCTCCAAATAAGTTAATGCTTAGACTAGATCTGTCCGGAAATCCGGTTGGTTCCCAGACAACTCTACTCATGAGCGGTCTCGCCGGCTTTATCCTCGCCGTTTTCCGCCGGTTCGGACTTTTTATCCGCAGAGGCGTCCGCGATTTTTTCGGTCTTGTCGCTTTTTCCTTCGGCAGCCGCCGCGGTAACCACCGAGGAAATAGCGCTGCGGCTGAATTCCATTTTGGTGTTCTCATCGACTTTTACGATGACCGAACTTTCCTTTACGCTCTGAATAACCCCGTGGACGCCGCCAATGGTTACTATCTTGTCACCCTTTTTGAGCGCGGAAAGCATTTTCTGAGTTTCTTTCTGCTTCTTGTTCTGGGGACGGATAATGAGGAAATAAAAAATAGCGATAATCAGGACAAACGGAATAAGCGTCGTGACAAAAGAACCGGCTCCCGGAGTGGCAGCCGCCGTTTGAAGCGGAAAAAACGCAAATGAACTCATAATACAACTTCCTTAAAAGAGAATATAGGCTAAAATACCCTATGGGGAGCGGAAGGGTCAATAGGGCGCGGACGAAGGAAATTTCCGGTACAATACGGCGGGCATTCCCGGCCTCATTATCCTGTGGTATAGTAAACTTATGGATAGAGAACCTGCTTCCGGAGACCTTCCCCCCTATCTGGCATCGCTGAATCCTGAACAACAGGCGGCTGTTCTCCATTCAGGAAAACCGCTGCTCATCCTTGCCGGGGCGGGTTCGGGAAAGACCAGGGTGATCACCACCAAGATCGCCTACCTTATTCGGGAAAAGGGCGTAGATCCCCGCTCTATTCTGGCGGTGACCTTTACGAACAAGGCGGCGCGAGAAATGGCGGAGCGGGCGCGGCGTATTGATGAGCGGGCGGGGGATGCCATGCTCAGAACCTTTCATTCCTTTGGGGCGTGGTTTCTACGGCGGAACGGCTCTCTGGGGAGCCTTGATTCAGGCTTTGTCATCTACGATGATGACGATACCACGGCGCTGCTTTCTACAATTATGGAAGACGCTCCCAAAGCGGAAGTTAAGCAGATGGCGCAATCTATATCCCGCGCCAAAGATTTCTTCCTCTCCCCGGACGATCCCGGCCTTGCTCGGATCAACTACCGGGAGGAATTCCGCGCTGTCTATACTCAGTACGAGGAACGGCTGCGGCGGATAGGCAATGTGGATTTTGGAGATCTTATCAAAAAGCCGGTGGAGATACTGCGGGGCTTTCCCGATGCGGCCCGGCGCTTTCGGGATCGATTCCGGGTGATTCTAGTGGACGAGTATCAGGATTCAAATATTGCCCAGTTCGAACTCTTAAAGGAACTCTGCGGCAGTGAAACATACGTCTGCGTCGTCGGGGATGATGATCAGTCCATTTACCGCTTTCGGGGCGCCGAGGTACGGAACATCCTGGAATTTCCCGATCGTTTTCCCGGCACGGACATTATCCGGCTGGAACGGAACTATCGCTCCACCGCTCCTATTTTAGCGCTTGCTTCATCAGTGGTGGATCGGAACAAAGACCGCCTGGGGAAAACGCTCCGTGCGGAACGGGGGAATGGGAAGACCCCGGTACTCGCCTTTTTGCCCGATCAGGATGCCGAAGCGGCTTTCTGCGCCGAACTTATCGAAAATTCCGCGCGTTCTGGGACGAAGCGGGAGAACGGCGTCCGGGCGGCTTATTCCGACTGGGCCATTCTATACCGGACGAATGCCCAATCTCTGGGATTCGAGACAGAACTGCTCCGCCGCAAGATCCCCTACCGTGTGGTCGGCTCCCTCAAGTTTTACGAGCGGGAAGAGGTAAAAGACGCATTGGCCTTGCTTTCTTTCCTGATCAATCCCCGTGACGAAGTGGCCTTCCGCCGGGTGGTGAACAAACCTGCCAGGGGCGTGGGAGCCGCCACGGTAGATCGTATCGCACGCGCCGCCGCCGCTTTTTCTGAGGAGAGCGCTCAGGCTGGTGGGGATTTGTCCACTGCGGCCAGGGCGCTCCTGCCGGAGCTTTCCGCAAAAGCCGGGGCGGGTATCACCGCCTTTCTTGGGGCCATCGCCGCCGGCGCTTTAACGCTGAATGTGGACAAACCGGATGACATCGTTGCCAGCAATGGCGTCATTGCCAGCAATGGCGTCATTGCCGGCAATGACGTTGAACCCCGGAATGTATCGAAACGTCAACGGACAAAGAGCCGGGAAGAACTCCGCGCCGGGGAAGGGCTTTCGGTCTGCGTGGTAAAACTAGTACAGGACGCGGGCATCGCCGGCTACCATCTAGCCCATGACGAAATCGCCGGCAATCAGCGAATCGCCAATTTGCAAGAATTGGCCAACGCGGCGAGTCTTTACCCCGCCAGCCGGGAAGGGCTTCTGGAGTTTCTGGAACATATCGAGCTTGATCGAAGCGCCGAGGAAGAACGGAAGGAGAACAGTGAGGATTCGGTGACCCTTATCACCCTCCACAATACCAAGGGATTGGAGTTCCGCCGGGTGATCATGACCGGTATCGAGCAGGGAGTGTTCCCCCGTGATGACAAAAAAGGGGACGATCTGGAGGAAGAGCGCCGCCTTTTCTATGTGGGCGCAACGAGAGCCATGGACGAACTCTACCTCAGTTCTTGCGCCATGCGTCGGATGTTTGGCCGTACCATGCCGGTCGAACCTTCGATCTTTCTTCGGGAGATAGATAGAGCGTCACTGCGGGTCATCGGCTCCGCGCCCTATGAATTCGCATCGGCAAACCGAGTAAGCCGGAGCGGAAAAGCCGGGGCATTGGAAAAAAAATCCGAAGAGGGCTGGCAGGTTGGAGACCGGCTTTTTCACGATGATTACGGGTACGGCGGCGTGGCGGAGATTCGGGAAAGCGAAGAAGGTCCGGTCGTCCGAGTACGGTTTGAAACCGGTAAAGAGCTGCATTTCCTCAGTCTTCACCAAAGCTCTCGCTTTATGAAGGTAGGAGACGACTAAGGGACGGATGGCTTATGGATAAAACTGAGACGGAGCGTCTTATCCCCCGGATTCGCCGAGCGAGGGATTTCAGGCTCTACACCGAAAGCGGCGGACGGCTGGTGGATCTCTGGCAGGCGGGCGGTACGGCGATATTGGGGCACACCCCGCTGGGCTTGCTTCGGGAACTCAAAAATACCGCTTCCCGCGGGCTCTTTGCCCCTTTGCCATCGTATCCCGAAGGCAGACTCCTCAAGGCTCTGGCCCGGCTCTTCCCAGGGAGAGAGGCCCGGCTCTTTCCGGACGAGGCGGCTCTTCAATCGGCGCTGGCCTCAGCGGGTTATACCGGCGGCGCTTTTCCCGATCCTGTCTTTGCGAGCGAAGGAAACGCCGCCCCCCGCGCCGCCCCCGGTGAACCGGCGTTATCCCGCTGGCGGCCCTTTCTGGATGAACCGGACACCCTCTTACCCGGCGCCACTGCTGAACCCTGGTTCAACGGCGTACCGCTCCTTGTTCCCGTGCTGCCACTGCCCTGGCCCGGCGCGCCCTCCGTGCTGATCTTCGATAAATCCCTTGCTTCGCGCTTTTCCCCTCTTGGCGTATTCTCTCCCCTGAGCCTGGCTATCACTGCCCGGAGCATCCACGATCTTATCGCCGCGATTCCGGGGAGAGGCATCGCAGCCTTTCCCCGCCTAAAAAAAATCCTTGCCCGGAGCGGCTGGCATCGTCGGGGCATCTATCTTTCCCGCAAGGAACCGCTGGACGGAGACGCATATACCGTCCTGTTCCGCCGCTTTCTGGACGCGGGTTTTCTGCTCCCGCCTACCCCCCGCGACCCCTTGATTCTGCCCGCAATCCTCTCTCCCGGTGAAGAAGCTAAGCTTGCAAGCCTTTTAATTTGATATATACTATACCCATGAACATTGGTGAGGTTGTCTATATCTCAAGCCGGCTGGTAATTGGAGCTTTGGCGGCCTTTTTTGCGATAGTATTGTGGTCAAGAATACGGGAACCTTCGTGGATACTGATAGTATTGGGTACTATTGCGCTCTATGTGGAGACCGTCTATTCAATCTTGGAACTTTTTGGCATAACCGCCGGGATGTTGAGCATTGGTTCTGTACCCTTGGTAACTATTCTGCTTCACAATTTGCCGGCGGGGTTTATGTTAGCCGCCTTTATGGTGATGGTCTTTCAAAAGAGCCGCAAACCGTAGTAGAATTATTTCATGTCATATTATATGGAGGAAAAATGAAATCTTTGATTATTGGAATAGTGATTCTCCTGGCTGCGATATACATGGTTTTACCGGTTGGATGGGGTTGGTGGGGGGATGTTCTCACTTTTCTCAAGGGAGCCTTGCCGGTGCTGGCCGCTTTTATCGGGCTTATCGCTATATTGATCGGCATCGCGGACATCAAAGACCGAAAAGACGCCAAAAAAGAAGAGGCCCTCGAAAAGCGCTGATGTTGGGTTCTTCACAATTCCTGCGCTTTCTTGGGCTCAAGCCGCAGACGATAAGTCTGCGAGAGTTGTTCAGAAATTAAAGTTTCCGGACAACTCTCATAGAGTTCCTCGACAATTCAGTTGATTGTCGAGGGGACGTTCTTCTTCGTTCTTAACTCTGAGTGGATTTTAACCATTCATCATAATCGGACTTTACGGATTCAAGCTGCTTGACAAATCCCTCGTATTTATCACGCTCTTCTTTAACCTCGTTGGCTGGGGCGCGGGCCTGAATAAGCCGTTCCAACCGTATCTCGGAATCCTGAATGGCCTTTGCAAGAGAGTTGTACCTCTGTGAATACTGGGCAAACGTTTTGCCATTCCCGTTGTAGATCGTCTGTTGATCGACATCCTTGAGCTTGTTATTACTATTTGAAATAGTTGTCCCCATGTTATTACTAAGAGACTGATAGCGCTGGCTATTTGTATCCTGTCCAAAGACCGGTAAAACCAAACAGGCGAGCATGATAGAAACAACGAAAAACTTCATTTGCGACCTCCTCTATAATCGTCACGCTTATAAAAGTTGCTTTAGCTTACCAGATGAGGTTCTATACTGTCAAGCGCATATATTAAGCTCTGCAGGGCAAGAGCATTTAGGCTGAGTTGAAGAGGAACGTGCTGAGGAAGTCAACATGGGTAGCGGCTTTCAGCATTTTGCGTTTGAGGCTGCGGCCCTGGCGCATCATTGACAAACGGTATTGCGGCTTGTACTCTGAAATACACAATGACCGCCTTTAATCTTGATCAATACCTCAGCGAAGCCATTGAATTGCTGATAAAAGACGCGCTGCGGGGAACCTTAAAAAACCCCAGAGAGACCGCGTTTTTTGTTCAATATGGGCTGGCGGCAAAAAAAGCGGCGGGCTTGCGGCGCAGGGCGGCGGAAGCAGGCGGGCATATTCCGGCTTTCCTGATTGCCAGTATCACAGACCGGTGCAACTTGAACTGCGCCGGCTGCTATAGCCGCGCGCAAACGAACCGGGAACCGGCGCCGGAACTGGGCCGGGAGGACTGGGCGCGGGTTTTCAAAGAAGCCTGCGAACTTGGAATTTCCGCAATTCTTTTGGCAGGCGGGGAACCCCTGATGAGGGCCGATGTACTGGAAGAAGCCACCCGCCATCCTTCGATACTGTTTCCGGTTTTTACCAATGGAACCATGCTGAAGGATACCGGTCTTTTTGAAAAACACCGCCATCTGTTTCCAGTAATCAGTATTGAAGGAAATGAAGTCACAACGGATGCCCGCCGTGGAGCGGGCGTTTATACGCGGGTAATGCAGGTAATGGAAAGCCTCAAATCCAAAGACCTGCCCTTTGGCCTTTCGGTTACGGTTACCAACAAAAATATCGCGCAGGTTACCGCTGAAAAGGCGGCTGCGAAAGCGCGGGAAATGGGCTGCAAGGCAATCGTGTTTGTGGAATATGTTCCCATTACCGGGCCTGAACTGGCGCTGGATGACGCGGGGCGGCGAATGTTGGCGGAACGGGCGGCGCTGCTCAGGGAGCGGCAGGACATAATCATTATCTCCTTCCCCGGAGATGAAAAAGAATCCGGCGGCTGCCTCGCGGCGGGACGGGGTTTTTTTCACATCAACGCGAGGGGCGGGGCGGAACCGTGCCCCTTTTCACCGTATTCCGACAGCAGCGTAAAAACCCTGCCGCTTCGGGATGTCTTACAATCACCGCTTTTTACCCGTCTGCGGGAGACCGGGGCTTTGTTCAAGGAGCATAGCGGCGGCTGCGCCCTTTTTGAACAAGCGGCCTTTGTGCAGGCGCTGTCCGGAAAAAATTGATTCGCGCACTTTGATGAAGCTGTCCCTTTCCCGTAACAGCAGCATTACTATTATTCTTTTTTTTGAAATACCAGCCGGCCCTTGCATTTTCGGCATGTTTCAAACAACAGGGGAAATTTCATTACCATCGCCCGCTTTTTAGATTGCGCCGCTTCTTCCAAACTGATTGTTTCAATGTTTCCCAACGATAATGTTCCTTCAATATCGATACAACAGCACGTTATTTCCCCATTCGACAATACGCAAGGCGTCTGTACCGACCAGCAGGGAAACGGAAAAAATCGCGGAATATTTTTGATTTTATATTGGCAGTTTTTCCGTGCGTTCAGAAAATCAACAAACCTATCGGGCATACCAAATTTTCCAACGTGTTTTACAAATACCGCCAGATTCGGCGTTATTTCGTAATGCACTTCATCCGCCCTGTTGTAAAAATCTTTTGGTATCTCGTCTAATTTTTTATAATAAAATTTTCCGGCACAGGATTTCATCCGGCTTTTTTCAACCGCGCCCTGTGAGAGAAGCTTGCCTTTCCATGTTTCAATGGTATTCATAAATTGCCAAAATTCTTCGGGGTTAAACATTCCCCATAATTTATCGTGATGGCAATGATAGTCGTTCATTACATTGATGTTGATTTTGCAATTCGACGTTATTCGTTTTTCGTTAAAAACGAGATTTTCCAATAAAGCAAGATATTCCTCAAACGGCATATTGCTGCCGCGCAGTTTAAAACTTTCTTCATTGAATGTTTGAAAACTTAATTGAATGAGCGTAACGCATTTATGCTCAAGCATTTTTCCCAGTAATTCTTCGGTTAATAACGACATATTGGTCGTAGGGTGCGCTTCAATATTATATTCATCGCATAATGACAAATATTTAAAGAATTTTTTATTCAACAACGGTTCGCCCAGCACATGAAACGCGATAACTTTATGTTTATCACGCAATTCAGAGAGAATTTTTAACATATACTCATCTTTTATAGATTCTTTTTTCCGCAAAAGACTGTCGCTGGGGCAAAATTCACAATGAAAATTACAATGTGATGTTATTTCGACAAAAACTTCCCTGAAAGAATTCACTTTCACCGCATACAGCGACAGATTTCTTTTTATTTTTGATAATATTATCCGTAAATGACTGAATGTATCAATTAGTAAACGGAGAAGCCCTTTTTTAGCCGTCATAACTACCTCCGAAACATTTCATTTTTTCGGCGGTAATGAATACGGCGGTTTTATCTATAGAACGGGGGGGGGGGGGGGGGGGGACAAAAACCAAAC
>JAIRPG010000089.1 GCA_031257105.1 Treponema sp.
TCAGCGTCTCTTTCACCGCCGGCGCCAGCGCCCGCCGCTCCGCCTCGCTCCGCGCTCCCTTTACCGCCTTCCGGTACTTCAACACGTAGAACGGCAGCAGCAACGCCAGCCGCAGCCCCGTGAGTTCCCCTATCTCATGCTCCAGCACCTTGAACGCCGGCACCGTAAAATCATGCCGGCTGCCGTCAGGGTATATGATACGCAAGGTGATGTTGTCAGGCGTCTTCCGCGTCGTCTCCCAGTACAGCACCCGCGCCCGCGGAAACCGTATCGTCAGGCTCCCATCCTCACCGGCCTCCGCCCCGCTCACCGCCTCGTGGTAGCCGTAGCGAAACATCCGCAGCGCCATGTTGAGGTCATCGTCTATTTGCGCCTCCAGGTGAAAGAATTCGTTTGCGATTACGATAATCATGTCAGAGACGATCTGCCGCAGGTCTTCGGTAACTTTCTCCTTGTTGGGGAAAGAGACCGGGCTGTCGAGGGGGAAATTAGTGCCGAAGAGGCCGTTTACCAGGGCGACCACCGCGCGGGGGCTCGCTTCCTGGATAAGCCGCTTGAAGATAAGGTCAAAGATTTGGCGCGTCTCTCGCTCCGGGTTGTTGGTCATGCGCTGATGGTACCCTATCCTCCGGCAGGTTACCAGCGGCGGTACAGCGGACGGACGAGGATGATGCGGGCCGCCTTGGATGACGGCTTCTTCACTAAAGCCCTCTTCGGCAGTTAAACTCCGCCGTCCTGACCGCGCTGGTGCAATCGAACCGAAAGTATGCACTAACCGGCATTTGCACAGGCGCGGACGTCACGATTTTGCTGAAAATTCTTCAACTATCTCCAGCAAATCGTCCGATTCTTCAGATAAAATCGCGGTAACTTTTTCAACAATGTATTCGGGAATGGTTTGATAAAACGCTTCGGCGATTCCGCCCGCGATACACGCGATAGTATCGCTGTCCCCGCCAATGGAGACCGCCAGCCGGATGGCGCTTTCAAAGTCCGCGCTTTCCAAAAACGCGATAATCGCTTCTGGAACCGAGCCTTGACAGCTTCCGTCAAAGGTATAATCGGGCCGTATATCGTCTATCTTTCGGTCAAGGTTATACTGAAACGTATCCGCGATATAACGCTTTATTTCGTCTTTAGTTTTGCCCATCCGCGCCATATAAACCGCCGCCGCGACAGCCTGCGCCCCTTTTATTCCCTCCGGGTGATTATGGGTTACTTCCGCGCTTTTTCGCGCTTCAGCCAGCGCCGCGTCAAGCGTGTTGCCATACCACCCGACAGGACTCACCCGCATTGCCGAACCGTTTCCATAGCTGTTGTACGGCTTCGGGTTTTTGGCAAGAAGCCATCCGCGAAATCCCTTGCCGTAATCTTTTTCGTAATAATAGACGCCGAAATCATGGTAGACTTGCGTATAACTTTTTTGGCGCATTATGGCGTACATGGTTGCTATGGTAAGAACGCTGTCGTCGGTAAAATATGATTCGGGAGAAAACAGCTCAAAATCCACCGATTTGATATTGTTGAATTCATAGGGTGAACCGATAATATCGCCCGCGATAGCGCCGAGAATGAGTTTCGATTCAGACACCGGTTTTCCCTCCTTTGAGCAGCGCCACAGCTTCATCAAAAGAAAGATTTTCCCTATCCTGCCGGCGCTCCAGTTCTCGAAGGGTCATGGGATCGGCGCCGGGATTTTCCCCGGGGATAATGACCCAGGGAATACCCTTCTTTTCCGCCAGAACAAACTGTCCGGACAGCTTCTTCGCCCCGGTGAAAACTTCGCAGGGGATGCCGGCGGCGCGAAAACGTTCCGCCAGCGCCTGATAGCGCCCCCCTAACGATTCATGCACACAGGCCAGCGCCGCCCGGGCATAGGTAGTCCCACAGCCGGATTTACCCAGGCTTTCCAGGGCGGCAATGAGCCGGTCGAGCCCGATAGAAGCCCCTACGCCGGGCAGTTTCTCCGGGGAATAGAGCCCCGCCAGATCATCGTAGCGGCCTCCTGAACATACCGACCCGATGCCGGGAAGCTCGTTGAGGAACGTCTCGTAAACCACCCCGGTATAATAGTCCAAGCCCCGGGTGATGGAAGGATCCAGCGAAAAAGAGGAAGCTACCCCCGTATCGGCCATAAAGCGGTACAGTATGGCAAGCCGTTCCGTGTCGGGACCTTCCCCTCCGGCGGCGGCGGTAAGCGCCTTTAAGGTTTCCTCAAAACTCCCCCGCGCCTCCACATAGTCCAGGATACGTTCCGCCGCATCATCGCCGGCGATCTCTTTCAAAGATGTCCGTACCGCATCCCGGCCAATCTTCGCAAGCTTATCCACAACGCGGAGTATCTCCGCCGTCCGTTCTCCCGCGCCCAGCCTTCCCAGAAAGCGGTTAAAGAGCCCCCGGTGGTTCAGCCGGATAACGCTTTCCCCAGCCCCCACCGCCTTGAGCGCGTCCCGCATCATCAAAAGGATCTCAAAGTCCGCCGCCGCCGCATCGCCGCCCACAATATCAAAATCGCACTGGGTAAATTCCCGGTATCTTCCCCGCTGGGTGTTTTCCCCCCGCCAGACCTTGGCGATATGGTAACGCTTAAATGGCAGGGGGAGTTCGCCGCGATGTTCCGCCAGAAAACGGGCAAACGGTACGGTTAAATCGAAACGGAGGGCCACATCCCGCCCGCCGTGATCCAGAAAACGGTAGATCTGCTTTTCCGTTTCTCCGCCCCCTTTACCCAGGAGGATCTCGGCGTATTCCAGAGCCGGCGTATCGATAGGGACAAACCCGAAGGAACGGAAGGATGCTTCAATGCGCTCAATCAGGTTTCGCCGCTCAATTTCCATCGCGGGAAGAAAATCCCGAAATCCCTTGAGTACTTTGGGTTCGATAAATTTAGTCATGCTGCGCCTTATTGGGTTTCTGATTCTTTGACTGAAGCGGCGCCATGCGGATCGGGTTCATCTTGACGTTAAACCAGTAATCATCAACAATCCCCACCAGTTCGTGACTGAGATTGATATGCGCCGTCGTTTGAACGACTCCCTGGGGAAGGGTCTTTGACTCTTTTACCGTGCCGGTAATGGTAATCTTAAACCGGTTGAAAAAGAGCTGATACGATATGTCGCTTCCCACCGCCCATTCCGCCGAGCCGGCGGGCTCCAAATGTTCAACGAGCTTGGTATTGAGACATATTATCTGAACGTGCCGGTTCGCGGGCTCAGGCGATGTAATAACGGCGGTCATGGTAAACCCCATGATCTTGGCTGTTTCTGAAGTTATCCGTATGGGTATCTCCCCATGTTCCTCGTACAAAGCATCTCCTCTGCCAAGGTTTTCCAGATAAGAACCCAAGATGATCGCCAATTCATCGGGAATCGTCTTAAAATCCACCACAAAAAGCCCCGTATTCTCCCGGCCCTTCATCTGCCCGATAGTGGTAAGGTTGCAGCGGATGAAAAATTTAACCGGATCTTGCCGGGGCGGAGAAAGGGCGAGGGAAAGACCGCCAATGCTGTTGGTGTAGTGCTGGAAAAAACTCAATTCTTTGGAAGAAAGTGACGCCATAAAAAGGGAACGCTTAAACCCAAGCTGAAACGGCACGGTGGGGATGATATACTCCTCTATCTTGATAAAGCACCGGTTTTGGTCAAATCCAAGCCGGGAAAGGATAAAAGGATTGCATACAATCGTCTTGTCGCCGTATTTTTCAAGATACTGGGCTGAACCGGTGGGCACATAGGCCATATCACGCTCCGTGTTAGAAAATAATAACTTATGAGGCCGTTACAAAACTTCAGGCGAACCGGTTTTGCCGGTTCGATTGCAACAGCCTCTCAATATTTCTTTATTATCGTACATCTTTCAATGAGGAAACGCCAGCGATTCCAGCGGATCCGTTAAAACTTCCGCGTGATCCCCCACAATTGCGACTGTATGCTCCCAGTGGGCTGAAAGCGAATCATCGGCGGTAACCACGGTCCACGCATCTTCCAAAATCTCTACCTCACCGGTTCCCAAATTGATCATCGGCTCTATGGCGATCACCAGGCCGTTTCCCATACGGAGGTTGGGGCCATGGGGGTAGTTGGGCACCTGGGGATCCTCGTGAACCTCAAATCCTACCCCGTGGCCGCAGAACTGGCGTACCACCCCGTAACCGTGAGGAACGGCATGGCCGTGAACGGCTCTCGCAATCTGGAGGAGGCGATCTCCGGCCTTTACCGCCCCGATCCCCTTGTGGAGACATTCCAGGGTAACGCGGTTGAGCTTCCGGGCGGCTTCGCTCACCTTGCCCGCCTCAACGGTCACCGCCTGATCGCTGATGAACCCGTCCAACTCTATACCGCTGTCCACGGAAACCAAGTCGCCGGAAGCGATCTTCCGCCGGGAAGGGATGCCGTGGATTACTTCGTTGTTGATAGAAATGCAGAGCGCCGCCGGAAAGGGGGTGTTTTTGGGGCCGTAGCCGAGAAACGCGGGCCTTCCGCCTGCTTTCTTGATCCAGAGCCGGGCCCAGCGGTCAAGCTCCATGGTTTCCACTCCCGGCTTTACCAGGGGGATGAGTTCCCGGTACATGGCGGAAAGCATCTTGCAGGAACGCCGGATGCCGTCGATCTGTTTTTCGTTTTTTAAGCGAATCATAGCTACACCTTAAGCGTATGGCGAAGCCGGGCCGCGTTGGACAGCGTGGGATCCCGTTTCAACGCTTCCTGGAAAATCGCCGCAGCGCCTCTCCGCTCTCCCATACGCGCGAGCGTTTCCGCCATAGAGCGCATCCACCGGGCCTCTTCTTTGGGGGGAAATCCCAGTTCCAGAAGCGTCTCCATACAGGCAATATAGGTCTCCCCATCCACCGACGCTCTGAGCCTGAGCCTGACGAGCTCTTTGAGGCTGCGCTCAACCTCGATGCTGAAATGCCGAAAGTAGGGCCGCCGCCGTTCTTCCCGGACGAGAACCGCCAGGAGCATAAAAGCTTCATAGTAGCGCTCCCGCTTTTCCAGTTCTTCCGCTAAAATAAAAAGACAATCCATCCAGTCTTCCCGATCCAGGTACCTATCCATAGGAAAATTGAGCCCTCCTTGGGCCTTCCACACCTCCAGCGCCTCGTCTTCTTCCAGGTGGAGAAGGTCAAAGAACACCAGCTTGGCCTGAAGTTCCGGATCATCAGAAGCCTCCCGAAGGTATGCGTGATAATCGAATACGTTGCTTTGCGCGAAACGGGAATAGGCCCGGTCGTACTCGGAACGCCGATCCGCCTTGGAAAGCGTCTCGTAAGCGCTGATGAGTTTCCGCATCGCGGAAGCGGTGTCAGCGCCGGCAATATCGGGATGAAGTCTCTTTGCCTGTTCTCGAAAAGCCCGCTTAATATCCTGGGGTGACGCGCATTGCGAGACTCCAAGCAGCGAATAATAGTTTTCCATGAGGCTTATTCCCAGAACGATTATGCCCCAATGCGTTTGCCAAGAGATTCCGCATGGGAAGCGGAAAGGACAATATCGCTCCAATTGATAATTATCCCCTCTTTTTCCATAGCGCGCATTACATTTGCCATAGCCCTTCCCGTAAAGGGGAAGGTCTTTTTAAGAAACGCGGCCCCCTTCTTTCCCACAAGACCGCTCCCCGCCGCCAATGTCTTGGCCAATGGCTCAGGCATCTTGCCGCCGAAGAGAGAAACCGCCTCGGCGATCACCACTATGTATTCATAACCCGGCAGTCTAAAGCCATCCTCGGTCCAGGCGTCCAGAACGTCTACTCGATGGCCCATGGATTCCATACCCTTGGCCAGGGCGGTTACATACTCTGGAACGGGTTTCCGCTGCGCCGAGGCGCTTACAATAACTACTCTCATACCAGCCTCTTTATGCTTGCTTGTAGATCAGATCTACATTCGGTTCCTTGACCAAGAGCACTGAACATTTGGCGTACACCATGATCTCCCGGTGGGCGTAAGAGAAAGTATCCCTGGCGCTCCGGTCTTTTTCCCACCCTCCCAGGATAATGAGATCCGCCTTTTTTTCATCGGCGATCTTCAAAATTTCCGTGTAAACCGCTCCCCGGCGGATCTCTCGTTCCGCCTTTACCCCTTTGGCCCGGGCCAGTTCTTCCACAAAAGAAAGGTAGCGCTCGCCATTGGCTTCCAGGCTCCGCTCGTACTCCTGACTTTCCTCCTGAATGAAGATCTTGCTCAAGGTAAGCTGGCGGATCGTGGCGGTATCCACCACGTAGACCGCTGAAAGCCGGCAATGGTACTGCTTTGCCATGACTACCGCGTACTTTGCCGCCAAAACAGACGCCTCTGAACCGGAAATTGCGACAACGATATGGGAAAAAAGCTGTTTTATCATTCCTTATTCCTTGCCGGCCTTTCTCTTGAGGAGCTTGCTGGAAAAGAACGCATCTCTTTCTTTTTCCTCAAGCGCCGCTTCTATATAGACTTTCGTATCCTGGGCGGCGGGAATTACCATCTTTTCCAGGGCGTTGACCCGCCGCTGGGTCTTCCTGACCTCCCGGGCAAGCCGCCACGCGATGGTTCGTACCGCCGCCAACTCGGTAACAATCCTCAAAAGCCCGAAGAATTCTACCACGATTTCATCACATTCCGCAAATGAATTCGCTTCGGAATATTGAAGTCCCACCCCCGGCAGGTGAACCTCCAAGCTGGGAAGGTTCATTCCCGCGATAAACTGCCGTTTTTCCTCAAGCTCGAATTCATACCGGATGTTCCGGGCTATCCGTCCGGCCCGCTCCCGGCCCACGGCGACAAGCAGCCGCTTAAGCGCCGGATACGCCGATGCGATCCGGGCATCCAGATCTCGCTCCAGGAGCTTTACCTGCTCCACCTTGGCCATGAGTTCCATAACCAGGATCTCCCGCTTCTGTTCCAGGAGATCGTACCCTTCCTCGGCGGTGGCAAGACGTTCCTTGACCCGCATGAGGTTGCTCTTCGTGGGCGCTATCTGCTCCCGTGCCATAAGACGCCTCCGTTATGAATAGAGTATAGAAGATCGGGGAAGGGTTCGGGAAGGGGTTGTTTTGCCGTAGCCATGGATTTCAGAAAAGCGGTATACTATTATTCCATGGTTTCCATGGGATAGTCCAGATTTGCAGGAGCGTTCATGGCCGTCATACGCCACTCATCGGGAATGATAATAGCCGATCTCGAAACTCCCCCCATGGATCTTTCCGGTTTAGACGAAACCGGTTTAGACAACGCCTTGGCGGCAATGATCCTTTCCGCATCGGGTTGGCGGGGGATCTTCGCCATAGACGGCGACGCGGAAAGCAGGAGAGAAGAAATCGATCCGGCCCATGGGGTTATCACCGCGGCGGCGGGCGGGGTCTTTGCGGAGTATCTGCGAAAGAACAGCGGGAGCGCGGCGCGAGATAACGCGGCGCGGAATAACGCGGCGCCGGTCGTGATTGTCGGCATGGATACCCGGCCTACAGGAAGCGCCATCGCGGACACATTGATCCGCTCGCTCCTCTTTGAAGGCTGCGATGTCCGCTTTGCCTTTATCACCGCCGCGCCGGAGATCATGGCTTACGCCAGAACGTACGCGGAGCCGTATTCCGAGCGGGGCGCGGGGTTTGTGTATATTTCAGCAAGCCATAACCCAATAGGCCATAACGGGCTCAAATTCGGCCTTACCGATGGAGGGGTGCTGCCCGGCGTGGAGGCCGCCCGGCTCATCGACGCCTTCAAAACCGGCATGGCGGCGCCGGACCGGATTGCCCGGGCATCGAAGGCCATTCAAGAGGCGGATAGGGAACAGGTAAACCGGGTATACCGGGAAGCTCAGGGCATCAAGGATGAAGCCTACCGGGCATACCTGCGCTTTACCAGAGAATTGGTAGGCGCGGGGGAAGCAACGGCCCGCTTCCTCAAAGACGCCCCGCTGGGCATCGTGGCGGATCTCAACGGTTCAGCCCGTACCTTGTCTATTGATCGGGAACTGCTGAGCGGTATGGGGGTGTCGTTTAAGACGATCAACGATGAGCCCCGGAAGATCGTCCACCGGATTGTCCCCGAAGGGGAATCGCTGGAGCCTTGCCGACGGTTTCTGGAAGAAGCCCACCGCCAAGATCCCTCCTATGCGCTGGGCTATGTTCCGGACTGCGATGGAGACCGGGGAAACCTCGTCATCTGGGATGGGAATGTGGGACAAGCCAGAATTCTGGCCGCCCAGGAGGTCTTTGCCCTGGCGTGCGCCGCCGAGCTGGCCTATTTGGTCTGGGCGGGGGAACTCCGCTACGATAATCGGGGGAATGCCCTCGATAAGGTAGCCGTTGCGGTGAACGATCCAACATCCCTTATGATTGACCGTATCGCCCACGCATTCGATGTCCCGGTATTCCGGGCGGAAGTGGGAGAGGCCAATGTGGTTGGCCTTGCCCGAAAACTCCGGGCGCGGGGCTACACCGTGCGAATCCTGGGAGAAGGCTCCGCCGGCGGCGCCATCACCCATCCATCGGCGGTACGGGATCCGGTCGATACCGTGGCCGCCTTGATCAAGCTGCTGACCCTACGCAGCGCCGGCGATAAGAAAGGGCTCTTTGAACTCTGGCGGGATCTTTCGGATCAGGCCGAAGTGTACCGCCCGGATTTTACCTTGGAAGACATCATTGCCGCCCTTCCCGCTTTTGTCACTACCGGTATGTATACTCCCGATGCCGTACTCCATGTTTCGACCAAGGATCACGCCCTGCTCAAAGACCGGTACCAGGGGATCTTCCTCCGGGAATGGGAAGAACGGAAGGAACAGCTTGCCGCGAAATACGGCATTACCGGCTGGGAAGCGGCCGGTTATATCAAAACCGAAGAGAAACGGGGCCTTACCCGGTTCGGCGAGGCGGGCTCCGGGGGGCTGCGGATCCTTTTCTCCAATAAAGCCGGACACGAGATCGCCTGTATCTGGATGCGCGGTTCGGGAACCGAGCCGGTCTTCCGGGTTATGGCGGATGTGGAAGGTTCAAACCACCGCATGGAACGGGATCTTATCGAATGGCAGCGCCGTATGGTAGCGGAAGCCGATTCAGCAAGATAAAGAAGGAAACACTATGGGAATACGAGGCGAGATTTTTTCGACGCGAGTGATATTGCAAAACAGAACGTACTTCTTCAATGTAAAGGAAAACCGCATGGGGGATCTCTACCTCAACATCGTGGAAAGCAAAAACCAGGAATCAGGCGGCTTTGAACGTCAGTCGGTGATCCTCTTTGCCGATGATCTGTCGAATTTCCTTTCCGGATTTGAGGAATCGCTGCGGGCGCTGGAAAAAGCCGGACGGGAAAAACGGAGAGGCGCGGGGAAGCGCTCGGGCGGATGGGACGAGGAGAGACCTTCCTTTCCTCCAAAACCTAAACGGGTCGTTGTAAGGAAACAAGGCGCCGCTTCCGGAAAAGACTCAGGCGGTTTTACCCGCGGTAATACCGGCGGCGGCTTTCGCCGCGAGGATAGCGGCGGTTTTCGCCGTGAAGATGGCAGCGGTTTTCGCCGTGAGGATGGCGGCGGTTTTCGCCGTGAGGATAGCGGCGGAAACCGGCCCCGCGGACCGGACCGGGGCCCCCGAAAACTCAAACCGGTACGCCGGGACGAACCGTGAATCGCCCGCCCTCGATTCCGCGATGCAAGCGTATCGCTCTAGCGTCTCGACGAAAAACCACGTCTATGGCGGTATTCCTGGGCTTTTTCGCGCTGCCTGCTCTCTGCTTCTGTTCCTGCGCCAAAACACCTGCCCCGGATACAGCGGTTACGCCGGTTACGCCGGTCACACAGGACGGTCAGGCGGTTTGGTACGAGGCCGGAGCGGGCGAAAACGGCGCGGAGAAACGGGCGATGGAGCAATTGCTTAAACAAGCCCTTCTCGCGGCGGAACTTCCCGTCGGCGTTGCCGGCCATGTGCTGGATAAAGCGTCCGAAGGCCCGTCCTTTATTCTGGATCTGTTGATCTGCCTTTCCGGCGAGCCGGAGCTTCGGGCCTTGGTGGATAAAAGCCACCCCCTGCCGGACGGCTATGAGCCGGATGATCTGGTGGAGCTTACCGGGCCTTCGTATCGCGTGAGCCGGCAAGGACATCTGTTGCGCCGGGCCGCTGCGGAATCCCTGGAAGAAATGGCCGCCGCCGCCGGAGCCGAAGGGATACGCCTGATGGCTTCATCGGCCTACCGTTCCTACGCCTACCAGCGGGAAGTCTATGCGCGAAACGTCCGGGAAATGGGACAAGAGGCGGCGGACCGGGAATCGGCCCGGCCCGGATACAGCCAGCATCAGACCGGCTTGGTCGTCGATTTCGGCTCTATCGACGATTCCTTTGCCGCCACCCCCGCTGGGCGCTGGATGTCCGCGCGGGCAAGCGGCTTCGGCTGGTCGCTTTCGTTCCCCGAAGGGTACGAGGCGGTTACCGGTTACCGCTGGGAAAGCTGGCATTACCGCTATGTCGGGCAGGATCTGGCGGCCTTTATAGACTCGTACTTTGGGGGCGTTCAGCAGTACGCATTACGCTTTATCCACGAGTGGGAGTCTCTGGAAAAGACAAGATGAAACTCGCTATCTCCAGCCGCTCCTACTCGCCGTCCGCATTGTCTGTTACGACACCGTTTTCGGCGTTCTGAACGTTCTCCGGCGCTTCTTGCTCGCCGCTCTTAGCGGAACGGCCAAAGCCGAACTTGTAACCGCCCATGATATAAAAGTTCAGTAAGCCGTAGGTACTCCCCGTAATGGGAACGGTGAATTTTCCCACGACGCTCATGCTGACCCCAATGTCCAGCGTCCACGCCGAGCGCGGCCCCGCCTGCATACTGAACTGCCCCCCGGCTATCACCGAGAGCGGCGGAACATTGTCGCTTGTAAGGCCGAACATCGGTTCCAGCCCCACATAAGGCTCTATCATAAATACGCTGGGCCGGAATGTTCCCTTAAAGAGCAGGGGAAACGTTACTCCAATGACAAAGTCATCCCCGTTGTACAAAAATCGCAGCCGGATGGGATCCACTTCTAGGGCAAGACGTTCCGAAAAATGCCACTCAAACGCCCCGAGGAAAACCGGCAGTAAGCTGCCCCCCTCAAGCCGTCCGAGTTTTTGGTGAATAAAGAGCCCCACATCCGCGCCCTGCGCCCACTTCACGTAGAACGGCTGAAAGCGCCAGAGGCCATCGTCTTCCGGCTCCACCACAATCGTTTCCGCCTGCTGAGGCTCCGTTACCGTTTCCTTAAGCCAGCCGAAAATCCAGATAAGCACCCCCGGCAGCATATCCTCGGCGCCCTGCTTGTCCTCAACAACCACTTCATCGGAGAAAACCAGCCGCTGATCGCTGGTGTCCCACAGGTAGAGCCGCAGGTGGTACATCTCATCTTCCCCTATAGCGATTTCGCCGGTGAGCGCGTAAGGCGCGCCGGCGGTCATAGAGGGGCTTGGGCACACGTACGCCGGCTGACCGTTGGCGGGCACGTCCGGGGGCAGGTTGTTCATGTCAACCGGTACCGGGACATAATCGGGCAAAACGGTGGGGAATACCTCGCCGAGCGCCGCGAAGCAATCATCAACGATAGACTGCGGCGATCCCCGGAAGGGTACGGTAGATACAATGGGTTTTGCCGCCGGAACGGACGCTTCTGAGCCGGAGTCGCTTTGGGCGAACATCTCCCCCGGACACTTCACCCCAAAAAACAAAACGCAAACGGTAATGAGCGCAGGCCACTTTCCGTTTTTTATTCGTACGGATTTTATTCGTGCGGAGGGGGTTAATACCCCGTTTAGGACGTTCAATGTGTTCTTCATCGTATAACTCTATGATTTTAGTATACCGGCTTCAATGTGTCTAGAACGCAGTTTGTGCCGCAGTCTGCGCTTCCTCAATAAACCGGTCGATGAGGAATTCCGTGTCCTGGGGGCCGGGACAGCCTTCCGGGTGGAATTGCACCGCCCGGAAAGGGCCCAGCGTAGACCGGATACCCTCAATGGTTCCATCGTTGGCGTTGATAAACCACGGTTCCCAGCCTTTAGGAAGAGTCTCGCTCCGCACCGCATACCCGTGATTCTGACTGGTGATGTAACAGCGGCTGCCGGAACTCCGCGTCCCCGGCTCTCGTTCTATACAGGGCTGGTTTTGGCCTCGGTGTCCGTAAGGAAGCTTATACGTGTCCGCTCCCGCCGCGAGGGCCATTATCTGATTGCCAAGACAAATGCCGAAGATAGGTTTTCCTGTTTGAAACGCTCGGCGCACCGAAGCAATCGTTTTGCCGCACGCCTTGGGATCGCCGGGCCCGTTGGAGAGGAAAAGACCGTCATAATCCAGCCCCGAGAGGTCATAGTTCCAGGGAACGGCAGTGATCTCCACATTCCGCCGGAGAAGGCAACGGTAGATATTGGCCTTCGCCCCACAATCCACCAGGACAATTTTGAGGAGCCTTTCATTTTCCGTTCCCCTCGGACGGTATATCCGGATCTCCGCCGGGGATACCTCCGCTACCGGGTGGGAAACGATCCCTGAATCCAAGGTTACTTCCCGGCAGCCTTCCACCAGGATCTTCCCCTGCATGACCCCGCGCTCCCGTAGACGCTTGGTCAAGGAACGGGTATCGATGCCCCAAATGCCGGGAACATTGTTCTTTTCTAACCATACCGAAAGGGAGGCTCCTGAGGCGAAATGGCTGGGCTCTTTGCAGAGTTCAGCCACCGCAAAACCAGATACTTGAACCTGAGCCGACTCAAAATGCAGGGGCAACCCGTGCTCGTCAAAGAAAGGCGCGGCGGTTTTAGGCGCCGCCGGAACGCCGTAGTTCCCCACAAGTGGATAGGTAGATACCAGGATCTGTCCCCGGAAGCTGGGATCCGTCAGGGACTGAGGATAACCGGTCATACCGGTCGTAAAAACCACTTCCCCCGCCTGGGATCGGGCTTTGCCGAAGGCCCAACCCGCATATTCGGAACCGTCCTCCAGGACAAGCTTTGCTTGCCGGCTCTCGTGAGCCGACGCATACCCTCGCGCCATCCTTTACCTCCCCGGAACCTTGTTGCGTCTCAAGCTCGCCGCCATAATACCAGCCTAGTCTCTTTCAGTTGAATATACAAGATTACGCGACCAGGGCCCCCGTTTACCCACGGAACGTCAGCGCCCCTTCCCCGGCCTTTGCTCCCTTGTTCACATCCGCCGTCACTGCGCCGCCTTCCTTGAGCTTTCCCGCGATGATTGCCTTTGCCAGGGGATTCTCCAGTTCCGTCTGAATGCTCCGCTTGAGAGGCCGGGCGCCAAAGAGGGGATCGTAACCTCGCTCCGCCAGGATCTCTTTGGCGGCGGGGGTCAGCGTCAGCGTGATCTTCCGCTCCGCGAGCCGTTTTGCGAGCCGAGTCAGTTGAATATCCACAATCTTGCCGATTTCGGCTCTGCCCAGGCGGTTAAAAATCACCGTCTCGTCAACACGGTTGAGGAATTCGGGCCTAAAGCTCTGTTTGAGCAGTTCCAAGAGCGGAGCCTTGAGGTCATCGCTGGGCTTGGCCCCCAGGATCAGATCGGAGCCCAGGTTGCTGGTCATAACGATGATCACGTTCTTAAAGTCCACCACCCGGCCTTGGCTGTCGGTGAGCCGTCCATCGTCCAAAATTTGCAGGAATACGTTGAAAACCTCCGGATGGGCCTTTTCGATCTCGTCAAAGAGGATCACGCTGTAGGGCCGCCGCCTGACCGCCTCGGTGAGTTGCCCCCCCTCTTCGTAGCCTACATAGCCCGGCGGCGCGCCGATGAGCCGGCTTACGGAAAATTTCTCCCCGTACTCGCTCATGTCGATCCGGGTAAGGGCCTTCTCGTCATTGAAGAGGAAGTCCGCCAGCGTCTTGGCCAGCTCGGTCTTGCCCACTCCGGTAGGGCCCAGGAACAAAAAGCTCCCCAGGGGTCTTGAAGCATCGGAGAGCCCCGCCTTGTTCCGCCGGATCGCGTCCGCCACCGCCCGCACCGCCGCATCCTGGCCTACCACCCGCTGTTCCAGCACCCGCTCCAGGTCGAGGTACTTCTGCAGTTCCCCGGAGAGCATCTTGGAAACAGGGATCCCCGTCCAGGTGGAAACCACCGCGGCAATGTCCTCCTCGCTCACCTCTTCCCGAAGCAGCGTCGGCGCGCCCCTGCCTTCGGCGGTCTCCCGCTTTTGTTCCATCGCATCGGTAAGCTCTTTGAGCCTTTTCTGGGCCTCGGGGATCCGCCCGTGCTTCACCTCGGCGGCCTTGTTCAAATCCCCCTCCCGCTCGTAGCGGGTTTCCTCTATTTTGAGTTCTTCTATCTGCTGCTTGATGGTTCGGATCTGCTCGATGTCCTGCTTCTCCCCTTCCCAGCGGGCTTTCATCGCGTCCCGCTCGGAGGAGAGGCCGGCGATCTCCTTCTCCCGCTTCAAAAGCCGGTCTTTGGAAGCGGGATCTTCCTCCCGGGCCAACGCCTGCTTTTCGATGGAGAGCTGGAGCAGCTTCCGTTCCAGCTTGTCCAGGTCTGTAGGCCGGCTGTCCAGTTCCATTTTGAGGCGGCTCGCCGCTTCGTCCACCAGATCGATGGCTTTATCCGGGAGGAAGCGGCTCGTGATATAGCGATCCGACAGCGCCGCGGCGGCCACCAGGGCCTCGTCCTTGATTCGCACCCCGTGGTGAACCTCGTAGCGCTCCTGCAATCCCCGGAGGATCGCCACGGTGTCCTCCACCGAAGGTTCCGCCGTGTAGACCTGCTGGAAGCGCCGCTCCAAGGCCGCGTCTTTCTCGATATGTTTGCGGTATTCATCCAGCGTGGTGGCTCCGATACAGCGGAGTTCCCCTCGGGCCAGAGCGGGCTTGAGCAAGTTCGATGCGTCGGTAGCGCCCTCGGCGGCCCCAGCCCCCACCAGCGTGTGGAGTTCATCGATAAAGAGGATGATCCCCCCGCCGGCGGCCTGAACCTCGTGGATCACCGACTTGAGACGCTCCTCGAATTCCCCCCGGAACTTGGCCCCCGCCACCAGCGCCCCCAGATCCAGGGCCAGGAGCTTCTTCCCCTTGAGCCCTTCCGGCACATCCCCGGCCACGATACGCCGGGCAAGCCCTTCGGCGATGGCGGTCTTGCCCACTCCCGGCTCCCCGATGAGCACCGGGTTGTTCTTGGTGCGCCGGGAAAGCACCTGCATCACCCGGCGGATCTCCTCGTCCCGGCCAATCACCGGGTCCAGCTTTTCCTGCCGGGCCAGAGCGGTCAGATCCCGGCAGTACTTGTCCAAGACCTGATACTTATCCTCCGGGCTCTGGTCGGTCACCCGGGCATTCCCCCGCACGGCTTTTAACGCGCCGAGTATGGCGTTTTTGGTTATCCCCGCCTTCTTGAGCAGTTCCGCAGCCCTCCCCTCCCCCGACGCGATGGCGATAAGGAGGTGCTCGGTGGAAACATACTCGTCCTTGAGCGCTTCGGCTTCGCTTTCCGCTTTGGCCAGCGCCCGAGACGCGGCGGATGATAGATAGATCTGGGCGGCTTCGCCGTAAATCTTGGGGCTTCCCTCCGTCAACGATTCGGCGTCCCGCTTTATCGCGGCGGCGTCCGCGCCGATCCGCTCGATAAGGGGCGTAACAATGCCGTCTTCCTGCCGGAGCATGGCCAGAAGCAGGTGCTCCGTTTCAATCTGAGCATGATCGCCCTTTTGGGCGATAGCGGAAGCCTCGTTCAGAGCTTCCTGGGCTTTTATCGTGAGTTTTTCGTAATTCATACTCTTAAGATAAAAATTATTTTTAAGAAAACCAACGAAAGCCTTTATAATGCCAACATCACATCGGGTAAAATGTATACGATCCGCATAATGGGTAGATTTTACCCATCTTTAACCGCCCGGAACGCGCCAAATCCTATTCAACCCCCAAAAACGCGCGGAGGCTCCCCTTTTTACCTACCCCGCGCTTGGCACGGTTTTTGCTATGTATAAAGAGCCAGGCTTTCGGCTTGGAACATTTTTTTACCGGAGTGTAGTATGAAACAACTCGTATTCTTTGTCATGTTGACCCTCGCGGCGGGCGGACTCCTCGGCGCCCAGACCCCCCCGGCGGCAATCACGGTAACCGGAACGCTCGAACTCAAAGACGGGCGGTTCTTTCTTAAAAGCGGATCGTCCTCCTATTACGTCAGAGGGCTTGAGCGGCACACAGACGCTATCGCCGGCTTGAAAGACGGCGCGCAAGTCACCCTGGAAGGCTCAGCCTCAACGCGGGATGGGCAGACGGAACAAACCTTCATTCCTATCAAGCTCACCCTGAACGGGAAGGCGTATGACATAACTCCCCCGGCGCCTCCAGACGGGGAACGGGGCGGACGGTCCGGGAACCCTCCGGCTGATCGAAATTCTCCGCCTGTCCGGTAGAACCGCATAAAAAGGAAATACTTATGAATTATCAAATGATTTTTCAGCGCTATGAAAAAAAATACATCATCAGCGCGGATCAAAAGGAAAGCCTTATGGAGGCGATTGGCGGCAGGCTGGCAAGCGACGAATACGGCAGCTATACCATTGCCAATCTCTATTACGACACGGAGCGCTTTGAGCTGGCGCGGGGCACAGGGCGGAAACAGGCGTATAAAGAGAAGCTCAGGATGCGCTCTTATGGGAAAGCGGGAGACGGAAAACCGGTATTTCTGGAACTGAAGAAAAAATTCCGCGGGGTTGTGTACAAACGCCGCTCGCGGCTTGAATTAGATGAGGCGGCGTCTTTCTTTTCCGGAAACGCCAGGAACGCTGTTCCTTCCGATCAGATCTTGCGCGAAATACGGCGTTTTATTGATATTCGCCAGAAGCTGGAGGCCAGGGTGTTCCTCGCCTATGATCGAACCGCCTACTCCGGCGTTGACGATCCGGGCCTGCGCGTTACCTTTGACACCGGCATCCGTTTTAGGCGAAATGATCTGCGCCTTGACCGGGAATCCTGGGGCAAGGAAATTATGGATCCTGGAAAAGTCCTGATGGAAATAAAAACCCCGGCTGCGATTCCCCTGTGGCTCTGCTGTGCTTTAAGTGAGCGCGGGATATTTCCTGTTTCATTTTCAAAATATGGACGGTGCTGCGCCGATTTCCTGTGCATCGCCAAAGAAAACGGCTGCAACGAATGGAGGGAATATGCAAGCGCTTGATAATTTTACGTTTTTAAGCGAGAGCGTTTTTAGCGCGGGGATCAGCGCGGTTGCTGTTCTCGTCTGTACAGCGGTATCGCTCTGCTTCGGTTTTGGCGTGGCGGCGGTTCACATGTTTAGGAACCGCTACAACAAAAATTTTGTCGTAACCCTGGCGCTGCTGCCCGCTATTGTGCAGATCGTAATCATGCTGGTAAACCGGAATATCGGCGCGGGAATAGCCGTGGCCGGCGCGTTCAGCCTGGTGCGGTTCCGCTCGATTCCGGGCAATGCCAGAGACATCGGCAGCGTGTTCTTTTCTATGTCCATGGGATTTATCACCGGCATGGGCTACCTCTTCTACGGCCTCTTGTTTCTTGTTATCATTGGAGCCGCGAGCGTTATCCTTTTGTCATGCCGTTTTGGTGAGGGCAAAGGAGGGCAGCGTTATCTAAAAATTACCATTCCAGAAAATTTGGATTACGACGGGCTGTTCGACGACATATTCACCGGGTACGCCGCCGGCGTGGAACTGGAAAAAGTTCGCACCACCGACATGGGAAGCCTCTACGAGCTTACCTACCGGGTAACGCTGAAAAAAGCTTCGGACTCTAAAAAATTTATCGATGAACTGCGCTGCCGCAACGGAAACCTGCCTATCTCGCTGGGCCGTGAACAGCCTTCCGCCTTTGATGAACTATGATGAATAAGGAGCGCTTTATTATGAAGGGAAAAAAACTATGCGCGGCTATCATGCTGAGCATCTTGTTCTGTTTTTGCGCGGCGGTAATTTTTGCCCAGGACGCAAACTTCGCACAGGCGGCGCGGATTACCCTAGGCAGCGGAAACGTTACCATAAACCGCGCCGGGGACTATGTGCTTTCCGGAACGCTGCGGAACGGCCAGGTGCTGATCGACCCGGGCAAGAACGGCGTGGTACGGCTTCAACTGAACGGAGCGTACATTGAAAACCCCAACGGGCCGGCAATATACATGAAAAGCGGGGCGGAATTGATCATCAACCTCGCCGCCGGTACGGAAAACACCCTGATTGACGGCAAGAACTACCGCGCCGTTAGCGCCGCCGGTGAAGATGATCCCAAGGCGGCGCTCTATGTGAAAAACAGCCTGACTATCGGCGGGAGCGGCAAGCTTTCCGTTACGGGTAATTACCGGAACGGCATCCACGCGAAGGACGCGCTGGTTATCTCCAGAGAGAGCGGTAATATCAGCGTGAACGCGGTGGAAGAAGCCATCCAGGGCGGCGACAGCGTGACGATTTTAGGCGGCGTGTTCGACCTCCGCGCCGGAAACGACGGCTTAAAGAGCAATAACAGCGATGCCGGCAAAGGGAACGTTACTATCAACGGCGGAATGTTTACCATAACGGCGGGCAGAGACGCGGTACAGGCGGACAACGGCCTTACCATCAACGGCGGAATATTTACGATAAAAACCGGCGGCGGCGCGGCGGCGGGCGCGGCCATAAGCGGGCGCAACAGCTTTGGCAACGGCGACTGGGGCGCGAGGGGCTGGAACCGCTCAGCCCAATTCCCGGCCCCGGCGGCGGCGGCTTCCGGAGATTCTGAAAGCTACAAAGCGTTTAAGGCGGGAAAAGAACTGGTCGTCAGCGCCGGAACTTTTACCATTGACGCCCAGGACGACGCCTTTCACAGCAACGGGAACCTTACAGTGCGGCGGGGAACTTTCTCGATCAATACCGGAGATGACGCCTTCCACGCGGACAACGCGCTGCGCGTCGAGGGAGGAACTATCAACATACTCGCCTGTTACGAGGGACTGGAAGGCAAAACGATTGATATAGCGGGCGGCGGTATTACGATTGTGTCATCTGATGACGCCATCAACGCCGCAGATGGCAGAGCTACCAGCGGCGTTAATAACAGCATCTACGCCCGCATATCAGGCGGAACCATCAAGATTACCGCCACGGGCGATGGGGTGGACGCCAACGGGAACCTGTACCTCGCGGGGGGAGAACTGTACGTCAGCGGGCCTTCCATGGGTATGCAGGGCGCGATTGATCTTGACGGCAGCTTTGTGGTAAGCGGGGGCAAACTGATCACCGCAGGCAGTTCCCTCAGTCCCTCTTCTCAATCCACGCAGCCGGTGATCCTTATCTCGTATACGGCGGCTCGTAACAGCGGGAGCGTCATCTCCCTTAGGGACAGTTCCGGACGCGCGCTGCTGGAATACACCGCCCGTACGCAGTTCAGCGCATCGGCGTTTTCTTCACCGGACATTAAGACAGGCCAGACCTACGGGCTCTACATTGACGGCAAAAAAATCACCGATGTTACCGTCCGGGGAACCGTAACCGCTATGGCGGATAACGGCGGAACCTATGCGGTTGGCAGAGGCGGGCCGGGCGGAGGGCCGGGCGGCGGACGGGGCAGGAGATAGGGGAAAGGGGCGGCCCCATAAGCCGCCCCCGTGGGATGCCCGGCGGGGGCATCCTGCATCTACTTCCTGGCCGCCATGAGTTTAAGGTACGCCGCCTCCACCGGAGCGTATTTGGGCAGCCACTCGTTGTTGATAAAGGCCTTTAACTCCTCCAAACGTATCTCTCCCACCACATACTTGGTTTCCATCTGATCCTTTTGGGTGATCAGGTCGGGATTTTTTTGATTGAATTCCTCCTGTTCAGGCAGCCGGTATACCGGCAGGGGTATCTCTTCCACCGCGGCGAGATAGCCGGTAAGCTGCTGATTGATGCTGAGGGCAACCTGGGGGTCCCGATCTAAAGCAGCCTGAATACCCTCCAGGGCATTCGCAACGGTCATGTAGGTGGAGGTAACGGTATTCCACAGCTTTTGCTGTTCATCGGTTTGGACCACGGTTCTGTTTTTTAGATCGTAGGAAGTGTAGGTCAGCCCGGGAACTCCCCAGTTGAGAATCTCAAACCCCTCCGGGGAATTACCCCAATCGATGAAGCGCAGGGCATCCTGGGTCTTTTTAGAAGAAACCGGCAGCAGCCAGCCGCCCCACTGGGCCGCGCCCAGGTAGTTCACCCTCTTCCCGGCGGTATTTTTGAGGGGCAGGGCGAACTCAAGATCCATACCCAGACCCTTCCCGTGGTTCTCCTCACAGACCCCTAACTGGGTATGGAGCAGCGCCACCCGGCCCTGGAAAGCCTTTTCCCGCCCGCCATAGGTCTTGTTGATGAAAAATTCCTGATCCATGATCTTTTCGGCGTAGAGTTTCCGCATGAATTCCAGGAAGGGGTAGTAGCCGTTCATCTTTTCCCGGATCTTGTAGACGCCGTCAAAATCAGGCGCCCCGTTGCTGGGGGGCAGGAAGGCCCAGACAATAAGGCTGGCGGAATCCCAGACATTGGCGTCCGGAGAAAGCAGGAACGTGTCGTTCTGACCGTTACCATCGGGGTCCTGGGTAGCCACCGCCTTCCCCAGTTCGTAGAATTCGTCGATAGTGGTGGGCGGATTCATCCCCAGCTTGGCAAGCCACTTGGTATTGTACATATAGCCCCGGCGGCCCAGACTGCTTGCCCGGGGGATGCCGTAAGCCAGATTTTGGGGGCCGGCCTGGGCTACAGGCAGCAAATTCGCCTGTACCACATTGCTCATAATATGGGGATAGGGTTTTACCAGATCGTCAACCGGATTGAGCATTCCCGATTCGGCCCAGCGCAGAAAATTCGCGTCCCAGCCCCAGGTATACACGATATCGGGATGATCCCCCGACGCCATGATGATCTGGAGCCGGTCGTTGTAGTTGTTGATAGGCGGCGCTTCCAGTTGGATATTAAAACCGTACTTTTCCCGGATGTACTTGAGCATAGGGTTGTTTTCCGTAGAAACTTCGGTATTCACCCGGTTAACCACGGTTAGGGTCACTTCACCCTTTCCCCCGGCGGAAGAACCGGAACCCTGTTCCCCGCCGGCCTGCCGCTGGCACGACGCCATAAGGCACCACGCGGCAAGGCACAACGCCATAGCCAAAAACATAATACTCTTCTTCATCATCTTCTCTCCTTATTGATGTGTTTCAAACGGCAACGCCGTCACTAACCTTTTACCGAACCCAGCAGCATACCCTTCATGAAGTAGCGCTGGATAAAGGGGTACACCACGAGGATGGGCAGTACCGTGATCACTATCGCCGCCATCTGGAGGGTAAACGGCTGGGCCAGCCTGTCCGGGTCGAACTCCAGCCCCTCCCGGGCCATGTTCCCCCCCTCGGTCACCAGTTCCCGCAGCACCAGCATCAGGGGCCACAGGGTCCGCCGGGAAATGTACAGCACCGAGTCGAAGTAGGCGTTCCAGTGCCCCACCGCGTGGAACAGCAGGAAGGTAAAAATCGCCGGCAGGCACAAAGGCAGGATGATCCTGAACAGCACGGTGATCTCGTTGGCCCCGTCGATGATCGCCGACTCCTCAAGGCTGTCCGGTATGGCGGCCACGAAGTTTCTCATCAGGATCAGATTGTAGGTGCTGATCGCTCCGGGCAGGATCAGCGCCCAGTAGGTGTTGATGAGTTTCAGGTTCCGGATAAGCGCGTAGTTGGGGATCATCCCGCCGCCGAAGAACATCGTAAAGATGATGAGGCTCATCACGAGGCCCCGCCCTTTAAGGCGCTTCTTGGAAAGGGGATAGGCGGTGATGCAGAGGAGGAACAAATTGATCGCCGTACCGCAGACCGTGATGATGATCGTGTTCCGGTAACCCGTGCGGAGCAGGCTCATCCCCAGCATTTGTATATACGCCTGGAGGTTCGGATGCTCCGGTATGAGCCGGAGGGGGTTGGCCAGGTAGTCCTTGTAGGGGGTCAGGGAGAAGGCCAGCACGTAGACAAAGGGGAACACGCAGAGCAGGGCGAACACCGTCACCACCGTGTAGTTGAGGATGTCGAAAGCGGTCTCCCCGGGGCTCTGGCGGATCTTGCCGCCCCCGGAAAGAACTTGGTTTGTCTTATTCATCGGGATGCCTCCTTAAAAGATGCCCTCTTCGCCCAGCTTCTTGGCGAGCCGGTCTGCGGCGAGGAGAAAGAAAAGACTTACCAGGGAGGTGAAGAGCCCCACCGTGGTGGCGAAGGAGAACCGCCCGTTCAGGAGTCCCAGCCGGTAAGTCCAAGTCTCGAAGACCTCGGAGACATCCAGGTTCTGGGTATTCTGGAGGATGAAGATCTGCTCGAAGCCGTTGCTCATGATGCTCCCCATCCGCAGTATCAGGCAGAGGACGATGGTCGTCCGGATACAGGGCAGGGTGATGTACCAGAGCCGCTGGAGCTTGCCGGCCCCGTCCACGATGGCCGCCTCGTAGAGCTCCGGGCTGATGCCGGTGATGGCCGCCAGGTAGATGATAGTCCCCCAGCCCGCGCCCTTCCAGATGTCGGAGATCACGATGATCTTGCGGAAATAGTCAGCCTTGGCCATGAAGAAGACCGGTTCCCCGCCCAGGGCCTTGATAAGGTAGTTGACCACTCCCCAACTGGGAGACAGAAAGCTGATAATAATGCCCCCCAGAACCACCCAGGAGATGAAGTGGGGCAGGTACACTACGGTCTGGAGGATTTTTTTGTAATGGAGGCTCCGCATCTCGTTAAGCATCAGCGCCAAGATGATGGGAATGGGGAAGCCCCAGAGGAGGCGGATAAAACTTAAATAAATGGAATTGAAGAAAACTTTGTAGAAATTGTCCAGACCGAAGAGATACTTAAAGTTCTCCAGCCCTATCCAGTCGCTCCCCAGGATGCCCTTGGCGAAGTTGAAGTCCTTGAAGGCGATGGTAACGCCGTACATGGGGATGTACTTGAAGACAATATAGTAGATAACCGCGGGCAGCAGCAGCAGATAAAGGTAGCGGTTCCTCCAAAAGTACTTATACCCCTCCCCGGGAGTCCGGGAAGATACGGAGGACAAGCTTGTTCCCGGCGAGAGCTTTCTATTTTTCATAGTCTACCTCCCCATACCCGGTATCCTCCGGATATATCCTTAAAGATATTATATTTATATGGCCCTGTCAACACAAATTGCCTAATAAATAATCCAGCCGATATGGATCCCGGCCTTCCAATCACGCCAGG
>JAIRPG010000129.1 GCA_031257105.1 Treponema sp.
GTCTGTCCACAAAGTCGGTTACTTTGTGGACAGACCTTGCATTTTCTCATCTAAAGACTACGAAAATGCTATTTTAAGGTAGTCTGTCTATAATGTGTCTACATTATAGACAGACACTATATAGAGCGGGAAGATCATGGCGGCTTGGAGAATAGCGGTAACCAGCGCAGACGGCGTTCTGGTAAACCAACACTTTGGACACGCTGAATTTTTTTACATCATTGATATTGACCGGGACGGCTCCTTTACGGTCGCGGAAAAGCGAAAAACCGCGCCCTGGTGCGTTCCCGGCGTTCAGGAAAAAGACGCGGAACCCGGCGGATCGGGAATCGCGGATTCCATCAAAGATTGCGCCGCCGTGTTGACCGCTCGTATCGGCCCGCCGGCCCGGAAGAAGCTGGAATTAGCGGGCCTTTCGGTGTTTGAAACGCCTGCGGTTATTGCCGACGCCGTCAAAAAACTCGCCGTTTATTACGGAAAAACCAGACGGACGGAGACAAAACCGTAGGGCGCCCTACCCCGCCGTGCAAGACCTGTCCGGAAACCAACCGGGGTTCTGGACAAGCCTATTAATTTGATAATAATCGATTTTCCATAAGAAAAGCCCCTGGGGAGGCAGCGTCGGCCCCGCCCTATTCCGATCCCCGGAATGGAGAATCCCGTTAAAGGCTTCCGGGGGAACAGCGCGCTCTTCGCAGTGGAGGAGCGTCCCCGCGATGGAACGAACCATTTTCCATAAAAAAGCGTTCGCCCGTATCTCGAACACCAGCTTGTCCCCCTGGATGAAGAAACAAGCGCCGCTGATATGGCGGCTGCGGGACTTGCTGGGATCTCCGGGAACCGCAAAAACCGTGCAATCTATTTCTCCCCGGAGGAACCGGCAGTAGTCGTTCAGCAGATCAAGCCGGGGCCGCCGCCAAAGCTGGAGGGCGTAGCGAAGTTCATGGGGCAGCGCGGATCGTCCGCAGATAAAATGGTAGCGGTATGTTCTGGCCTTGGCGTCAAAGCGGGCGTGAAAACCGGGCGGCGTTTCCCGCGATTCGAGAACCCGCACGTCCTGGGGGAGAAGGCTATTGAGGGCGGGCACAAAACGTTCCGCTCCCATGCCGGCGATTCCGGTGTAGAAGTGGGCCACCTGCCCCACGGCGTGAACTCCCGCATCGGTTCTTCCTGAGCCGGTAAGGTTCACCGGCTCCTTGTGTATCCGCCTGAGGGCGTCTTCCAGAACGCCCTGCACGGTCCGTTCTTTGCGCTGGCGCTGCCAGCCTGAAAAGTCGGTTCCATCGTAGGCGATATGCAGCCTGATGGTTCGCCGGCTAGTCATCGGCTTCGTGAAGTTCCTGATTGATATTGCTGTAAAGGTTCCGGGCCTTCTCGAGGAGCGGCCCCGGACGGCTTTTTGAGGTCTTCCCCAGTCCGAAAATCTTGGCGATGATCCGCTTAATCTCGTCCAGGGATGCTTTTCGCATCTCCATATCGTTCTTTGGCCCGTACTTCAACTTGAGCAGCCCCGAAAGATACAACGCCCCTTCGTAGGAATAGTTTTTATCGGTATCGGGTCCAAAATTCTTGCAAGCTGAAAGCGTTTCTTTTCCCGCTTGTTCCCGCAAGACCGCCTCGCCATACAGAAACTGGGCCTTTTTCTTGAATGTCAGGGCCAGCCAGTCGAAGTGCTGATCCGGATATTTTTCCGCCAGATGATCCATAAGCCAGCCGGCCCGCAAGGCGGCGATTCCCTGTTTGATGGTAGGAGAAAAATCTTTGGGGAAATAATCGTAGCACCGGAGAACCAGGTATTGAGACGCGGCGCCGTTGATCAGGTTCCGGCTCCGGCGGAAGTCAAGGCCGGGGAAGAGGTTCTTCGTGTCGGCGATGCGTTTTTTTTCATCCGCCAGAGCCGTATTCTTGCCGCTTGCGGGGAAGCTGAGGAAATCTTTTTCTATAGAAGCAAACCAACATTCGGGGCAAACCGTCGCCTGATAGACGAGGGGATGGATTTCGCCGTACTTCACGGAAGGCTCGTATAAACGGTGAAGCTCATCGGTCATTATCCCGGCGATCAGCCGCCCGCTTCCCGAAAGGAGTTCTTCCCGGTGAAACGTCGTCATGCAAACCGGGCAATTGTATTCTTCTTTCGATTGAAAGGATACCTTTAACTCTTTATCTTCGTTCATACGTGTTCCTCCGCTCCTCTGCCTCCAGGATCACCAGGGCAATCGCATTATCCTGTTCATGGGTCAGGGAAACATGCGCCTTTTCAGCCCCGCTCTTTTCCAATGCCCGGGCGGCTGTTCCAAAGACCGCTATTTCAGGCCGTCCATTATGGCGGTTAACTACCATAATATCTTTTAGCACGATACCGGCAAGTCCTGTTCCCAGCGCTTTACCAAAAGCTTCTTTCGCGGCAAACCGGGCGGCCAAGGACAGGTATATGGAGCTTCCCTTAGACCGGAGCGCGCTTAATTCATCAGGGTGGAAGTATCGTTCCAGCAGACCGGGAACGGCGTACCAGTGTTCCATACGGTGAACGTGTACTACATCGATCCCTATGCCTATGATCACCGGTTTTCCGCCTCCTCCAGACGGCTTACCTGTACCTTCACCTCAGCGGGCTCATTGCGAATCAGGGTAAAAAAAGAGGGGAACTCCGCTTGTACCGGAATGTAATACTCGCCCGGCTCCGTAATGTCCCCACCGTCCAGTTTAAGGAGGATTCCCGCGCCATTGTAGTTTTCGAGCTCCTTTTGCGTTCCCTGGAGCCGTAGGCTCCCCTGTTTTATCTCCGGTTCGGCCACAAGATCCGCGTCCAAGTTGTAGAACCTGATCGGCACAGACTCAAAATTCCGGATAATCAGGAGGCTTTGAATACGCCCCCGGAATTCGGTTATGCCGTCTCCCCGGATGATAAGAAGGGGATCCGGGTTCAGAATACGGGGAGAAACGGCGAAATCTTCGCTTCTGCCGCCCAGTTCGATAGCGTCGGTCGTGAGGGTAGAGAGAGATTCCATGAGCCGCAGCGGGCCGTCCACTACCACTTGGGAAGGCGTTAAGGTATACGAAACCAGCTCGTAGCCCGGTTCAACATACCCGTGGAGGCCGGGGGTAAGACTGACGTACTTGCTGACCTTCTGATCGAGTTCGATGAACACTTCCGTGGGATCCACGCTTATCTCCAGAGGTTCCACCCCCAGAGCCGTCCCCCTCTTGAGGATCTGCACCGGTACGCGATAGGCTCCTTCCCGAACATACCGTGAAAGATCAAGGTAAACCTCAATATCTTCCTCAAGAATCGGATAAAGATTGTTCGCCTCTCCCCGCAGCCCCACCCGGATCATCCGGGGATAGGAGGTAGCGGGAACCAGATCGCCCCCGGTCTGCACGTGAAGCGGGGTGGAAAAGAAACGCTCTTCCAGATTACTCATCCGGTTAAAGACAAAGAGCGCGATTGCCAGCGCGGCGGAAACCACCTTCGCCGGCCAATTCTGCGCCGCTCTGGAAACGATCTTGTTGAAGTTCATAGGGCCTTCCCGTCATCAAGAGATGGAGCGTCCCCCGCCTTCTCAGACCGTACCTCCCTCCCCAGAAGTTCCCGAAGCTTGCGGGTGACCTCAATGGGGGAAAGATCGTAGTACAGCTTGGAATCATAGGCCAGAGATATAGCCCCGGTTTCTTCGGACACAACGAGGATCACCGCATCGCTCTGTTCGGACATTCCCAGAGAAGCCCGATGCCTTGTACCAAAACTCTTGCGGATATCCTGTTGTTCCGACAGAGGAAGAAAACAGCCTGCGGCGACGATGCGGTTGTTCTGGATGAACATAGCCCCGTCGTGCAAAGGGCCGTCAAACTCAAATATAGCGATGATAAGGCTTGACGAGATCTCCCCGTTTATCCTGGTTCCCGTATCGATGATATGCCGAAGATTTATCTGCCGGGGAAAGACCACCAGGGCGCCCCGGCGCCGTTGAGAAAGGAGCTCCGCCGCGGTTACTACCGCGTCAAGCCGGCCAATCTGAGGCTTGCTGTCGGACCTAAAGAACTCGCCCTGACCAAGACGGAGGAAGATTTTCCGCAATTCCGGCTGGAAAACAATGACCATGGCCACAAAAAGCCCCTGCGCTAAAATAGTGAGTATCCATTGGAGGGTACTGAGCTTAAAAAAGAAAGCGGCTCCATAGACCAGCGCAAGGAAGCCGACGCCCTTAACCAGTTGTATGGCCTGGGTTTTTACCAAAAGTCCATACGCCTTGTAAAGGAGAAAGGTCAAAATCGCCACGTCAAGAAGAGGGCGAATCAGATTATAGATTGTCTGTAGTCGTTGATACCATTCCACGCTTATTTATATTATATCGGCCTTCTATTCGGAACAAGTCTACCGATGCTTGTTATCAACAGGAGAATAGCCTATCCTGCACAGGACGAATGTTATGGACGAGACCAAGACCGCCTATCAGAGAGAAATCCTGGAAAACCGCCTGCGGAAACGGGATCGGCATCTCCGCAAGTGGGCGCGGCGCGCCGGCACCGATGCGTACCGCCTCTACGACCGGGATATTCCCGAAATTCCCCTCACGCTGGATCGCTATGGCGACGCCGTTTCCGGCGCCCTCTACGAGCGGGAATATTCGACTGCTTTCGCAGCCGGCGAATCCCAGACGGAAGGCTGGTTGAGCGCTATGGCCGCGGCGATCTCCCGCGCGCTGGACATACCCCCGGAACGTATCTTCCTGAAGCGGAGGAAACGCTTAGATCACCACCAGGGAGCGCGCCGCCGCCGGGAAACGCAGTACGAAAAGTTGGGCGATTGGGCCTTTGTTCGGGATATTCATGAAGGAGGGCTTCGCTTCCGGGTAAACCTTTCCGATTACGTGGATACCGGCTTCTTTCCGGACAGACGGATCCTACGGGAGATGGTGCGCGCCGGCGCGGCGGGAAAGCGGGTTCTCAATCTGTTCTGCTATACCGCTGCCTTTTCCGTATACGCCGCATCGGGGGGCGCGGCGCTGGTTGACTCGGTGGATCTGTCTAACACGTACCTGAACTGGGGGGCGCTGAATTTGAGGCTGAACGGTTTTGCGGCGGAATCGATTCCGGCGGAAGCGGCGCTGCGCCCGGCTGAATCGAGGCCGGTCTTTCCCTCCGGCATATCCCGTCCGTGCCGTATGATCCGCGCAGACGCGCTTTCTTTCCTTAACAACGCGGCCCGGCGGGGCTGTTCCTGGGACGCAATCATCCTGGATCCTCCCACTTTCTCGAATTCAAAAAAAATGAGCGCCACGCTGGACATACGCCGGGATCATCGCATCCTCATTACCCAGGCCCTCGGCCTCTTGAGAAGAGGCGGCGTCCTCTGGTTCAGTACCAATGCCCGGCATTTCCACCTGGACGCGGCTGATTTACTGGAACAATGCAGAGAATCATTCCCCGGCCTCCGGCTGCGGGATTTGAGCGCGGAGACCGCCGCCCCGGATTTCCGCGCATCAGGCAATCCTCACTGCTACTGTTTTACACGCGCATAACCGGCGCGCTTTCAGACGATATACCTCCGTTCTGTTTCCTCCATGTTCTTGAGGACTTTTATCAGGTTTACGACAATGGCGAGATCCCGCCGGTTGAGGGATTCCAGGTTTCGGAGAACCGCCTGCGGATCCGACAGCGGGGACAGGGACTGCCCGTTCTCTTCTCTGCCGGTCACCAGGTATTCAACCGTAACGCCGAGCGCTCCGGCAATACGGACCGCCGCATCTATAGAGGGCATGGAGGCGTCTTCCCGCATGTAGTTGTCGATAGTTCGTCTGCTCAGCCCCGAAAGCATGGCCAGTTCTTTGATACGGATGTCTCTGTAGGCTAATTCCGCTTTCAGGTTCTCCTTGAACCCCATAGAATCATATTACTTAAAGAGGCGTAATGAGTGCTTGACATTTGTTATAAATAAGTATAATCTGTTATTATATGCTTATTATTTGTTAATAATGGCAGAAAAATTAAAAAAAGAGAAGGCAAGGAGCGGATTTTTTCTGCTTCTTGCCTTAATTTTTTCGGAACAACGCTCTTTCTTTCAGGATGAGCCGGCGCTCAGGCGGGGCAACGGTTCCGTATTCCACCGCGTCCTCAAGCTGGGGCAGCGCCGCGGCAAGGCCCGCCTCGTCGCCTGCCCAGACGCTCATCACCAGGTCTCCGGCCTTCACGGGATCGCCGCGCTTGCGGTGGAAGCAGAGCCCGGCGGTGGGGCTCACCGAATCGCCGGTGCGGTTCCTGCCCACCCCCAGGGAAACCGAGGCGCGGCCCACCTTCCAGGCGTCTATCCGGGCGATATACCCCGTTTGCGCGGCCCGGATCTCCGCCGTAATGGGGGAACGGTAGACGCCCCGGAGTTCCAGGAGCTGTTGGGGATCGCCGCCCTGGCTTTTCACGTTGGCAAGAAAACGCTCCCTGGGGAGGCCGCTTGCAAGGCACGCTTCGCAGAGCCGCCGCCCCGCTTCGGGGTTTGGGGCCTTTCCGCCCAGCATTGCCATCCGGGCCGCCAGTTCCAGGGTAACTTCCATAAGATCCGCCGGCCCCCTCCCCTCAAGGCAGTCCAAGCTCTCCTCAACTTCCAGGAAATTCCCCACCATGTTCCCCAACGGCTCGTCCATGTCGGTGAGCAGCGCCCAAACCTTCATGCCCATGGCGGAACCGGCGTCCACCAAAGAGCGGGCCAATTTTTCGGCGTCAACGGGGTTCTTCATAAAAGCGCCGGAACCGTACTTCACATCCAGAACCAGGGCTTCCGTTCCCTCCGCGGCCTTCTTGGAGAGAATGCTGGCGGTGATGAGGGGGATCGATTCCACCGTGCCCGTCACGTCCCGCAGCGCGTAGAGGAGCCGGTCGGCGGGTACCATATCCTTTGTCTGGCCGGTCATGGCAAAGCCGTCACGGGCGAGGATCTCCCGGAAGCGCTCCACCGAAAGGTCTGTGCGGTAGCCGGGGATGGCCTCCAGCTTATCCAGGGTGCCGCCGGTGTGGCCCAGGGCGCGGCCCGACATCATGGGATCCCGGATCCCCAGGGCGCTCATCAGGGGGGCTAGGACGAGGCTGGTCTTATCGCCCACGCCGCCGGTGGAGTGTTTATCCACAAAGGGGCCGGGAATCCCCGAAAGGTCGAGCGCCGCCCCGGATTCGAGCATCACCGCGGTAAGGGAAGCGGTCTCCTGGGGGGTCATGCCCTGAAAGAACACCGCCATAGCCCAGGCGGACACCTGGTAATCGGGGATTTCCCCCGCCACATAGCCGCCGATGAGGAAGGCTATCTCTTCACGGGAAAGCTCCTTGCCCGCCCGCTTGTCAAGGATAAGGTCAACCGCCCGCATGATGGCGCCGTTTACCCGAATTCTCCCGCGGAGCGGATCTCATCGCAGTACTCGCAGCGGTAACTCCGCTGTTCCGGATCTTCCAGATGAAAAATATGGGGAATATAGGCCTCGGTGGACGTGATGCACCGGGGGTTCTTGCAGCGCAAGACATCCTGTACCCGCATGGGAAGCTGGAGCTTGATCTTCTCGCTGATTTCTTCGTTTTCGATGATATTCACCGTGATATTGGGATCGATGAGGCCCAGCACATCAAAGTTGATGGCAATGGTGTTGTCAATTTTGATGATGTCTTTCCTGCCCATCCGAGCGGAGGTAGCGTTGACCACAAACGCGACGGTACAGGGAGCTTTGTCCAGACCCAGCCAGTTAAAAATTCGCATCCCCAGGCCGGCGCGGATATGATCGATCACGATGCCGTTTCGTATTTTCGCTATGTTCAACATAATTTAAATGACCCCTAAAATTGAAGATAACAACGCCATCCGTACATACATACCGTACTTTGCCTGCCGAAAGTATGCCGCCCGGGGATCGGCGTCAACTTCCACCGCAATCTCGTTCACCCTGGGAAGGGGATGGAGAATGATCATATCCTGCCGGGCGGACTCCAGTTTCTCCCTGTTGAGGATGTAACTATCCTTCAGGCGGATATAGTCTTCTTCGTTGAAAAACCGTTCCCGCTGCACTCTGGTCATGTAGAGTACATCCAGGTGAGGCATCACTTCCTCCAGGCGCTCGGTTTCGGCGTACTCAACCCCCGCTTTGGCGAGGATGCCCTGGGTAATGTAGGTGGGAAGGCGCAGTTCGCCGGGAGACACGAAGACCAGCCGTATACCGGCGTAACGGGAGAGCGCCTTTGCCAGCGAATGAACGGTGCGGCCAAATTTAAGATCCCCGCAGAAACCCACCGTAAGGCCCGCAATTTTCCCCCGCAGTCGTCTGATGGTAAGGAGATCCGTGAGGGTCTGCGTGGGGTGGTGGTGGCCTCCATCGCCGGCATTGATCACCGGCGCTTCCGAGTACCGGGAGGCCAACAGCGCCGCGCCTTCTTTGGGATTCCGCATCACGATAATATCGGCGTAACCGGCGGCCATGCGGATTGTGTCGGCCAGGCTTTCCCCTTTGGTTGCGGAACTGGAGCCGGGATCGGCAAAACCGAGGCAGCTTCCCCCCAGGCGCAGCATCGCGGCCTCAAAACTCAGGCGCGTTCTGGTACTCGGTTCAAAAAACAGCGCCGCCATAAGCTTACCCCGGCAGCTCTCCCGCAGATACCAGGGCTCCTTCTCGATCCGTTCCGCCAGATTGAAGAGTTCTTCTAACTCTTCAACGCTAAAATTACCTGGTTCCACCAGGCTTCGTCCCGCAAGCATAACGCCTCCTTGTTATTGTTCGTCTTATGCATATTTTTTCAGGATGGAGAATCCCAGCAGGATCTCCGCCAGATAGAACACGATGAGGTGCACCGTGGGAAGGAAGAACCCGAAAACCGCGCAGGCGGCTACCGGAATGGTGGAAGAAAAAATAAAGACGCCCAGCCGGTCGCGGAAACGCAGGTACGAATAATTCCACCGGTTAAACCCGGCAAAGAGCGCGGCAAGCAGGTAAAACGCCGCCTGCAACACCAGCAGAATGACGTACATCCCCGCCAGCAGGGGGAGCAGCGCCCGCGAAGCGTAGCCCGACTGGTAGAAGCCCGCGTTGAACGCTTCCGCGCCGATCTCCTGGGGAAGCATATCCGCGTTGAGCCGCGAAAACACATCCCAGGGAGAAAGCCGCGCAACGGCGTGCATCAGGGGGGCGTAGAGCATGGCGCAGATCAAAAAGAAATGCAGGAGCAGCGCGCCCCCCTTCATCCCCTTGATGAGTTCCACAAAGCGGCCCGGATTGCCATTGGCAAGCGAGGCCGCCAGAAGGTAGTTTTTCATTCACCCTTGTTCGCGCCCGCCATAAGACCTTCCAACAGGAACCGCTGGAAGACCATGTAGAGGATCGTGATGGGAATCGCCACCAGAACGCTTCCCGCGCAGAAGGCGGTAAAGTCCTGGGTCGTCCCGTTGATAAGATCGAAGAGGCCGATTGCCAGCGTACGCTTCTCGTTCTGGTTGATGAGGTAGCGCGGCAGCATGTAGTCCATCCAGGGCCCCATAAAGCTCGTCACCGCGATAAAGAAGATGATGGGGAGGCTCAACGGCAGGATGATCTTGAAGAAGAGCTGGAGCTTGGTTACCCCGTCAATCGAGGCCGCCTCGTCCATGCTCTTGGGGATGTTCAGCATATAGCCCCGAACAAGCCAGATGTTCTGCGGTATCCCTCCGGCCACATAGATGATGACCAGCATATTCAGGTTGTTGAGCATACCAAAGTTCAGGGCCACCATGTAGAGCGCGGTGAGCCCCATAAAGCTGGGGAACATCTGGAGTATCATCACAAACAGGAGGCCCATCTTGCGGCCCCGGAACCGGAACCGCGCAAACACGAAAGCGGTCATGGTGTGCAGGATAATCGAGAAGATCGTTGTAACCAGCGCGACATAGAAGGTGTTGCCGTACCAGGCCGCGTACTTCGTCTTTTGGAAGAGGCGGATGTAGTTATCCAGCGTGGGATTGTCCGGGATCATGGAATTGCGGGCGATCCCGTTCAGGGGGTTGAAGGAGGAGCCTATCACCCAGAGCAGTGGATAGATGATCACCGCCGCCACGATGAGGAGCTCGATATACACCAGCACGGTGGTAATGATTTTCTTTACTTTATACAGCTTCATTTAATCCTCCTTGAAGGCCCTTGTCCGCAAGAGGTTCCACGCGGAAACCGACGCGATCACGATGAAGATAAAGATCGACAGGGCGGAAGCGTAGTTGTACATCCGCTGATCCAGGGTGAGCTTGAATATCCACGAGATAAGAATATCCGTGGAGCCTGCCATTTGGAAATTCACGTTAGGCGGCCCGCCGCCGGTCATAAAGTAGATCATGTTGAAGTTGTTGAAGTTAAAGGTGACGCTCATCAGTATCTGCGGGGCGGTAGAGGCGATGATGAAGGGCAGCGTGATCTTTCTGAACACCTGAAAGATATTGGCCCCGTCGATCTCCGCGGCTTCGTACATATCCTGGGGGATGGTGGTCATAACGCCGGAGATAAGGGCCATGAAGTAGGGGAAGCCCAGCCAGACATTGACCAGCACCAGGCACAGCCGCGCCCAGAACACGTTGGAAAGGAAGGGGATAGCCTCGTGGATTATTCCCGCGCTCAAGAGGAGCTGGTTGATCGCCCCCTCAGAGTGGAGCATGGCCCGGAAGACCAGCATGGACACGAGCCCCGGCACCGCCCAGGGGAGGATGAAGATGCCCCGCCACACGGCGCGGTACTTCACCGCTTTCGACCGGATAATGAGCGCCTGCAAGAGGCCGAAGGCGTAGGAAGAGAAGGTCGCCAGGAAGGCCCAGGCAATCGTCCAGATGAATATCTGGACAAAGGTGCTGCCCCATATCTTTATCCTGAAAATGTCCAGGAAGGTGTTAAAGCCGTTCCACTCCACCAGCCGGCGCGGGGGGATAAAGTTCGCGTTGTAGTTGGTAAAGGCCACCAAAACGGCGAAAAGGATGGGCACGATGGAGATAAAGATCACCAGGAGCATCCCCGGGGTGATCATGATGTACTCAAAGGCGCTGTTCCAGAGCGCCTTAAAATACTGGACGCTGGATACTTGCTTTGCCCCCGCGTTCAGGGCCTTCCGCGTCTTGTAAGCGTCAAGGATGTTCCACACCCACAGGGCAGCGAAGATAAGGAGCGCCACCAGGGCGATGATTCCCCCCAGCATCAGCATGATCGAATGATCGTAGACCGCCTGGCGGGAACTTTCACGGGGGATCGTCCCCAGGGTGATAAGCCCCCAAAGCCCCCTGATGAAGAAACCGGCGTTCCTCGGTTCGGCGGAAACCGCGCCGGAAAGGATATTGATACTGCCGCTCAGTAATTCGAGACCCACAAAAACCACCTGGAGCAGGAAAAATATCAGCCCCTTGAGTTTCTGTTTGTTGATACACTGGCCCGATCCCCAGATAATGGCGGAACAAATTGCCGCATTCACATTCCACCTCCTTCTATTTTATTAAACACAAAGCAACACTAATTCGTGTCTGTCCACAAAGTCGGTTACTTTGTGGACAGACCTTGCATTTTCTCGCCTAATGGCTGCGAAAATGCGTTTTTTAAGGTAGTCTGTCTATAATGTGTCTACATTATAGACAGACACTAATTCACCACAAAGGCGCACCAAGGCGCTCAAAGGAAAAGAAAAAGATTAGTAACCTGAACCTTCGTGTACCTTTGGCGCCTTTGTGGTAAATTTTGTTCAACTCCGCGAATTACCTCGATTTACCGGCCATAAGGAGCGCGGTGTCGTAGGTTTCCATGGCTTTCTTCTGGGCGTCCGCCGCGCTGAGCTGGTTATCCCAGGTAAAGGTAAAGAGCGCCTTGAGGGCGTCCCACATCTGGTTTACTTCGGGGATCACCGGCATGGGATCGGCGTAGGGGGCCTGTTCCATGATGCCCCGGAGCAGGGGATCGTCCCGAAGGCCGGGGATGACGCTCACATCCTTGTAGGCGGCGAGCTTTCCGGTAACCTCGAACTGAATGCCGACCCCTTCCTCGCTTGCGAGAAAATCAACAAAGGCGAAAGCGGCGTCAAAGTTCTTGCTGTAGCTGGAAACCGCGGCGACAATGTTTCCGCTGAAGCACCGGGGCTGCTTCCCTTCGATGGTGGGCAGCTTGGTTATGCCGAAGTTGACCCCGTTCTTCTTGGCGTCCCCGATGGCCCAGGGCCCGGTGATCGTGAAGGGCACCTCCCCGCGCTGGAAGGCGGCCACAGTGGTGTCCCAGGTGGCGTCCGTCACATTGACGTTGTAGTACGGGCGCAGGCTGTGGTGGAACTCGACGCCTTTCCGCGCCGCCTCGCTGTCAAAGCCGGGGTTGTGGTAATCGTCCATGTTGGGGCCGAATACGCTCATCCCGTAGGCGGTAAGGAAGAAGTAGTTG
>JAIRPG010000136.1 GCA_031257105.1 Treponema sp.
CCAGCGGTTAATCTCCTCGTCCAGGCGGGTAATGTCGATAGGCTTGGTAAGAAAGGCGTTAAAGCCGTTTTGCAGAAACATATCCCCTTTAGCGTCAACTTCCGCGGCGGTAAGGGCGATGATGGGCACGGTTCTGGCGTACAGGGTGCCGATTTCCTCACGGATGACGCGGGTAGTTTCAATACCATCCATATCGGGCATCATGTAGTCCATTAAAACCAAATTGTATTTCGGTTCCCCCGCGCGGATACGCGCTATCGCCTCCGGGCCGGAGGAAACGCAGTCCACCCGCATCCGGCAGGGCTGTAAAATACCCTCGATGACCTTCAGGTTCGTGGAAATATCGTCCACCACCAGTACCTTGGCACCCGGCAGCCGCATACGGGCAAACCGTTCATGCCGGCCCTGGGCAACCTCCGTGTAACAGAAGGCCCGGAGATCAGCGGCGGCGCCGGGCGGTATCTCAGCCTCGTCCACACATTTCTGGCGTAGGCGCAGCGTAAAGGCGCTGCCCTTTCCGTACTCGCTTTCCACCGAAAGGCCGCCCTCCATCATCGCCGCCATACGCTTGACGATAATCAGCCCCAGTCCGGTTCCCCCCGTCTTGCGGTTGGCGGCGGCGTCAAGCTGCCCGTAGCCGGAAAAGAGGTTTTCCCTCTCCTCCGCCGTCATGCCGGCGCCCGTATCCTCCACCCGGAGGATAAGCCATACATACCCGCCATCCCGCGCGGCGGACACGTCCAGCGTTACCGTCCCCGTTTTGGTGAACTTAAACGCGTTTTCCAAAAGGGTGCGGCACATCTGGGTAATGCGGTATTTATCGCCGAACAGTTCCAGAGGCAGATGTTCCCCCAGCCGTAGTTCAAAACGGACCGCCCGCTCATCGCCCAGAGAGCGCAGGACGGTAAGGCCGTGCAACAGGTCAGGCAGCCTGTAACGGACGCCGGCCAGCTCCAGTTTGCCCGCCTCTATCTTGTTGATATCCAGAATGTCGTTGATAACCCCCAGGAGCAAAAGCCCCGAGTCGTTGATAAGCGTCAGGTTTTCCCGGCCCTTTTCCGGCAGTTCCTTTTCCTCCAGCATCAGGGAGGAAAGACCGATAATCGCGTTCAGGGGCGGACGCATGTCGTGGCTATTATTCGCCAGGACTACGCGTTTGGAAGGAGAACTGGACTTGAGCTCATCCGCCAGGGACGCTATCTTCTCCCGGTGTTCCTCCGCTTCCCGGGCAATCCGCTCCCATTCCTGAATGGGAACCACCGCCTGGCGGGAACCGGCCAGCGCGAGAAACGCGGCAATCACCGCTGAAGCGCCAAACGAAACCAGCATGATAATCAGCGCCCGCCGCAGCAGGGAGTTGACATGGTCTATATAGTAGGCCGCCCCCAGGAGCCCCACCGTCTTTCCGTTCACCACAATCGGCCGCTTTGCCGAAACCAGTGTCCCGTATTCGTTCACCGTAGGCCGCGGGGAAAAGGTCGTTTTCTGGGTGTCGTAGGCTTCGTCCATCCCTTCCGGTACGGGCGTCGTGGGCAGCCACACCGGCCTGCCCAGCCATTCGATGTTTTGATCCGGGGTAACGTCCGAGGCCATCAGGAAAGTCCAGTCCGTCCCGGTCCGTTCAATATAGTAGATCCGGGCCAGGTTGAAGGAAGCCGCGATGTTCCCCAGCCCCCGGGAGGTTTCCCAGAACCAGGGCTCGTTGTTGGCGAACCCCCGCTTGAGCGCCGCCGTATCGCGCAGTACGGGATACTGGGCTTCCACCAGCATGGTTACCCGGTCCAGGGTGTCGAAATAACTTTCTTTGCCATAGGCGGAATACTGGAAGTACATAATGAGACACGAGACGAGGGAAATCGCCAGCCCCACCAGGGCGAAGAGCAGATAGAAGCTCATTCTGAGGCTCTTCATGCCGAAGGGCAGCGCCGGCGGTCTCTTCGCTCCCAGCGACAGCAAACCAAGCAACGCCACAGCGGAAACCTGTTTTTTCATATTCATACCCTCCCGTATGATGTTCTACTCTACCATAAACGGCCGCCCATATCAAACGGATTCCTTATTAGAAACCGCGCGGTTTCCTTGTTGGAAACCGATGAGTTTCCATGTTAGAAACCGTCCGGTTTCCATGTTAGAAATCCACTGGTTTCTTTGTTGGAAACCAAAAGGATTGGCTTTGCGGCCGCTGGTATTGAACACATGGGGTTAGTGTAGCTATTAGGTGGAAATCGCGCTAGTATTCCCGGCCCGTACCGCCGGAAAGCGTAGCCCCTTTTTCCCCGTTCTGATAGAATGGCCGGAGGAAGAGGCCATGAAACAAACCCTGGTTATCGGCTCCACCGTGATCGACGTTATCCTCCGGGTTCCCCAGCTTCCCCTTCGGGGCGGGGACATCAATATCACCTCCATGGAATACCGCCTGGGAGGGTGCGCCTACAACATCCACAAAACCCTCCGGCGTTTTGACATCCCCGCCCTGCTCTGTTCCCCCGCGGGAACCGGCCTGTACGGACGGATGGTCCGGGAACGGCTTGCCGCGGAGGGGATCGCCCCTCTGGTAAACCTGGAAGAGGAAAACGGCTGCTGTTACTGCCTGGTGGAGCCCGACGGGGAGCGGAGCTTTCTTTCCCTCCACGGGGCGGAATACCTTTTTTCCCGGTCCTGGATGGAGGGCCTGGATTATTCCTGCGTGGACAGTATTTTTATCTGCGGCATCGAGGTGGAGGACCCCACGGGAAGCGAAATTGTTGACTTTGTCCTGGAACACCCGGAGCCGGTTCTGTACTTTGCCCCCGGACCGCGGATTGCGCGCATAGCCCCGGATCGTATGGAACGGCTCCTGAACCGCCGCCCGGTGCTTCACCTGAATGAAACCGAGGCCCGCTCCTACGCGGGCGTCCTGGCTGGCGGCGCCGAACCCGGCGTGGAAAGGGCGGCGGAGATACTCGCGGAACGGACCGGCAATACCGTGGTGATTACCCTGGGAAAGCGGGGATGTTACTACCGTGCCGGCGGCGGGGCGGCGGGGGCCGGCTATGTTCCAGGTTTTCCCGCCTCGATTCGGGATACCGTTGGCGCCGGGGATGTCCATTGCGGCGCGTTTATGGCCTCCCGTAAACAGGGAAACTCCCCGCGAGCGGCCTGCGAAACCGCCAATAGAACCGCCGCCGCGGCCCTTTCCTCCTAGCCGCAAACCGCTTCATCCCTGTTCACGGCCTTAACGATCCGCCCGCTTAACGGGGGCGCTATAACCCCTTGCCTTTGTTCATTTCTTTTATTATAATCATATAAAATGAACAAGCGAGGTATAGTTATGAAGTATGAAAAAACTCCCGGGGGAAGCGGCCTTCAAGGGTCCTCCCCGCGGGGAACAATGGCGGCCGTTCTTTTGACGGCGGCGCTGCTGGCGGCGGTTTTGACGGCCCTCAGTTCCTGCGGAGCCGGTAAGCGTAAACCGGTGATTATCTACACCAGTACCGAGGATTTCCGCACCGAACACATGCGGGAACTTCTTACGGCAAAGTTCCCAAACTACAGCATTGTCCTGGAGGTGCTTTCCACGGGGAACCACGCCGCCAAGCTTAAGGCCGAGGGAACCTCCACCGAGGCGGACATTAGCCTTAACCTGGAAACGGGCTACATGGAAAGTATTCAGGACATGATGGCGGACCTTTCGGCCTTTGATACCTCTCCTTTCCTTCCCGAACTGGTGCCCGCCTCCAAAAAATACCTGCCCTGGGACAAGTCCTCCGGGGCCATCGTCATTAACCGGGAAAAGCTTGCCGGGCTGGGTCTGCCGGTGCCTGCCTCTTATCAGGACCTGCTCGACCCCGCCTACAAGGGCCTTATCTCCATGCCCAATCCCAAAAGTTCCGGCACGGGTTACATGTTCCTGGTAAGCCTGATCAACGCCTGGGGCGAAGACGCCGCCTTTGACTACTTTGACCGGCTGGCGGAAAACATCCTCCAGTTTACCACCTCTGGTTCCGGCCCGGTAAACGCCCTTATCCAGGGGGAAGCCGCCATCGGTCTTGGCATGACCCTTACCGCCACCCAGGCGATCAACAGCCGCGGGGCGCCTCTGGAGATGACTTTTTTTAAAGAGGGAGCCCCCAGCATCACCACCAGTATGGGTATTATCAAGGGCAAGGAAGACCGGCCCGCGGTTAAGGAGGTCTTTGAGTTCGCCATGACCACCCTGGTCCGGGAAGACAAGGAGCTTTACTGCCCCGAACCTGTCTTTAAGGATCAGCCCAACAACATTCCCAATTATCCCCGGACTATATCCTACGCCGATATGACCGGGGTTTACGACCAGGACCTTAAGGCCAGACTGCTGGAACGGTGGAAGTATTAGCGCGGCTTTCGCGCCGTTTTAACGGGGAATCACCGGATGGGTATGTATATTTTACATACCCTGTTTTCTTTTGAGGCGCGCGTTTCGTTGTATAACTTGTGGCCTATTCCTTCCTCATTTATCGAGTAGGGGGGTTCTTTTACCCATTCCGTAAAAAGCTCATTCGCGCCGCGCGGAACCTTCGGGCGCCCATGTTACGGTATAACCGCCCTTTTCTTTCAGCGTTATCGTTCGCGTCCGGGGACAGTATTTTCCTTCCAGCCAGACCCAGCCAGTGTCCGTCGCGACCCTGACATTGTTTTCTTCGCGATCCCATGAATAGGTAAAGGTGCTTTCACGTCTGCCATCGAACCACCTTTGCTCAATCAATCTTCCGCCGGCCCTAAACTCATAGGTCCATCTGCTAAGACCGCCCGGCGCATTCCACATCCACCGCGTACCCGCGAGCAGCGGCTCGTTTTCCCCGTGGAGGACGCCGGCCTTTTGACCAAACGTCCACCCGTCCGCCGCCAGCACAACCGGTGTGATGCCAATCATTTTGTTGTTAGCCGTTTTTTTACTCCGTATCTCCGAACAGTTATTCGGATATGTTCATTTCCCCGCTCCGTGTGGTTCCCGGCGTCTTGGTAAAGCCGCTGGAGGAATACCGGGCATCTTTGAACGCCCCGGAATATAGAGGGAAATGTTAATGAGGTTTTTTGCCTGAAAAGCGGGGAATAGGGCGTTGGGTACTTGACACACCTTCCTGGAAAGCGAGTATAATGAGCCGTGAGCCGTGAGCCGTGAGCCGTGAGCCGTGAGCCGTGAGCCGTGAGCCGTGAGCCGTGAGCCGTGAGCCGTGAGCCGTGAGCCGTGAGCCGTGAGCCGTGAGCCG
>JAIRPG010000156.1 GCA_031257105.1 Treponema sp.
CCACAAAGTCGGTTACTTTGCGGACAGACCTTGCATTTTCTCGCCTAACGGCTGCGAAAATGCGTTTTTTAAGGTGGTCTGTCCATAATGTGTCTACATTATGGACAGACACTAGATAGCGCACTATAAGCGCGCTATAAGCGGGGGCGCTATGCGATGGTACGCCCTTTCCCCAAAAAATCATAAACCAGCAGGCAGAGCAATAAGCCTACACCGCTGCCGAGGGCAATGAGCCGAATGGTTGCCTGGGGAATATAATGCGGTTCCCCGGCAATAAGCACCTGGCCGGGGGCGTTATCTTGCTTCCTAGTACCAGAAATTCCGACAATGCGGATAAAACGTTCCCCCCTCGTTCCGTAACCCAATTCCCGGGCATACGCGGCGATAGTGTCTGAATCATACAAAAGCGCGTTTTTCCGGCCTTCCAGCTCCTCGTTACGGAGCCGCAGGGCTTCTTTGTTGGCCAGCAGCCGTTCCCGTTCCTGGTTTAACTGTTCGTAAGCTAAAATACCTCGTTCTCCCGCGTAGAGAGACAGCAGTGAATAGACGGCGATAATGACCCAAATTGGTATAAAGTATTTACAAAAGCTCATTATTTAGATTTACGGAAAATTCCCCTCCGTTCTTAAGAGGAGCCCGCGTGAAAAAATATGTTTGCGGAAGGCGCTGATGTGCGCTAAACTAAATTCAAGGTACGGGATGTATACTATTCCGTAAATTTTACTTGGAGGAATGTTGATGAAAAAAGCTTTTTGCAACAGGCTTTTGCTTATCTGTATTTTGTGCGCCGCGGCAGGATCGCCGCTCTTTGCGAATGGGAGTAGGCAGGGCGGCGGGAGCCAGAGCCAGGCCAGGCCGGCAACGTGGATCGCGGATCGAAAAATTGTCATTCAGGCGTATGTTGATGACATTGGGGATTACCTGCCCGATAATCAGGCCGCCAACCCGGCTTTTCAGGAATTGAAGAAACGGACGGGCATCGATCTGGAGGTGCGCTATACCCCCGGTGAAAAAGACCGGTTCGTCATGGCCGCACAGCTTGCGGCAGGCGCTATTCCCGATATGATTCTGTGCTATCTGAACAACTCTACCAGGCCGGAGTTCCCTATTCTGCTCAAGGCGGCCAAGGACGGTATGTTTGCCGATCTTTCGTCCTATTTTGCGGGGGCCAAGGCGTATAACCGCTATTTGGAGCCCGGTTATCTGCCGAATGATACCCGCCGAAATATCATGTGGCGGGATGATTTTAACGGCCAGGTATACCTGGTCCACCTGGCTATACCGGCCACCGATGATTACCTTAAATTCGATCCAAACGCGGATATGGTGGGCGGGCCGTACATCAATGAAAAGATCGCCCAATCCCTGAATCTCGACGTTACCGCCATCAAGACCGCCGATGATTTTTACAATCTACTGGTAAGAATAAAAAACGGTAATTTTCGGGACAACAACGGACGGCCCGTTACTCCCCTGGGGCCCAAATTCTGGGGCGGCTCGGTTGACGCTATTGAGGAGTGTATGCCCGGCCTCTTCTGGGGGGTCAGCGACGGGTACAATATCACCGCCGAGGGGAAGATCCTCCACGAGATTGAAACCGACTGGGCATGGCGGCGGGTGCAGTATATGCGCCGGCTTCTATCCGAAGGCTTGATGGACAAGGAATTCTTCACGATGGATACCACGAGGGCCTTGGAATACTATACCGGCAATTCCGGGGCGATCATGGGGGATGTTCATAACTATGTACCCCTTATCCGTGACCAAGGCGGCTGGATACCCATTCCCTACATGACCGACTGGAACGGGAACAACCGGAGAGTCACCAATGGCAAAGGGGCGTACGGCGCCTGGGCCGTCAGCGCGGACGCGAAAAATCCCCGGGAAATCTTCGCCTTCATGGATTATATGTCCACTCAAGAAGGTCAGTTGTTCGCTACCTATGGGCTTGAGGGCCTGACCTTTAACCTGGTAAACGGCAAACCCCGGGTAACCGCCGATGTCGCCGCCGTCTTGAGCGATGATCGCGCCCTAAGCAACCGGTTTGGGTTCGGATTCGGCGGCGCGGGGAATTATTTCTTTGAATATATTCTAACGAACAAAGACAACAAGGGGCTTTTCGGAGAAATACGCCCCGGGGCGAGCGGCAGCGCTCAATTCGCCAATTCCATTGCCATTGCGTCAAAGTATCCGCTCCAGCCCCGCCTCGTTGAAGGGCTTGCCGCTACAGCCTACCTGAACGCCGATGAGATGGCGGATATAAAGGCCAAGATGGATCTGCTGAACTACAAGGAAACCTTGAGCCAAGCGGTATTTGCCGCTCAAGACGCTGAAGCGAGAAGGATACTGGATAACTTTAAGGCCCAGCTTACCGCCGCGGGCCTCAAGCAGTTTGAAACATACCTCGAGGCGCTGTACAAAAAAGATCCTAAGTCGATCAATTTCCGTTAGGGGGAAACAAGGCGTGGCGGTAAAAAAAATTAACCGGGGCGAAAAAACGCTTCAATTTTTTATTTATATATGTATCGTTTTTTTGTCCCTGGCGATTTTGCTGCCATGCCTTAATATTCTGGCCCTGTCGTTCAACGACGGTATGGACGCTTCCCGGGGCGGGGTCTCATTCTGGCCCCGGGTGTTTTCTCCGGACAACTACTTGGAGGTGTTCAGAGACGGCAAGGTAATGCGGGCGTACCGCGTCACCATTGCCCGCACGATAACCGGTACGATGTTGAAGCTGGCCATTACCGCTATGGCCGCCTATGCGCTTAAATTCAAATTCCTGCCTTTCAGAAAATCGATCAATTTTCTTATCACTTTTACCATGCTTTTTGGCGGGGGGCTTATCCCGACCTACATACTTTACGCCCAGCTTAAATTGGTAAATAATTTCTGGGTCTATGTGCTGCCCCGGCTGGTGGATGTGATCCATCTGATGATGATCCGCACGGCGTTTGAAACCATTCCCGGCAGCCTGGAAGAATCGGCGAAACTTGACGGCTGCGGTTATTTTCGTTCCTTTATCCAGATTATTCTGCCCTTGTCTAAGGCGGTTATCGCTGTGGTAGCCCTCTTTACCGCGGTAAGCCACTGGAACGACTGGTTTGACGGCGCCTTCTTTATGACATCCGACAAAGAGTGGCCGGTGGCGACCGTGCTTCAGCAGATGCTCAACAGGGTAGCCGGTCTGAACCGGGAAACAACAAACCTTACGGCCTTACTCGTTATGGAACGCCGCCAGGTAACATCGGACTCGCTCAAAATGGCAACGGTCGTTATTTCTACCGCGCCTATTCTGTGTATTTATCCCTTTGTGCAAAAGTATTTCACCAAGGGCGTTATGATCGGCGCGGTTAAGGGGTGAATCATGGCTGAAAAAAATAAAAAAGAACGTTTTTTCTCGCGGCTGGCGGAATTTCGTGTTCTCTATTTTATGCTGCTTCCAGCAATGGTGTATTATATCATCTTTTGTTATATTCCCATGGGCGGCATTGCCATGGCGTTCCAGGATTTTAACTTCCGCCGGGGAATTTTTGGGAGCAAGTGGATAGGTTTTCAGTATTTTATTACCTTTTTTACCAGCTACGATTTTCCCCGGCTGCTCAGAAACACCCTGGTAATCGGCTTTATCAAGTGCATCATTGAATTTCCTTTTCCCATTATCCTCGCGCTGATGTTGAACGAGATCCACAACGAACAGTTCAAACGGGTTACGCAGACTATTTCTTATATGCCCTATTTTATGTCCAGCGTTATTGTTGTAACCATGATGCAGCGCCTCTTTGCCCCGGAAACCGGTATTGTTAATTCGATTATCGGCGCTTTGGGCGGCGACCGTTCGACCTTCTTTATGATGGAAGCAAAATATTTTTATCAGCTCCTCTTTGGCATGGATATTTGGAAGAATATCGGTTACAGCTCTATTATTTACCTGGCCGCGATAAGCGGCATCGATGCGGAACTTTATGAAGCCGCCGAAATTGACGGCTGTTCAAAATTAAAAAAAATGCGGTTCATCACCCTGCCCGGCATCGTGGGGACTATCGGAATACTGTTCATCCTTAATGTCGGATCTCTGGTATCCTCGAATTACCAGCAGCTCTGGCTCTTGCGTACCCCCGGCAACATGGCTTTGGCGGACACGCTGGATCTGTTTGTAGTTCGAGTGGGGCTATCGGACGGCAAATTCGGCTACGCCACCGCCATAGGGCTTGTGCAGGGCTTTGCCGGCCTTATCTTGGTCGTGATTTCCAACAAAATCGCCCGAAAATACACGGACATTTCCGTATGGTAAAGCTCACCCATTCCCAAAAAGCCTGCTGAAAAAGAGCCGGAGCGAGTCCGCGATACGCTTAAAAAAGCCCCCCTGTTCCTGTTCGGATGCGGTAATAAGGGGGATTCGGGTAAGTTCACCGTAATTGTCATAGAGGATCATCGTTCCCAGGGCGGTTCCCTTTGGAAGGGGCGCAATGACCGGCCCGATGATGCGCCGTTCCATAGAGACGCTGATTCCCCGTTCTTTCTGAACCGTTAATACGGGGGTGTACGCCGGGATCAACTCCGCCTGATTGTTTTTGCCTTTCCATATCCGCACCGGTTCCACCGGCCCTATAGCGGGACGCAGCGTCTTAAAGTACTCAAAGGCCCAGGTGAGCAGTTTTTTGCCGTCATCATCCCGTATCCGCTCCCCGCCCCACACCGCAGGCGCTCCCAGGATCACCGCCACAAACCGGGTGCCCTCCCGTTCCGCCGTGAGGGCGATATTGTAACCCGACTCGTCGATGTATCCTGTTTTGAGGCCGTCTACCCCCTCCAACTCGTCCAAGAGCAGGTTATTGTTACGCCGTATCACCGTGCCGGGATTGCTTTGAAAGGCTTCTGGTACGTTTTCCGGCCTCGGAAAGGCAAAACTTCTTACCGAATGGTATGCCTTGAGCGTTTCCGGGTGAAGGCTCAAATAGGCCGCGCAAAACCGGGCAAACTCAATAGCCGTGGTCATATTATCTTCCGAAAGTCCCGAAGGCTCTACAAACCGGGTCTTCGAGAGGCCAAAACGCCGGGCTTCCTGGTTCATAAGAGCGGCAAATTCCTCAACGGTAGGGGCAAAACGGAGCGCTACCGCCACCGCCGCATCGTTTCCCGAAGGAATGGCCATGCCCAGGAAGAGATCTTGGAGGCTCACCCGTTGGCCCTGAGCAAGAGACATACGGCTTGACCGGGGGGGCTGGCTCGACGCCCACGCTTCTCTGGGCAGGGGCACTATCTCGTCCAACGACGCCTTGCCGGCGTAGACTTCGTTTAAGGCAATGTGCATCGTCATCAGCTTGGTTAGAGACGCCGGAGGAATCTCTTCTTCGGCGTTCTTGGCGTAGAGCAGGACGCCTGTAGAAGCGTCCAAAAGCGCCGCCGCCTGGGAACCCAGATCGGGGGCAGCCGCGGCGGAGTCCCGAAGGGGCGGTTTGGCAGTTCCCGGAAGGTATTCCTGGCCAGATACGCCTAAAACAGCGAGGAACATAAGTATATAGAAGAAACCGTTGAATGACGTCATGGCGCCGGCTACCGGTATTCTTCCCAGGCTTTTATTTCCAGCGTCCCGGCGGAACCGGCTTTCTCCCGCTGAATAACCAGGGCGTCAATGAACTGCCGGGCCACCTTAATGTTGGTAAACAGGGGAATGTCGAAGTCCACCGCCATGCGCCGGATCAGGTAATCGTTCTTGAGTTCCGTCTCCCGGTTGTTTTTGGGGATGTTGATGATCATATCAAGTTCCCGGCGGCGGATAAAATCCGCGATGTTCGGCTCCTTGGATTCCAAGGGCCAGTTGAGCGCCGTAACGGGAACGCCGCTGCCGCTGAGGAATTTGGCGGTGCCCCGGCTGGCGTAGAGCTCGTAATCCATTTCCACCAGTTTTCGAGCGGAATCCAGAAAGTCGATCTTCTCCTCGATGGTGCCGGTGGAGAGGAGAATCCGGGGACGGCGCCCGTCATGGGCCTTGGGTATCCGGTAGCCCACCGAGAGCAGGGCCTTGAGGAATGCGTCCGGCAGATCCGCCCCCACGCAACCCACCTCGCCGGTACTGGCCATCTCCACGCCGGAAACCGGGTCGGCCCCATGGAGCCGGGAAAAGCTAAACTGCGCCGCCTTAACCCCCACCCATTCCAGATCCAGCGCCGAAACAGCGGCCTTTTCCACCGGTTCATCCAGCATGGCTTTAACCGCCAGCTCTATCATGTTTACCCGGCTCACCTTGGAGCAGAAGGGGAAACTCCGGCTGGAGCGGAGGTTGCACTCGATCACCCGCACCCGGTTATGCTGGGCCAGAAACTGGATGTTAAAAGGCCCGGTAATGTCCAGGGCGGCGGCAATTCGTCCGCTTATCTTGCGGATTTTCCTGATGGTCTCGATGTAGAGCCGCTGGGCGGGAAGCACCACCGTAGCGTCCCCGGAATGTACCCCGGCGTTCTCGACGTGCTCGGTAATGGCGTGGAAGAGTATCTCCCCGCGTTTCGCCACGGCGTCTATCTCGATCTCCTTGGAATTCTCCACGAACTTAGAGATCACCACCGGATGTTCCGCCGACACGTCCGCGGCGAGGCTGAGGAAGCGTTCCAGGCTCTCGTCATCCCAGGCCACGTTCATGGCCGCGCCGGAGAGCACGTAGCTGGGCCGGATCAACACGGGATAGCCCACCTGCGCGGCGAAAGCCTTGGCCTCCGGGAGGCCGGTTAATTCCTTCCACTCAGGCTGCTCTATCCCCAAGGTATCCAGCAGGGCGGAGAACTTGTGCCGGTCTTCGGCCATGTCGATGGACGCCGGGGCGGTACCGTAGATCAACGCCCCTGCCGCGTAGAGCTTCGTGGCCAGGTTGTTGGGTATCTGCCCGCCCATAGAGAGAATGATCCCGCCGGGCCGCTCCCGCTCGTAGATGTCCAGCACCCGCTCCAGGGAGAGTTCTTCAAAATAGAGCCGGTCGCACATATCGTAATCCGTGGAGACCGTCTCGGGATTGCAGTTCACCATGATGGAGTAGCGCCCCAGCTTCCGGGCAGTCTCCACCGCGTTGACGCAGCACCAGTCAAACTCAACGCTTGAGCCGATCCGGTAGGCCCCGGAGCCCAGCACCATGACCCCCTGTCCCGAAGGCGGCGCGTCATCATCTGAGCCGTTGTAGGTCATGTAGAGATAGTTGGTCTTGGCGGGGTATTCCGCCGCGAGGGTATCGATCTGCTTCACCGCAGGCCGTATCCGGTAGGCTTCCCGTAAAGCGCGGATTTCCGCCTCTCCCCTACCTGTCAGTTCCCCGATGCGGGCATCGGAGAACCCCAACCGCTTTGCCCGGGTCAGGAGATCCTGAGGAAGGGCTTGTTGAGTCTTGCGCGTAACGGTCATACCGTATCATACCGTTTTTCACTCGAAGGCGTAAAGCGAGTTGACACCCCCCAAGTTCGTGGTATACTAACATGAGGAGGAAACCGGTTCCCATGCCGTCTGTAAACACTTTTGAAATTTTATCCCCCCCCCCCCCCCCCCGTGCGTTAACTTAGGCCGGTTTCCCGCCGTACTGCTTCCGGTCTGCCTTCTTCTCTTTGCCTGCGCCGGAGATTCGGGGTATGGGGACAAATACGCCGGCTCTGATTTTGCCGCCGCCGCCGTCGAAGGCATCGGGCGGGATAATACCTACCTCCGCTACCAGGAAAGACACGCCGCCGCCGCGCCGGGGGAGCGGGATATTCCGGTGGACATCTTCGCCTGGGTTTCCGGGAAGGGCCTAGCGGAAATGTCCGGCTTTGAGGCTGAACCCCGGGCCCTCCGCATGGAGGAAGACGGGTTTGCCGAGTACCGGCTTATGGTCGAAACGGCGGGGTTTTACCGCCTCTATATAGAATACTTCCCGGTGGAATCCCGGGGCATTCCGATTGAGCGGGGGGTTCTTATCAACGGGGAAACCCCGTTTTTGGGGGCCGAGCGGATAGCCTTTCCCCGGGTCTGGGGAGACGCCGGGCCGGTTCGGAAGGATAACCAGGGGAACGAGATCCGGCCCTCCCAAACGGAAAAACCCCGCTGGGAAGGGGCCTATTTCCGGGACGCCCTGGGGTATGTTTCGGAACCCTACCTCTTTTACTTCGAGGCCGGGGAGAATTCGATAGTCCTGGAGGGTATTAACGAACCCCTGGTGATCCGCCGTTTTGAGCTCAAGGCCCCTGTCCCGGCCAAGCCCTACCGCGAATACATCGCGGGGATAGACCGGGCCGGCTACCAAAACCAGGACAACGCCTTTGCCGTCAAGCTCCAGGGCGAGACGGCGGCCCGGCGCTCGGATCCTTCGCTCTACCCGGTCTACGACCGCTCCTCCGGGGAGACCGAACCGGCGAGCGCGGACTTTATCACCCTCAACATGATCGGCGGCCAGAGCTGGCGGGTGGCGGGCCAGTGGATCGAGTGGGACTTTGAGGTTCCCGGGGACGGCCTGTACCGGATTTCGATCAAGGGGCGGCAGAATTACAACCGGGGGTTCGTGTCAAACCGCTCGGTGGAGATCGACCGGGAGATACCCTGCGCGGAGCTGGGGGCGGCGCCGTTCCGCTACTCAGGGGGCTGGGAACTGCTGACCCTCCAGGACGGCGCGGGGGAGGATCTGGTGTTTCCCCTGAAAAAAGGCGGCCATACCATCCGGCTCACCGCGGCCCTGGGGGAATTGGGGAATCTCCTCAATACAATGGAAGAGAGCGTCTACCGCCTCAACGGAATGTACCGGAAGATACTGGTTTTGACCGGATCGAGCCCCGACCCCTTCCGGGACTACCAGGTGGATGTGGTTTACCCCTCGGTTATAGAAGCCATGGCGGCGGAGAGCAGGATGCTCTACAAGCTGGCGGATGATTTTAACGCCTATACGGAGGAACGGAGCCCCCAGACGGCGGCGATTCTGACCCTGGCCCGGCAGCTTGAACTGTTCATCGACCGGCCCGATAAAATTCCCGCCCTCCTTGAAAACTTCAAGGGGAACATCAGCGCCCTGGGGGACAGCATCTCAAAGCTGGCCGAGTCCCAGCTCGACATTGATTACCTTATCGTGAGCGCCCCCGGGGCGGAGCTTCCCAGGGTTTCCAACGGCTTTATTACCCAGGCGCTCCACGAGCTCAAGTCCTTTTTCGCCTCCTTTTTTATCGATTACAACAACCTGGGGAACGTTTACGAGGGTTCCGGGGCGGTTCAGGTCTGGCTGATGACGGGCCGGGATCAGAGCGCGATCCTCAAGGCCATGGTGGACGATACCTTTACGCCCCAGACGGGAATTCCGGTCAATGTCAAGCTTGTGGGCGCCGACGCCCTGATGCCTTCGGTGGTGGCGGGAACCGGGCCGGATCTGGCCTTGAGCCTGGGGACGGCGGATCCGGTGAACTACGCCCTGCGGCATGCGGCGGTGGATCTTTCCCAATTCCCGGACTTTGACGAGGTGATCCGGCAGTTCCACCCGAGCGCCCTGGAGCCCTACCGCTATGCCGGCGGGGTCTACGGCCTGCCGGAAACCCAGGTTTTTCAGTTGATGTTCTACCGGAAAGACATTTTCGCGGAGCTGGGCCTGGAACCCCCTTCCACCTGGAAGGATGTGATCACCATGCTGCCGGTGATTCAGAAAAACAACATGAACGTGGGTATCCCCTCCTTGGCGGGCGCCGTCACGGATATGTCCGGCTTTTTCGCCCAGCTCTACCAGCGGGGGGGCGCGCTCTACAACGCGGACAGCTCCCGGGCGCTTTTGGACGGGGAACTGGCGGTGGAAGCCTTCGATTATTACATCCGGTTTTTTACCCATTACAAAACCCCCCAGACCTTTGATTTTGTGAACCGCTTCCGTACCGGGGAAATTCCCCTGGCCTTCGCGGATTTTACCGCTTTCAACACCCTGGAAGTGTTCGCGCCGGAGATCCGGGGGCTCTGGGGATTCGGCCTTATGCCCGGAACCCCCCAGGCGGACGGAATCATCAACCGCTCGGTGTCCACCGCTTCGGCCACGTCGGTACTGTTTTCCATTGCGAAAAACCGGGAGGGGGCCTGGGAATTCCTCAAGTGGTGGGCCAGCGCCGAAACCCAGCTCCGTTTTGGCCGGGAAATGGAAAGCGTCATGGGGGCGGCGGCCCGCTACGCCACGGCGAACA
>JAIRPG010000038.1 GCA_031257105.1 Treponema sp.
AGATACAGTGGGACGCCTTTGACACCCTTATACTTGGCCACCTGGATGAAATGTCAAATCTCATAAACAAAGCGTTACTGCGGGAAAACCTTATACAACAGGCCATAGAACACGACAAACAGGTCTTCTCGTTTGACGATGTATCAGGAACCTTTACCCAGGACGCCGTATACTGCCCGGTGGTATCGTACGAAGATCTTCCGCCAAACCGTTTCGGTAAGCTCTACCGCATAGACAAACCGGTAATCGGTGTGTACGGCACCAGTTCCCGCCAGGGCAAGTTTACCCTGCAACTGTTATTGCGCCAAAAACTACGGGAAAGAGGCTATACCATCGGTCAGATAGGAACGGAACCCAGCGCCTGCCTCTACGGTATGGACTATGCCTACCCTATGGGCTATAACAATTCGGTCTATATTCATGGTGTCGACGCAATCCGGTATTTGAATCACCTCATAAACCGGCTCTGCGAAAAGCAGTGCGATATAATCATCACCGGCTCCCAATCGGGAACCATACCCTACGATACGGGCAATTTGATCCAGTACAACCTGCGCCAGTATGAATTCCTTATGGGAACGCAGCCCGACGCCGTTTTCCTCTGTGTTAATCCCTTTGACGACCCCATATATATCGCCCGAACTATCAAATTCATCGAATCCAGTGCCGGTTGTACCGTTATCGCTCTGGTGGTGTTCCCTATGGACATAAAGGGCGGTTGGAGCGGCATCTACGGGCAGAAAACCCCGCTTACCGCAGAAAACTACCATGCGCTTAAAGCGGACTTGCACAAACGCTTTCATGTCCCGGTATATAAGCTGGGCGATGCTTCCGATGTGGAAAACCTGGTAAACACCCTTATCGGGTTTCTGGGAGAGGAAGACGCTCACGAGACAGATTGCTGCAACAACATCGAGAATGACTGCGGTTTTTTTCATTTCCCTTGATTTATTGAAGGGACTGGGATACATTCACTATTATGGTTGAATTTTCACCGGATATTTTCGGTATAGTGCCGGTTATGCTTGAGTTAAATGAAGCGGAAAAGCGTCTGGTTGAGGATGTAGAGGCGTATTTAGAGGCGCACGCGGTGGCGGATAGCGTTTTGGTACGGAACCGCTTTGCGTCTCTGGAAGCATTGGGCTCTTCTATCTCCCAGTTTCCTTCTATTCAAGACGTGCAGGTGATACGGGGAGAGTCCCGGGACAAAGGACAACTTCTGGAAGCGCTTTGCGAATTCGCGCCTTCTTCCCACCTGCTGCACATTCCAACGCGAGTAGTGGCGGCGCGGAGCTATCTTGTAGCTAAATGTCATGCCTTTACCTTTCTCTCTTTACTCGTGCATGATACCGAATTTTCCAATCCCATACGGCGGGTTATTTTTTCGATAATCTGTACCCTTATGGCTGAAGAAGTTTACTTTTCTTGCCTCAAAGATCCCGCCTTTCCAGAGGAGATTAAGCGCCGATTGGCCTGCGATCTCATTTCCCTCTGGGACAAAGGAACCGATCCCCGTACGGTAGCTCATCTTCCCGCTCTGGAAACGCTCTGGACCGCCCGGGACGAAACGCCTCCCTGCTTTGGAACGATGGACGGTACGAGCGAGCTTATCCGCCTTTCTATCAATATGGGAAAAGACTGGGAAAATTTTCTGGTAACCTACATGGATGATGATAATACCCGCTGGGCTTTGGAGGAATTCCTCTTTGGGTTATCGTACGAGGAGATCCAGGAAGTCCGCGCCCGGTTAAGCCGTTTTGGTATCCTCGCGGTTGGCCTTGATGAAGTTCGCTCCTACCTGGGGACTAATCCCGCCTATACCATCGTCAAGAGTTCCGATCCCCGGGCAATCTACGATTTCTATGTGGATCGCCGGGACGCGGCAGCCTACCGTAAACGCAGTTCCGCTCCGGGGCCATGGAAGCCCCTGGAAGAGATGTACCTGCGATTCCGCCTTACCCATAACCTAGAATACGCTGAATAACGAACCCTGCGTCCGCAATCAGCGGGGATCGTAACGCTGGACTTCATCGTGGACGTATTCAAAGGGAATTCCCGCTTTTTTGAACAGTTCTTCTGAATCGTCGGCATCGTGGTAACGCCGCTGACAGACCACACGGACGATACCGCAGTTGATGATCAGCATGGCGCAGGTTCTACAGGGAGTCATCCGGCAGTAGAGGGTAGCCCCGGCTATGGCTATTCCCCGTTTCGCGGCCTGGCAGATGGCGTTTTGCTCGGCGTGTACGGTCCTTACGCAATGGACGGTTTCCGCGCCGTTTTCATGGATCATCTTTTTTAGCTGATGTCCCGCATCGTCACAATGGGGCAGGCCGGCAGGGGCGCCTACGTAGCCGGTCACCAAAAGCTGGTTATCTTTGGCGATCACGCAGCCCGAACGGCCCCGGTCGCAGGTCGCCCGCTTGGCAATGGCGTCGCACACCTCCATAAAATATTCGTCCCAGCTTGGCCGCTTATATTCCGCTTGTCCCATGATTCCTCCCCGCGCAGGCTATCAATTCGGTGTAGTATCGCTCCTCGATCTTATCCCGGCGGATACCGGTTTTGTCCAGCAGCTCCAGCAGTTGTTTCCGGGCGTTCTCTCTGGTTTCCGGATCATCCCTGTCCACCAGAATCTCCATTTCCACAAACCAGCCAAGGCCCTCTACGAGGGTAAGTTCCGCCCGAATGTCGCCAGAACGCCAGGCCCTGCCCCGTTTTACCTTGGCCGCGCCGGGGGCGAAATTGAGCCGGCGGAGGAGCTCCTCAAAAGCCGAATCGCCGCCGTCCCTGCCGGACACCAGGAATTCGTGTTCACGGTTTACCTCGATCCCTTCCCTGACCTCCTTGGATTTATAGGTTACCCAGACTGAATGAGTTTCTTCGCCCTGCGCCGGTTGAAGCTGCTCCTTCCGTATCCGTATCCCCGATGCGGGAAGTCCTTCCGCGCCGGCGGTAAAACCTTCCGGCGGGAACCAATAGGTATCATCGCGGTAGAATGTATCGGTAAAGCGGGCCAGTCGAGAGAGGCGTTCCCCCGTCAGTTCAGGATCTTCCACCCAGGCTTTCAATTCAATTTCGTAGGTCATCGACGTTCTCCGGTTCTGAAATAGCTTTTGTTATAAAAAGATGAACCATCTTATAGCAAACCGCCGCTTGTGTCAGCGGTAAAGCGTCTTTGGGGTATATTATCTCTATAAGAGGGTTTGGAAAGGCCCCTTATTAGCCGATATTGTATCAATATGAGTGTCCGCTTCTGTTGTGTGGTGCTGTTGTTGATATTCGCGCCGTTTTTCGGCCTTGCGGAGGATACAATTTATACGGTCCGGAAGGGGGAAACGGTCTATTCTATCGCCCGTTCCTACGGTATTACACCGGACGAAATTTTGCGGCAGAACGGCATCACGGATCCCACCAAGCTTCAGGCGGGGCAGCGGATCAGGATTCCGCAAGGGCGATCCACGGGCGGCTGGTCTACCGAGTACCGGGTAAACCGGGGGGATACGCTTTCCGGCATTGCCCGGCGGTATGGAGTAACCCTCGCGGATTTACGGGCTGTCAATGGTTTTTCAGAGAGCCATGTGCTCAAGGAAGGTGAACGGATCAAGGTGCCTTTCGGCCAGGTGGAAAGTTCCCTGCCGCCGGCGGTAAGCGGAGAAACCCCGGTTGCCGGCATACTACCCGGAGATCTCAACTTTGGGGACATTGTTACCAGAACCACCCCGGCGGCGTCGGGACTGGATTCTTCGCTTCGTTGGCCGGTAGCGGCGAAGGAAATTATGTATATAACCGGCAAACTGTACGGGGTCGCGCTGCTGGGAGAGCGAGCGGAACCGGTTAAGAGCCTTACCCAGGGAACGGTTGTTTCAGCGGGGCCTTACCGGGGATTCGGCAGGGTTGCCATTGTGCAAATGGAAGGAGGTTACCTCTACGTATATGGCGGTTGTGAAAGTTTATCGGTAAAGGAAGGCGATCGGGTAGGGCCGGGAACCGAACTAGGCAAACTGGGGATAGATAGTGTATCCGAGACGCCTCGGCTGTTCTTTTTGGTGTACCAGAGCAATACCCCCATAGATCCGGCGAAGGCTCCCCGGGCATAGGAGGTTCGGGGAAAACAAATCAAAAAAAATTAGGTGGTTTTATGTCAAAAACAGTCGATAGTATTGATATACTACGCAAAAAAAGTAAGAATAGGGGCGTATCGCATCAAATGAACGAAGCCGGGGTTGAAAGAAGTCGGGTGAAGAAAAGAATACAGAGTCCCCATCCTTCAAAGAATCCTAAAAAAACGAAAGTCGCCAAAGAAACGGATCCGTTGGCTTTGTACTTCAAGCAGATTTCCAAATTCCCCCTGCTGACGGTACAGGAAGAGCAGGCGATTGGTGAGAAGATCATCGAGATTCGGGAACAGATAAGTAAACTGGAGAAACGCTGCCAGAACGAAGAGCGAGACGACGCCTACCGGCAGGAACGAGCGGCTCTAGACAGCGCCCTCTTGAACCATAAAAACCGAATGATCAACTCTAACCTCCGGCTGGTGGTGTCTATCGCCAAAAACTACCAGCACCGGGGTCTTTCCCTGCTGGATCTCATCGACGAAGGAAATATTGGGCTTATCGAGGCGGTGGAACGCTTTGACTACACCCGTGGCTGCCGTTTTTCTACCTACGGCACCTGGTGGATCCGGCAGGCCATCATCAAGAGCATCGCCGACAAGGGCCGGGTGATCCGCATCCCCATCCACATGCTCAATACCATCAAGAAATGCTACTTTGTGGCAAAACAGCTTACCCAGGACCTAGGCAGGGATCCCAATGACGAAGAGCTTTCCGAGTACCTGGGGATACCCCTCTCCAAGGTGAAAGAGATCGTCAAGCTCTCCCAGGAGACCACGAGCCTGGATACCATCGTGGACGATGGAAACCTTACCCGTTTAGCGGATCTTATCAAAGATGATACCATGGCGGAGCCCTTTGAAATGGTCTTCTCCATGACCCTTCAGGAGACAATGGAAGACATTCTTTCAAATCTGTCGGAACGGGAGATGAAGATCATCCAGCTTCGTTTCGGGCTTGCTGGTCAAGGGCCGTTGACGCTGGAGGAAACCGGCAAGCTGCTGGGCATTACCAGGGAACGGGTCAGGCAGATTCAGGAAAAGGCTACTTTTAAGCTTCGCAGCTTGAAGCAACTCCACGAACTGAGAGAAAACCCTTAAAAGAAAACGCTTTCAGTGAGCTTTTAGTGCGTTTTCAGTCCTAAAAGAACCGCGTCAGATAGGTAGAGAGCCAGGGCACGTAGGTTACCAGGAGTACCACCGCAAACTGAATAATCAGGAACGGGAACACATCGCGGCATATCTCCACGAAGGGTTTCTTGAAGCGGTAAGAAGCCAGAAAGAGGTTGAGCCCTACCGGCGGGGTCAAGAACCCTACCTCCAGGTTGATCACGAAGATGATCCCCAAGTGAACCGGATCGATGCCGTAGGCATGGCCCAGGGGAACAATGAGGGGAAGGACTACCAAGATGGCGGAAAAAATGTCCATCAGGCAGCCCACCACCAGAAGGGCCAGGTTGAGCAGCAGCAGAAAGATAACCTTTGATTCAATGGTTTCCAGCATCCAGCGGGCGAAATTTTCGGGGGCCTGAGAGTCGATGATGGCGTAGGAGAGGGCTTTTGCCATGGCAAGAATCGCCAGAACCCCGCCGATGATGGGTACGGCCTTGGCAAATACCCGGCCCATCTCGCGTATCTTTATGTCCCGGTGGATAAACACCTCGACGATGACCACGTAGATTACCGAAACAGCGCTTACCTCCACCAGGGAGAGGAAGCCCGAAAAGTAACCCGCTATCAGAATGAAGGGCAGAAAAATTTCCAGGATAGAGCCCTTGAGGGAGTGCCCGGCCTTCTTGAGATCAAAGGGCTCCACCGGGATTTTTACCTTAATCGAAGCGGTCACCCCAAAGATGATCATAGCCAATACCAAAAGGATCCCCGGAATGATAGCCCCCAGGAAAAAATGGACAATGCTGTACGAAATGTTAAGGCCCATGAAGTGGAGGATAGTGTTGGTTGTGGAGCCTACCAGGATAATGGGAAGGCTTGGCGGGAACAAAAGCCCGATACCCCCCACCGAGGTGAGTATCCCGATGGAAAAACGCTCCGGGTATTTTGATTTTTCCGCTAGGATGGTAAAAAGTATGCCCCCCAAGGCCAGAATGGTGACTCCCGAAGCTCCGGTAAAGGAGGTGAAGAAGGCGCAGATGATGACGGCGGCGACAATCATGCCTCCGGGAAGCCAGCTAAAAAAGCTCCTAAAAGTATGAACCAGCCGCTCTCCCGCCTTGCTTTCTGAAAGAAAGAAACCCGTTAGGGTGAACAGGGGAATGGCGATGAGGTCCGACTCGGTAAGGGCCGTGTAAATTTGGATGGATGCGGCTTCCGGTTCGCCGCCCACGGCTTGCAGGGTGACGAGGGCAATACCGCCGATGATAGCGAAGATAGGAGTCCCCGCCAGCGCCGCCAAGATGAGGAGCAGGATCACCGGCAGCTTGATGGCGGCGGCGGCATCGTACAGGCTGTTCACCCAGGAATAAAACGGCTCCGGCGGATGGAAACCCCAGATAAGTTTGACAATGGCGGGGAGGGCGCAGAGGGAACCCGCGAGTATCGTCAAAAAGAAGACGGCCTTCTCACCCTTTCCCCTGCCGCGCCAGGCGAAGCGAAGCGCCATAACCCCATACCCCAGGGGCATGGCGGCGGCAAAAACCCGGTTGGGGATGGGGCCGATGAGCTTCCCCGAAAGGCCGTACACGATGAAAGAAGCCGAATCCCAGGCCAGTATGGTCAATATAAGAATGGAAACCGCGCCGCTTATAAAGGCCAGGGCGTTCTTTATTTTTTCATCTTTGATGTATTGGACAATGGCAATGGAGATATGTTCCCCTGATTTGGTGGTGAGCATGGCGGCAAAGAACCCCAAAACCAGGAAAAGATGGGCCATGATCGCCTTAGAATCCGGTATGGCGCCCCGGAACTGCCGGAGCAGAACCTCCACTACCGGCGTCAGCGCGAGAAGCCCCAGAACGCCGTAACAGACATTCCCTTCCAGCCGCGAGAGAAACCGCCGGCTTCGCGCTTTCCTATCTTCCATAGCTACCGCCCGCCTGGAGTTCTGGCCAGTACTTCGCCGATTTTCTGGTAAATATCCCGGTCAAAGACGGTTCCCAGAAGGGAAGGAATGGCTCGTCCTACCTCGGTACTCCACAAGGTTTCTTGATCTTGACTAGGCTGGTTTACTTTGAGACCTTCACGGGTCATTACCGTCATAGCGTCGGCGGTTGTTTTAATCATTGAAGCGTCAAAATCGGAGGCTATACGCTGGGTTATCCGGACAATTTCCTGCCGGCTTTGGGCGCTGATTTTATTCCACGTAACCCGGTTTATCACGATGCCGCCCATCGCGGGGGCTATGGGCGTGGCCATCATGTTTCTGAGGGTACGGTGCAGTTGGAAGGCCACCACCGCCGCGGGATTCTGGTAAATAGCCGCGATGGCGCCGCTCATCAGCTTGGTGCCCAC
>JAIRPG010000125.1 GCA_031257105.1 Treponema sp.
CGCTGTTTGTTGAACGCATCGGCATAGAGACCGTTTGTTTTTAATAATTGTTCGTGGGTTCCCTCTTCTCTTATGCGCCCGTCCTGCAAATAATAGATCTTATCCGCCATGGTACACAGGGACAAACGGTGTGAAATTATCATCGCCGTACATCCCTCCATCGTTTGTTTCATGGTTTGCAGCAGATTATATTCAGCAAGGGGATCAAGGGCGCTCGAAGGCTCGTCCATAATCAGGATGCCCTGCCTCCGGTAAAAAGCCCGGGCGATTGCCATTCTCTGCTCTTCGCCCCCTGAAAAAACAATTCCGTTATCAAACAGCTTTGAAACAGGATTATCAATCCCCTTTTCCGCCGCGTCAATTTTCTCGGTTAAATTAACCATCCTGAGGCTCCGCAAAACATCCTCCGTGCCGGCGGCGCCGGCATCAAAGGTAATATTTTCCCTGACGGTTGTTGAAAAAATGTTGACGTCTTGAAAAACAACCGCTATGGCGTCCCGCAGCGACCGGGGCGCTATTTTGGTAATATTCACGCCGTCAATATAGACGCCCCCTTTCTGCGGGTCATACAGCCGGAGCAATAGTTTGACAAGCGTTGTTTTTCCGGCTCCATTCTCCCCCACAATCGCGGCCTTGGCCCCGCTTTCAATGGTAAAACTTACATCGTCTAATACCCATTTATCACCCCCGGTATATTGAAAACTCACATTCCTAAATTCTATTTTATAATTTTTCTTTTTCGCCAGTTCAATCTGACCTGGAAACCGCGCTTCAATGGTATCCGGCATTTCTATTACGGCGCGGAAATTTTCTATATACCGTGAAAGCCGCATAAACTGCGGAAACGTATACAGCAGCGATGAAAGCTGCATTGAAAGCTGCTCAACGGCGTTAAGGGTTGAAACGAACACCCCCGCGCTGGAAACCTTGTTAAAAAAATCACGCGCCGCGAAAAAAAGGGTGAGAAAAAAGGTAACCCCCGAGGCGGTCTCCTTTGCCATGTCGGCCCTTGTCATAACGCCCCGGTGGGATAAAAACCTTCTGAGCCAAACCGCGTCATTGTCCGCGTATTTTTTTATAAAATAATCGTTTGCGTGGTTTGCGCGTATTTCTTTTACCACAGGGGCTTTCCAGAATGTAACAGCCGCGGTGTGAAGAACAGCGCCACCGGCGATCAAAATACATGCCGGAAACCCGCCATACTTAAATAAGTATTTTGTTAAATACCATATATTACGGAACGTTCTCATTTGAACAACATCGCAAAATGAGAAACTGCGGGCAGCCGCAGGATCAGCGGTTTTCTGTAAATTCGATGTGGAGGCTGTAAGGGCCGCCGTCATCGTAGGCTGAAATCTTAATATAGAGGGGGCCTCCCCGGACGGTTTGGGTGATCCAGGCATTGTAGCCGGAACCGGAATCATCATCTTCGGTTAATACCGTTCCATCCGGATCCAACAGGGCAAGGAGCGTATCCATATCGCCCTGGGTGTACACCGTTATCTCTCCTCCGGCGGGAGGGATTTCCACCTGATACCAGTCTACATCGTCCACGCCGGAAATGAGGGCGTTTACCGCTTCGCCGTTGTTCAGGATCAACCGCGTCGCGGTTTCCAGCGTATCGTTCGGTTCAAACCCGGAGTCAGGTATCTCGAATGTGTTCACCATAAAGGAATAAGCGCCTGTTTCCCCGGAATAGCCCCGTACCATCAGGATGTATTCCTTCCCCGCCTCGGCGCTCCACCTGATGCGGGCGTTGGAGCCCCTCCCGCCGTCGTCGTTTTCCTGGAGCTTAAAACCGGATACGCTCTCGTAGAGTTCCATCACCGTATCTAAGTCGCCTTCGGTTTCGGCGATTATGTGTTGGGCGCTGCCGCTTACCACCTTGAACCAATCCTGGTCATTGGCGTGGATAGTCCGGTTCAAAGAGCCGGCGCCGATTTGTACCGTTACCGGGTTCAACCGGCTGTCCGGTTCATACTGGTCCCGTCTGACCGTTGATCCTGAGCCTGCTATAATCGGGCTTAAGAGCTCATCGATAAAATTGTTTCTTTCAATATCAACGTGTACTATGGACATGACGGAGCTATCTGAGTTCCGTATCAGCCTGGCGTATACCCGGACCATGCCGCCGAGTTCTATGATGTTCCCGCTTATCATATAGTCGGCCTGGGATTGGCTTCCGGGAGCCAGCAGGGTATAGGATCGGTTCGCTTGATTGGTTAACTCCCCCAGGAGGTTTTCTTGCCAGAAGCGTCCCAAATACGTGTCCTCTTCTCCCTGAAGAAAATCTCCCACCATAACCTTACCGCTGAGTTTTTGACTCAACAGAATGGCAAGCCGGGCCGTCATTATATCCATATCAGCCGGGGATTGGGCCGTTTCTTGGGCAGTCACCGTTATCGAAGAAGTACAGAAAATCATTAAAATCGCTGCTAAAAAAAACTTTCGATGTTTCATAGAAAAAGTGTATCATACCCCCGTCGTTTCTACCAGGTCTCAAGCCGGGCGGTTAGGTTGATTAATAATCGATGTTGACAGACACTAATCGAAAGGGCGGCGCGGATAAGCGCTGTTCATACATGGAGGTTTTATGGAAAAGATGAAGATTGCCGTTATCGGCTGCGGCAAGATCGCCAATGGCGCCCATCTGGGGCCCCTTTCAGCCATGCAGGACGTGGAGATTACGTATGCGGTAGATCTTATCGCGGAACGGGCGCAGGCCGCCAAAAGCCAGTACGCCGTAAAAGAAGCCGTGACGGATTACAAAATCGCGCTGGCGGATAAAGAAGTGGAGGCGGTTTATGTGCTTACGCCGAACTACTCCCATTATACCATCACGATGGATGCGCTGCGGGCGGGGAAGCATGTATTCTGCGAAAAACCCATCACCACGACTTACGCCCTCTCCAAAGAAATGGCGGAAGAAGCAAACAAGCGGAACAAAATGCTCAACATCGGGGTTTGCAACCGGTATCATAAATCGGTGGAAATCATCAAGGACTATGTTGAGCAGGGGAAACTTGGAGAAATCTACCATATATATTGTTCTTTCCGCAGTTATAGGAGCATACCCGGCCTCGGCGGGGCTTTTACCTCCAAAAAGGAATCCGGCGGCGGCGTACTCATCGACTGGGGAGTTCACTATCTGGATCTTATCCTCTACATCATCAAGGCAAAAATCCGTACCGTCAGCGCCAACGCCTACAACAAGCTGGGGCGGGACATCGGCGCCTATATATACAAGGATATGTGGGCCGGCCCCGCGAACCCGGACGGAATCTGCGATGTGGACGACATGGTTTCAGGCTTTATCCGTACCGGCGGGGCAAGCATCAGTTTTAACGGCGCGTGGGCGCAGAACATCGATCAGAACGAGACTTTTATCGATTTTATGGGGGACAAGGGCGGCGTCAGGCTGCAATACTGCAAGGACTTTACCTTCTATACGGTTGAAAATGGAATCCTTCAGTCCGTAAAACCCAACTACAACATTCCCAATATGTACGAGCGGGAAGATCTGGCTTTTATCGAAGCGGTAAGAACGGGTCAAAAAACCCGGAGCCACATTGACCAGGTGCTGGAAAGCGCCCGGCTTCTGGACGCCATTTACGAATCCGCGGATAAACAGGAGGAGATCCGTTTGAGCTAACACAGACCTGTCCACATTTCGTTGTGGACAGGTTTTTAGTAGTTTATTTGCAAAATATGTTCAAATCCACTAAACTTTTCTCTATATCTCGTATAGAGACCATTGAAAACCTTCAGTTTTGTAACTGCAGCCGTTTGCACTGGCTTTATACATCTGAAAATGAGCCGCTTGATAGTAGGAGTAAGAATGAAGCTGAAATTTAGATTAAGCCTTATCGTTATTGGGATTCTCGCCGTGGTTGTAGGAGGGTTGGCAACGCTGATACTTACCCAAGCGTCGTCTATCATACTGAAACAGTCTGTAGAAAGCGTTGATCGTCTGGCCGATCAGCAAGCCGCGTATTGGGACGGACGGGAAGAAAGCTATCTCCGGGTGGCCAAAGTCGCGGCGTCCTTCCTGGGGGATTACGAAAACGCCGATATTGACCGTCGGCGGCAGCGTTTTGACGAGTTCCTCGAGGCGACGTTGCGCGGGGATCCGAATATCGTGGGTATTTACGCGGTTTTTAAGCCCAACGTTCTTGACGGCTTGGACGCGCAGTACCGGGGAGAAGTGGGCAATACCGAAGAGGGCTTCTACGCCCCCTGGTTTACCCAGCGGAATGGATTGATTGAACATCTCACCTACCATTCCGTTCAGGAGGCGCTGGAGACCATCAACGGACCGCTGGCCCGGCATCCGCCTGTTCGGGACCCGGTACCGCAGACCTTTGAGGGAAGGAATACCTGGTCGTTCCGTATTCCCGCCGCTATTACCAACCCCCGTACCGGCGAAGTGGTAGGTATCGTGGGCGTGAATATTCTCATCGACGCCATTCAACCTGAGGTGGAACAGCTTGTGCGGGATAACCGGGAAATCGCCGCTATGGCGATCTATACCCAGGACGGCACTATCATCGGCAGTTACCAGAAAGACCGGGTGGGCAAGAAAGTGAGAGACGCGGATTCGGGGCTTTACGGCAAAGAAATCGGCGCGGTGGAATCGGCCATAACCAAGGGCGAAGGAATCAGCTTGAACGTATATTCGAGCGTTCTCAAGACCAACCTGGAAATAAACATCACCCCCTTTGAGATAGGGGACACCGGCAGTTATTGGGCCATCATGCTGGGTACCTCGGAAGAGGTGATTCTTGAAAATGTGCGCCGCCTGACCCGTATTGTGATACTTATCGCCGTGATTGCGGCTCTCATGTCGGCGGCGATCGTTTTCCTGGTACTGCACGTAACCACCAAACCCATCGTCAAGGTGGCGCTCACCCTGCGGGACATTTCCGAAGGCGAAGGAGACCTTACCAAGACGATTACGGTCAATTCAAAAGACGAGACCGGCGATCTCGCCAAATACTTCAACCTTACCCTCGAGAAGATCCGCAGCCTGGTGGCGGTTATCAAAAAGCAAGCGGCGCTGCTCTTTGACATTGGGAACGAGTTGGCGAACAACATGACCGAAACCGCCGCTGCGGTGAACGAAATTACCGCCAATATTCAGAGCATCAAAGGCCGGGTGATAAACCAGAGCGCCAGCGTTACCGAGACCAACGCGACCATGGAACAGATCACCGTCAACATCAACAAGCTCAACAGCCATGTCGAAAAACAGACCACCAGCGTGGCCCAGTCTTCTTCGGCGATAGAGGAGATGCTGGCCAACATCCAGTCCGTCACGCAGACCCTCATTAAGAACGGCGATAACGTTAAAGATTTGATGGGCGCTTCCGAGGTTGGCCGTACCGGATTGCAGGATGTGGCGACGGACATTCAGACGATAGCCCGTGAATCCGAGGGGCTCTTGGAGATCAACGCGGTAATGGAAAATATCGCCAGCCAGACCAACCTGCTCTCGATGAACGCCGCCATTGAAGCGGCCCATGCGGGCGAAGCGGGCAAGGGATTCGCCGTTGTCGCCGACGAGATCCGCAAGCTGGCGGAGAGTTCCGGCGAGCAGTCCAAGACCATCTCCACCGTGCTGAAAAAGATCAAAAGTTCTATCGATAAAATTACCGTTTCCACAGACAACGTCCTAAACAAATTTGAAGCCATTGACGGCGCGGTTAAGATCGTGGCGGATCAGGAAGAAAACATCCGGAACGCCATGGAAGAGCAGGGCGTGGGCAGCAAGCAGATCCTGGAGGCTATCGGCCAAGTAAACGAGATCACCGGGGCGGTAAAAGGCGGTTCAGCCCAGATGCTGGAAGGATCCAAAGAAGTGATCCAGGAAAGCAAGAACCTTGGGCTCGTGACGCAGGAGATTACAAACGGCATGAACGAGATGGCAACCGGCGCGGCTCAGATCAATGTCGCGGTAAACCGGGTGAACGAGTTAACCGGGCACAACCGGGAAAACATTGATATTCTGGTACGCGAGGTTTCCCGGTTCAAGATTGAATGAACGGGATCTTTTCAAGGGCTATGAACCTTCGCTACACCGAAACAGGGTACATCTTTATGGCCCCCGGTGATGACTGCGCCCGGATTGTAGACGCCATGCTTTACACGGATTACCACGAGGAATTCTGTGTGGCGTTGAGCTTCGATCCGGGCTTTCTGGTGGATCTGATGGCGGCGGGCTTTCTGGTGATGTCTACCCGTATTGATAGACCTCCCGATAGCCCGCCGGATTATCCCCGGTATCTCCTCCTGCCGAAGCTCCACCTGGAACGGTCGGCGCTGTTTTTTCCGGATATTCGGGAAACAAAAACCGCCCGGCGGCTCCTCAACCGCTATGAACTCCGCTTTGACGCCGACTTTGACACGATAATGGAACGGTGCGTCGAGACACACGGCGACGCATGGCTTACCCCTCCTCTGCGGGAGAGCATCCGGCGTATTCGCGCCATGGATAAACAGCTCCGTACCCGAAACGGAGAGAGCGCCGTTGAAATACGGCCCGTATCTTTCGGCCTCTACCGGGAAGGAAAACTCGTTGCCGGGGAATTCGGCGTCCTTGCCGGAGGGGTTTACACCAGCTATTCAGGGTACCGGGATGAAGATTCTTCGGGAACCGTTCAGCTTATCCTTACAGGCCGCTGGCTACGGGATCGGGGGGCCGCCTTCTGGGATCTGGGAATGCCGCTGGCTTACAAGGATCGCCTGGGGGCGGTCAATGTGAGCCCCGCGCGTTTTGTGGATTTATTCCGCGGAGCGTTGTCTATGGGGCTATGTCCAGATGAATAAATATGGTAGAATACGTCATGGCTTTTGGGAATTTTGTCATTGACAATGGAAAACCGCTTCCTCTGGGGTCAACTTTAACCGAAAACGGGGTCAACTTTTCTATTTTTTCCCGATGGGCCTCCTCGGTAAAGCTACTGCTCTTTGAGTCGGCGGATTCGGGAAGCGCCTGTGAAGAAATTCACCTCGATATGGATAAGCATCGAACCGGTGATTGTTGGCATTGCCATGTCCAAGGTCTCACCGCCGGAGCCCTGTACCTGTACCGGGTAGACGGCCCGTATATGCCCGAAAAAGGATTCCGCTTTAATCCCCATAAAGCGCTGCTGGATCCTTACGCGAAAGCCTTGACCTCTCTGGACAACTGGAATCTCGGCAACTGTCTGGGGTACAACGTAGGCGATCCGGCGGGAGATCTGTCCTTTTCCTACGATGAGGATGTTTCCACCCAGCCGAAGTGCGTTGTGGTAGATGACGCGGCTTTTGACTGGCAGGGTGATATGCCGCTGAATTACCCCCTCCGGTTCAGCGTTCTTTACGAGGCCCATGTACGGGGACTCACTGCCCATCCGAGTTCCACCGTCCGGCATCCGGGAACCTACCGGGGGGTGATCGAGAAGATCCCTTTCTTTCAGGAATTGGGGATCACCAGCTTGGAACTCCTCCCTATTCAAGAATTTAATGAGCATGAATCCCAGACGGTAAACCCTAAAACCGGTAAGCGCCTGGTGAATTACTGGGGCTATTCCACGGTGGCGTTCTTCGCCCCCAAGGGTTCCTACGCCTCGGATAGGAGTCCCGGCGGACAGGTGCGGGAATTCAAAGAAATGGTACGGGAACTCCACAAGGCGGGAATCGAGGTGATCCTGGATATTGTGTTTAATCACACCGCAGAGGGGAATGAGTGGGGCCCGACGTTTTCCTTCCGGGGTTTGGATAATCAAGTCTACTATATACTCAACGATAACAAGCGCTATTACCAAAACTATTCCGGCTGCGGCAACACGGTAAACTGCAATCACCCGGTGGTACGAACCTTTATCATCGACTGCCTCCGCTACTGGGTGGTAGAGATGCACGTAGACGGCTTCCGCTTTGATCTAGGCTCCATCCTGGGCAGGGATCAGCATGGACGCCTTATGGAGAACCCCCCGGTGCTGGAACGGATTGCCGAAGATCCCATCCTTCGCCACACGAAGATCATCGCCGAAGCCTGGGACGCCGGCGGAGCGTATCAGGTAGGCTGGTTTCCCGGAGGGCGCTGGGCCGAATGGAACGACCGCTTCCGGGACGATCTCCGAAAATACTGGAAAGGAGACCTGGTGGGAATTCGCCATCTGGCCACAAGGCTGGCGGGCAGTTCCGATCTGTACCTGCGGGACGGCAGGAAGCCCTTCCATTCGATTAACTTTATCACCAGCCATGACGGATTCACCCTACGGGATCTGGTAACCTACTCCTACAAGCACAACGAGGAAAACGGCGAACAGAACCGGGACGGCGGAGATAACAACAACAGCGCGAACTACGGCGTTGAAGGCCCCACCAAGATCGCGGCCATTGAGCATATCCGGGAACGGCAGCTTAAAAATTTTTTCGCCTCACTCCTGGTTTCGCTGGGGACTCCCATGATCTTAGGGGGCGATGAATTCGCCCGTACTCAAGGGGGAAATAACAACGCCTACTGCCAGGACAACGATATTTCCTGGTACGACTGGACATTGCTGGAAAAGAACCGCGAACTCTTCAGGTTTGTTCGGGAGATGATTGCCTTCCGCCTGCGGCACCATGGGTTTATGCGTCCCGAGTTCTACACAGGCCGGGATGGAAACTACAACGCCCTCCCCGACATCATCTGGTATGACGAAAACGGCGATTCTCCGGATTGGGGAAAGCACGATTCTTGCCTGGCCATGCGGATAGACGGCAGTAAGGCGGAAATTCAGGCCGATAAAGATGACAACGATTTTTTCATTATGTTTAACGCCAGGGACAGGCAGATGGTCTTTACCCTCTGCGACGCTCCACGGGGCAAGATCTGGATGCGGGCGGTGGATACAGGGCTTCCCCCGCCGGACGATATACTCCTGCCGGGAACCGAAAAACGCCTGCCCTCAACGGATAACTACCTGGTTCGCGCCCGGAGCATGGTGATCCTCCTTTCCAAGGAAACCGGTAATGGATGAGAGCTGCTTCATCCTGGGGGTGGATTTAGACGGCGTGGTAGGCGATTTCTACGCCGCCATGCGAAAGATAGCCGCCGAATGGCTCAACAAGCCGGAGGAATCCCTCACCCCTGAGGTAAGTTTCGGCCTGGATGAGTGGGACATCGTTGATTACGGGGGGTACGACCGGCTTCACCGGTTCGCCGTAACCCAGCGGAACCTCTTTCGGGATATGGAGCCTATCAGAGACGCCCCGGCGGCGCTTCGCAAACTCTCCAACCGGGGGATCCGAATACGGATCATCACCCACCGGCTCTTCCTCAAATACTTTCACCGGGCTTCAATTACCCAAACGGTGGACTGGCTTGATCGTTGGGATATTCCCTACTGGGATCTGTGTTTTCTGAACGACAAAGGCGCGGTAGGAGCTCATGTGTATATCGACGACGCCCCTTCCAATGTGGTGAGCCTGCGGGAACAGGGTTGCAGGACTATTGTGTTCACCAATTCCACCAACCGCAACCTGCCGGGCCCCCGCGCGGATTCCTGGCAGGATGTAGAACGCCTCGTCATGGAAGCCAAAGAGGAGTGGACTACCGGTACGCTTAACCTCTTTGGCGCCGCCGGTTTTGCTCAGTAAAATCGTTACACCGCCCGCACCATCCGGCTTATCACCTCGTCCTTCTGCGCCGCTGAAAGGGAATTGAAGGTCTGGCTGTAGCCGCAGACCCGGACTACCAGGTTGGGGTACTTGTCCGGTTCCGCCCG
>JAIRPG010000046.1 GCA_031257105.1 Treponema sp.
CCGTCCCCGCCAGGCCCCCCCGCGCCCTGCGCCGCCCGCGCCCCCCCCCCCCCAAACGAAAACAGGAATTGACCATTCATGGCGGCTCCTGGTTCTGGGGAAAAAACGGAAAAGCCGTCTGTCCTTGAGACAGGGGGAACCGGACGGCGTTTTCCAGGTTCAATCCGCGAAACCTGAAAAAATGGAAGACGCCGAAAGGCGTCCCGCATACCAAAGTCTCCTGGCTTGCGGCGCGCTTGCGGCGCGTCCTATCCGCCTTCCCAGCCTCCCCGTTACGCAGACAGAGGGTCTACGCTCCGGGCCCGCCAGTGGCCGCCCCCGGCTGACGCCGGGAACATGGATAGGGTATCCGTCTGGAGCCCGAAAGCCCCCGGCGGAACCGTTTACAGTTACGGGATAGCGGAGGATTCCCGGCGCGAATGGCCGGCCACCTCACTTCCTTTGCAATACGCATGGTAAGCGTATTGGAAGCCGCGTGATTGGTCAAGTGTTTTTAAGCATTCTCTTTTTTGAAAATATCCAACAGCCGTTCCAGATCGTCCATTGAATAATAATCGATTTGTATACTGCCCCGTTCCAAAGTACCGGTAATGGCTACTTTGGTTCCCAGCGCCGCGATAAACCGTTCTTCAATAGCGGTTAATTCAGGATCCCGCTTTCCGGCGGTTCCTCCTTTAGGGCTCCGCTCCCGGACGGAGGGGCGCTCCTCTTCCCCGGCGGCGCTGGTGTTCAAGGCTGCGGCGCTGGTGTTCAAGACGGCGGCGCCGGTATTCAAGGCCGCCGCCCGCCGTTCCGATTCCCGGACCGAATAGGTCTCCGCGAGGATTTCCTGAAAGAGGCGATTCTGATCGTCCGGTTTGAGTACCGAGAGCAAGGCGCGGCCATGACCGGGGGATAACGCTCCTGTTTCAAGGGCGTCCAGCATCGGTTGGGGAAGTTTAAGGAGACGCAGGGCGTTAGCCACGGTGGAACGGTTTTTACCTACCCGCGCCGCCATATCATCCTGAGAAAGGCCGGTCAGTTCCATGAGCCGGCGGTAGGCGGACGCTTCTTCCACCGGGTTAAGGTCGGCCCGCTGGACATTTTCGATGAGCGATACTTCCATGCGTTTTGCGCCGGAATAGCTGCGGATAAGCGCCGGCGCTTCGGTCAGCCCCGCCATGCGCGCCGCCCGGCTCCGCCGTTCACCGGCGACAATGGTATAAAACCCGTTGCCGGCGTCCTCAACGATGATAGGTTCAATAATGCCGTGTTCCCGAATCGAATCGGCCAGTTCCCGCAATTTCTCCTCATCGAAGTTCTTCCGGGGTTGGTTGGGATTCGCTATCAGCTTATCCAGCGGGAGGTACGGGAGAGTCGGCGCGGCTTCCGCTGGTGACGCCGGCGCCGCTCTGTCGTCTACCCGCTCCGGCGCGGCCTCTCCGTCTAGGGGGAGCAGGGCGTCCAACCCCTTGCCTAAACCAAATTTAGCCACGGAGGATTACCTCATCGGCGAGGCTTTTGTAGGCCTTAGCGCCGGGGCTTTGCGGGGCATAATGGGAAATGGCGAGTCCGTGGGAAGGCGCCTCTGAAAGCCGGATATTCCGGGGAATAATCGTGGCAAAGACTTTATCCTGGAAATACGCGCTTACCTGGGTAACTACCGCCTGGGCGAGTTTTGTCCGTTGGTCGTACATGGTAAAGAAGATACCCCCGATGGCAAGCTGGGGGTTCAGATTTTTTTGTATCCGGCTGATGGTCTGGAGCAGCAGGGCAAGACCTTCCATCGCAAAGTACTCGCACTGCATAGGGATCAACGCTCCGTCTGCGGCGACTAAGCCGTTTAAGGTGAGTATCCCGAGCGATGGAGGGCAATCGATGAGGATATAATCATACCTATCCCGAACCGGATCCAGGGCTTTTCTCAGAAAAAAATTCCGATCTTCCTGCTTAACGAGTTCAACGGCGGCTCCTGAAAGATCGATACCGGCGGGAATCACCGAGAGGCCGGGTATGGCGGTTGGGCGCGTCACCTCATCCACCGTAGCGTCTCCTGAAAGGAGCTGGTAGACGCCGGGTTTAGCGGATCCGATACCGATACCGCTGGAAAGGTTCGCTTGAGAATCAAAATCCACCAGCAGCACCCGTTTCCCCGATTCGGCCAGATAAGCTCCCAGGTTTATCGCGGACGTCGTTTTGCCGACTCCTCCCTTTTGATTCACAAAAACATACACGATACCCATAGGCATAGTATATATAATACCGGTATTGTTTGCTATTGAATAGCGGAGTATTAGGGATTATTCTATATTGTATGATGTCCATACGTATGCTGGCTCTGGATTTAGACGATACGCTTTTGCGATCCGATTTAACCATATCATTCCGAACCAGGAATGCTATTAAACGGGCTGAAAACGCGGGGATCGTGGTAGTTCTCGCGTCCGGACGGGTTCCGGCTGCCATGGAGCAATTTTCCCGGCTTTTGGGTATGCACCGGAGGCCCGGTTACCTTATCTGTAACAATGGGACGATTGTGCAGGAAAGCCATACGGGAAATATCCTTTCCGACACCCGTATACCGCCTAAAACGGCGCTTATCGCGTACGATCTGGCCCAAGCGGAAGGTTTTCCGGTGCAAATATACGAAAATGACGTCATGTACGTTTCCCGTTCCAATGAATTTGCCGATTATGATGAACGGATCACGGGCCTTAGGCAGGTAGTCGTGGAGAATTTCCGGGCAATGGTAGCCGCCGGCTGCTATAAACTGCTCATCCCCGGCGATCCGATGATCCTTCAGCCGTTGGAGAGCCTGCTGCGGACGTATATCGGCGGCGAGGCAACCCTTTTTACCAGTAAACCCTATTTCCTCGAGATATTGCCCCCCCATACCGACAAAGGCACAGCCTTGGCAAAAGTGGCGGAGCTGCTGAAGATAGACCGGGAATCGGTTTTGGCTATCGGGGACTCTATGAACGATGAGGCCATGATTCGGTGGGCAGGAATAGGGGTTGCCATGATAAACGGTGATGACCGGATCAAAAATATCGCCGCCATGGTGACCGAGAAATCCAATGACGATGACGGTATCGCGGACCTTATAGAACGGTATGTGTTGGGCAAAGAAAAGATGCCGCTGCTCGCGTCCCATTCCAAGGAGCCCGGCAATGGCTGATCCGGACGCCGATAGTATACCAATAGAGAGGCCCCCCAAAGAAAAAATCGTAAAGGTGAAGGATATTCCCATCAGTACGGTTGATTCTCCCTCAGTGGTGCTGGAACTCATCTATCAGCTCAAGATTAAGGATGTGATGGTAACCGCCGTTATTACAGGGCGCGAAGACGACACGATGCGGCACATTCAGGCCATCATGCGGGAAAACTATATCACCGGGGTTCCTATCGTTGATGACGCCGGTATCCTCCTGGGGATTGTGTCTCTCGATGATATTGTTCGGGCGTTGGACGCGGGGTATATCGACCAGTTGGTTCACGAACACATGACGAAGCGCGTTATCGTCCTGGAAGATGATATGCCTTTGTCCTTCGCCATCTCGTATCTTAACAAATACCGGTACGGACGGTTCCCGGTTTTAAATAAGAGCCGGCAATTGGTGGGAATTTTATCTTCCAAGGATGTGATCAGGACGCTGTTGGTAGAGATGAACCGGGAGGTGCTTCGTTTGGAAAAAGTACATCAAGCCGAAGCGGGAGCTTCAAAAGCCTATTCGGAGATGGAATTTACCACTACCCGTTACGATTTTGAACTGGCGGGACGAGCTTCAACTGAAATCAAAAAGGCATTGAAACAGCGCGACATCGATCCTAAGATCATCCGGCGGGTGGCTATCGCCAGCTACGAGTTGGAGATCAACCAGGTGGTTCATTCCCTCGGCGGTACCATCAGTTGTTCCATCCGGTCCGACCGGGTAATCATCGTCGCCGCCGATACGGGGCCGGGTATCGAAGACGTGAATTTAGCCCTCCAAGAGGGCTGGTCTACCGCCAACGAATGGATCCGTTCCCTCGGCTTCGGCGCCGGTATGGGCCTGGCCAACACCAAGCGAGTCTCCGATGAATTCCAAATCAATTCAAAGCCTGGGGAGGGAACGACCGTTAGGTCGGTAGTTTTTCTCAGTTCTCCGAATGAAGGGGCTTCTCTATGACCATTCGGGAGGCCGCGGCGGCATTAGGCGCGGAGATTGTCCAGCCTGAATTTGAGGATAGGGAACTTACGGGAGCCTATACCTCGGATTTACTTTCCGATGTGATGGCTCACGCCAAGGACGGAGGAGCGCTCGTTACTATCCAGGCTCACAAGAATACCGTCGCGGTGGCTACGCTGGTGAACATCGGCGTCATCGTCATCTGTAACTCCCGGCCTATTCCGGAGGATATGCTGGAGTCCGCCAAGGACGAGGGGATCGCCGTCTTCCTCACCGGGGAAAACCAGTTCACCGTGTCGGGTAAACTGTACGGTATCCTCCATTAATCATGCCCCTGTTGGCGGACTTTCATAATCATTCGTGCCTTTCCCCCTGCGGCTCCCTGGATCTTTCCCCACGGGCGCTCACGGCAATCGCCGCCGCCAAAGGCGTCAAAGCGCTGGCCCTGACGGATCATAATTCCAGCCTCAACTGCCCCGCGTTTGCCAAGCTCTGTCCCCGGGCGGGTATCATCCCTCTTTTCGGTATGGAAGCAACCACGGCGGAAGAGATCCACACGCTCTGCCTCTTTACGGAGCTCAACGCGGCGCTGGCCTTTGGAGACGACGCCTACCGCCTTATCATGCCCTTTCCTAACGACCCGGAGAAGACCGGGGATCAGGTTTATGTGGACGAAGATGACGCCATTCTAGGCGAGGTGGAGTACTTTCTCCCCAGCGCGTTGGAACTGAGCGTAGAAGACATCGGGAAGCGGGTTGCCGAATACGGCGGCATCGTGATTCCCGCTCATGTGGATAGGCCGGCTTTTTCCATGACCAGCCAATTGGGGGTGGTTGTACCGGGCCCGTGGGCCGCGATTGAATGTGTCCGCCTGCCCCCTCCGGTGGATACCCTGGGTTTCCCCCTCACCACGTCTTCCGATGCCCATTACCCGGAGCATGTGGCCCGCCGCCCCTTTCTGTTGGACATCGACGCTGAAGAGCTGGCCCCCCATGGCCCTGAGGGCGGGGCGGATATGGAAGCCCTCAAGCGGGCTTTGGGAAGACGGCCACGCGCGTAACGGCCTAACGGCCTAACAGCCCGGCTTACCCCAGTTCCTGAGCGCGGCGGAAAGCGGCGTCTACCGCGTTCATTACCGCGCCCCGGAAAGCGCCATTCTCCAAGGCGGCTATACCGGCAATGGTGGCGCCGGCGGGGGACGCGACCATATCTTTGAGTTCTCCGGGATGTTTACCGGTCTCCAGAACCATGGCCGCCCCGCCAAGGACGGTCTGGGCGGCGTAACACACTGCCTTGTCCCGGCTGAGACCGGCGCGGACGCCGCCATCGGCCAGGGCTTCGATAAAAAGGTACACAAAAGCGGGGCCCGCGCCCGAAAGACCTGTCACCGCATCCAGGTACTTCTCCTCCAAGCGGTCAACGATCCCGGCGCCGCCGAGGATCGTTTCCAGCTCATCAAGCTTATCCGCCGGGACTTCAGGCGACGCCGTCAAGACGATCATACCCCGGGCAATGAGCGCCGGAGTGTTCGGCATGATTCGCGCTATTAACGGCGCTGTCCCGCCTGAACCGCCGAGCCGGGCCTGTATCTTCCCGATAGACCAGCCCGCCGCCATGGAAATCAGGATGGCGGGCCTGCCCGATTCCTGGCGAGCGCGCAGCGCCGGAGAAATCTCTTCCAGCACGGCGGCCAGTACTTGGGGCTTTACCGCGAGGAATACAAAATCAGCCCGGCTCACCGCTTCGGTGTTGGAGGCGTAGGTCAAAGCCCCCAGCGCTCCGGCGGCGGCTTCCGCCTTGGCTTTGCAGGCGTCGCTAAAGCCGATATGCTCACCGCCGACGATACCGGCGGCGCCCTTCATCAACGCCGCGCCCATGTTTCCGCTGCCAATACAGGCGATGGTACGTTTCATGCCTCATCCTTAAGTAGTCTGACCGAAATATTGCCCAAAAGCGCCGCGCCGCCGATGAAGAGTTCCGGGCCGCTGTTCCGGGCCGTTTTGCCCACCCCCCGATCTGTCCAGACCGCGCCTAATACGGGAATTGCCGTATTCGTCACCTGGATACCGCGTTCCACCTGGATAACGCTCTCTCCCAATATACAGAATACCTGTAAACCGGTCCGCCGCCGCCGCAGATCCTCTCTGCGGATTTTGATATTCCCGCTTCCTAAAATATTGATAAATTGCGATCCGTGGGGCACCGGGCCGGTCATAGTGCGGGCGGACAGGATGGTAAACCCTCTCATGGAAGATTGGATCCCGTAATCAGCTCTCTCGTCGTCCCCGTAAAAGTCCCGGACGTCTTCCGCGCCGCCAACAGCGCCGCCAACCGCGCCGCCGTATTCGGCTACAATCTTCTCCACAACGAAGAGTTCCCGCTCGCTTTCGATCTTGTTGATGTACTCAACAAGCCGTTCATACTCTTCCAGCGGAAGCCGGTTCTCCGAAAACCGGGCCGAGAGATTCTCAATAGCCTGGGCCTTCCGCTCCTCTACAATTTCTTTCAGCGCCGGCAGCTTCATATCTTCTCCTTATGGCAAACAAGCCGTACCGCGCTGGGTTCCCGCAGCCAGAGCTTGTAGGGCTCCGGGCCTGCCCCCGTTGGCGATGATCACCGGGACGCCGTAGGGCAGAACCCGCCGGGCGGCGTCGAGCTTCGTGACGATTCCGCCTGTTCCAAACCGGTTGGCGTCCCCAATGACGATGCGCTTTTGCGCCTCGTCGATGTCCCGAATCTCGGCAACTAACTCCGCGCCGGGGTATTCTTTGGGGTTTTTATCGTAGAGCCCGTCGATGTCGCTGAAAAGGATAAGGAGATCCGCGCTCCAAAGTACCGCCGACTGAGCCGCCAGGGTATCGTTGTCGCCGATCTTGATCTCTTCCACCGAAACGGTATCGTTTTCGTTGATAATAGGGATGATCCCTTCATCTACCAGGGTAAAGAGGGTATTCCGCATATTGAGCGTCCTGATAGGATCGCCAAAATCATCCCTGGTGAGAAGGATCTGGGCGATGCGGAGCCCCTGCGGGGCAAAGGCCCGCTGCCAAGCGCCCATCAGTTCCACCTGGCCGACGGCGCAGAGCGCCTGCCGGTAATGGATGTCCCGTTTTCGCGCCCACTTATCCATAATAGAAAGCCCCGCCACCTGCGCGCCGGAGGAAACCACAATGACCTGCTTCCGCTCCCGGACGAGTTCTCCCATCTGGGCGGCGAAATCTTCCAGCAAGGTCAGGTTGATACGCCCATCCATATCCGCCAGCGTGTTGGAACCGATTTTAATGATAATTTTTCGCGCTTGGGCGATTAAGTCTGGTATCATTCCCGAATTTGCCCTGAACCGGTTATACGATACTTTATCGTGGTAAGGGCTTCAAGCCCCAGAGGGCCTCTTGAATGGAACTTCTGGGTACTAATTCCCAATTCGGCGCCGAACCCGAAGACGCCGCCGTCGGTAAAACGGGTGGATGCGTTCACATACACGCAGGCGGCGTCCACTTTGCGGTGGAATTCCTCCGCCGCCCGGAGATCCGAAGTAAGAATCGCCTCTGAGTGCCGGGTTCCGTAGCGGTTGATGTGCTCGATAGCCTCCACCGTTGACCCGACGGTCTTAACGGCCAGGATATAGTCCAAGAATTCGGCGGCCCAATCCGCTTCCACCGCGTCTTTGATCGTGAGGCCAGCAGGCGGCGCGCCTACGGCGGCCTTGCTCAAGCCGTCGCAGCGGAGTTCAAAAGGCGCTCCTTTGCCATCCGCCGTCCGCGCCGCCAATCGCGCCGCCAAAGGAGGCATGAGGGCGGCCAGCGTATCCCGGTGTACCAGGAGCGTTTCCACGGCGTTGCAGGCCCCCGGCTTCTGGAGCTTCGCGTTTTCGATGATGTCCACCGCTTTTTCCAGGTCGGCGCTGGGCTCCACGTAGATATGGCAATTGCCCTCCCCGGTTTCGATAACCGGTATCCGGGCGTTGTCCGCTACCCGGCGGATCAGCTCTTTTCCCCCGCGGGGTAATACGACATCAACGCCGCCCCGGGCGGTGAGGATCTGATCCACCTCCCCATGACCGCCGTCGCTTTCCCCGTCGAGGCCGCACAAGGCCACCGCGTCGGGGACGCCGCCCCCCGCCGCCAGTCCCGATTTGATGGCCGCGGTAAGGGCGCGATTCGACTCCAGCGCCGTCTGGGAACCCCGGAGCAGGATGGCGCACCCCGCTTTATAGGCCAAACAGGCCGCATCGGCGGTTACGTTAGGCCGCGACTCATAAATGATAGCCGCCACCCCCAGGGGCACGGTGATCTGTTCCAGGAAAAGACCGTTCGGGAGCGTCCAGCCGGAACGTACGACGCCGATGGGGTCTTCCTGCCGGATCACCGTTTCGATTCCCTCAAGGATGCTATCGATCCGCGCGCCGTCAAGGAGGAGCCGGTCTATGAGCGCATCTTTCATGCCCTTGGCGGCGGCCCTTTCAACATCACGGCCATTCGCGGCAAGAATCTCCAGCCGGCGGGCGTCAATCGCGGCGGCGGCGGCGGCCAACGCCCGGTCTTTGGCGGCGCGGTTCTCCTGGGCGAGTTTTTCGTGGGCGGCCCTGAGGGAAGTAAAAACAGGCTCAAGGCTGTTCATATTTGACCGGCCCGGTTCGCGCCGTTAAAGACGGAAAGGATTTTTTCCCGCAGAACCTTCCGGTCAACCGGCTTTACCACAAAGTCGTTGGCCCCCATCTTTATCGCCTCGATGATCACATCCCGCCTCCCGTGGGCGCTGACGATGATAACCGGTATATGGCAGTACGACGGATCTTTCCTGATGAGGGCGAGAAAATCAATGCCCGATATACCGGGCATATTCATATCGAGCAGGATCAGGTCTACCGGGATGGTTCTCAATATGGTAAGGGCCAGTTCGGCGGATTTCGCAAGGCAAATGTCATAGGTTTCTTCCAGTATGGTACGGATCTCGGTAAGACTGGTGACATTGTCGTCAACCGCCAAAATAGTTTCTCTGTTATATTCAGCCATAAACGGTCTCCGTTGTATTTTGAATCGCGCTTATTTGTTCTTGAATCTGGTTAAAAGCGTTCACTATCCGGGGATCGAAATGGCTGCCCGCCCCTTCGTGGATGATATTATACGCCTGGGCGGGGCTCATGCCGCTGCGGTAGACCCGGTTGTCTATCAGCGCGTCATACACATCGGCCACCGCCATGATGCGGCCCGAAAGGGGTATTTCGTCCCCTTTAAGCCCTTGGGGATACCCTTTACCGTCATACCGCTCATGGTGAGATCCCGCGATAAGGCAGGCGTACCTGAGGTAGGGCTGGTTGGGGGTACGCCGGTACATCCGCTCAAGAATCGCCTCGCCAAGCTCCGCATGGCGTTTCATAATGGAAAATTCCGTATCATCCAGCCGGCCCGTCTTGAGCAGTATTCGGTCGCTAATGGCGATCTTCCCGATGTCATGGAGCGGGGCCGCCCGGACTATCATCCGCAGTTCCGTACCGGTAAGCTCGTCTGAAAACAAGCCGTTTTCGATTAACTCCCGGCCCAGAAGCTCCACATACCGCGCCGTGCGGATAACATGGCCGCCGGTATTTTCGTCCCGGCACTCTATCAGTTCCGCGAAAGCGTAGGCGATGCTGTCGGAGAGCGCCGTTACGGTCTGTTCCGTCTGCGTCTGGTACGAGACCAGGCCGAGGTGCAGCTTGATCCGGTGGAGCAGGATGCTTTTTTCAACCGGCTTGGTAATAAAATCCCGCGCCCCCAGTTCCAGCGCGCGGACTTCCGTGTCCGTATCGTCGCTGCCGGTAAGGAAAATTACCGGAATCCGGGACAAGTACGGGTTCTGTTTCAGCCGGGCAATGACGTCAAAACCGTTCAGATCCGGCATCTCTACATCCAGGAGGATGAGATCCGGCCTCTGTTTTACGCAGATCTCCAGGCCCAAGAGCCCTGAATTCGCCAACGAAACCTCGTAGTCCCCGCCAAGATAGGTGGAGAGCTGTTTAAGAACCGTGAGGTTATCGTCAACCGCTAAAATTTGCTTCATGAAACACCTCCCAGCCTTCTTCTTTTGGTGAAAAATACGACTCCTCGTGAGCCAAGGCAAATTTTTCCCGGATTTTTTCAAACGCATCAACGATGCGGGGATCAAATTCCGTGTCTCTACTCTCCAGTATTATCCGGCAGGCTTTCTCGTGCCCCAGGCTTCTCCGGTAAACCCGGTCGGTCACGCAGGCGTCATATACATTAGCCACCGCGAATATCCGGCAGCACAGGGGTATGGCGCTGCCTTTGAGCCCGTGGGGATACCCCTTGCCGTCGAAGCGTTCATGGTGCCCTTCGGCGATAACCATTGCCGTTTCAAGGTAGCGCTGGTTTGGGGTGCGCTCATAAATCGTTTGCAGTACGTCCCTGCCGATAGTCGTATGCTTCTGGACTTCCCGGTATTCTTCGCCGGTTAATGGCCCCCGTTTAAGCAGTATGACATCGCTCACCCCGATTTTGCCGATGTCATGGAAGGGCGCCGCCCGTTTAAGCCGGTCAATGCCGCCGGCGTTCAATTCGCCTCCAAAGATCCCCTCTTCCAGCAGTTCTTGAGCCAGGAGTTCCGCGAACTTTCCGGTACGCAGCACATGGCCGGCGATATTGTAATCCTTACATTCCACCAGTTCCGCGAAAGAGACGCCGATATTGTCCTCGAGTTCCCGCACCATGTTCTCCAGGTAAAACTGATAGGCGGAAAACTCCAGGTGCAGCCGCAGGCGGTGGCGGAGGATTTCAAAGTTGGCGGGTTTGGAGATAAAGTCCACCGCGCCCGCTTCCAGGCATTTCGCTTCCGTTTCCGAATCATGGCTGCTCGTGAGGAATATCACGGGAATTTGATTCAACGCGGGATCGGCTTTTAGGGCTTTGATGACCGTAAAGCCGTCAACATCCGGCATTTCCACATCCAAAAGGATAAGATCAGGTTTTTCCTGCGCGCAGATACTCAGCGCAAGGGCGCCGGACTTCGCCAGGGATATATCGTAGATCCCGGCAAGCTGAGTGCTTATCTCCTTGAGGCTGGTAAGATTGTCGTCAACAATCAGAATAGATTTCACATTATCCTCTTAATTGCGCGTAAAAGGGTCCGGTGATTCCAATCGCTCCCGAATAGCGCCGTACTCCAGGTTATCCATCTGTTCCCGCAGCCACGTGACCAGTTCTCCGCCGTTTTCATACTCAAAAGACTCGATTTCAGTGAGGATCTCTTCCATAGAAGATGTTTTGAATCGTTTTGCCGCCTCCAGCAGCCGGGTGAGCTGAGTCATATCCGGCGCCTGAGATTTCGGCTTTTTCTCCCTTCCGGCGGCGACTTTTTTGAGCAATGCTCCGATGTCCTCTAGGAGCAGTTCCACCGTCTGGATAAACGCGGCGTTTTCGGCGTTTATCTTTTCGTAATCCCCGGCGCGGGCGGCGATTTCAAGCTCCTGGGCTTTTTGGCTGACGGTGTTGGCGCAGATGCCGCTTGAAGAGCCTTTGAGCCCGTGAACCGTTACGGTGTACTCAGGCAGCCCTGCATCCTTTCCAGCAAAGCCCCGCATCTTATCGAGCAATACCGGGGTGTGTACATGGTAGGAACGGAGTACCTCCAGGTAAGCGGTTTCGCTGTTGTACCGCTCCCGCCCCTGGATGAGGTCTAACCCTTCGACAAACAGGTCGTCCAGCACATTGGGCAGATCCGGAACGCTCTCTTCGTCCCGGGCGGCTTGTTCCATTTCCGCCTGGCGGAGGATTTCTTTGCTCTGCTTGTTTCGTATCCAGGAATTCAAGGCCATATCCAACTGGGTAACGTCGATGGGCTTGGTGATATAGGCGTTAAACCCATTGGAAAGAAACAGTTCCTCGTTTCCCGCCAGGGCAGTGGCGGTAAGGGCGAGAATGGGGACGGTTTTGGCGTACTCGTTGTCGATCTCGTTCCTGATGATCCGGGTCGCTTCCATGCCGTCCATCCCCGGCATCATGTGATCCATGAGGATAACGTCATACCGGTGGACCGTGGGGGTTTCGGCAACCGCCCGAATTTTTTCTATCGCTTCCCTGCCGCTCACGGCGGTATCAATCGACAACCCGTAGGGCAGCATGAGCCCCTTGGCCACATCCAGGTTTGTTTCCACATCATCGACCACCAGCACCCTACCGTAGGGCATATAGTTCCGCATGAGCCGGAGGTTCCGCCCGGAGCGGTCCGCCCTGAACCGGAAAAGCTCCAGGTTCCGGGTTGTCGTCTCTCCAATCGGGCTGGCGTCGATGATATGCTGGGGAATCATAATCGTAAAGACGCTTCCCTTGTCGTATTCGCTTTCCACCGCTATCCTGCCGTTCATCAGTTCCACCAGATTCCGGGTAATGGCCAGCCCGAGACCCGTGCCCTCGATATGACGGTTCGCCTTGGCGTCGAGCTGCCGGTATTCGGAGAAGAGCTTCGGGATGTCTTCTTTTTTGATCCCCCGGCCCGTGTCCCGCACGGTAAAGGTGAGCCAGGCGTCTTCGTTCCGCCGTTCCCACTCTACCTTCATCGTCACGGCGCCCGCCTCAGTATACTTGAACGCATTAGAAAGGATGTTATTCAGCACCTGCTTGACCCGGAGTTCATCGCCAAACAGCTTTGAAGGCATCGATTCATCGATTTCGAGGTGAAACACGATCTGTTTTGATCCGATACGCACGATGTTAAGCTGAACCGTGTCGTTTACGAGGCTCGGCAGGTCATAACTCACCTGAACCAGTTCAAGACTGCCCGCCTCGATTTTGGAAATGTCCAGAATATCGTTGACAATGGCCAAAAGGCTTGCCCCGGAATTGCGTATTTTCTCCAGATCCTGACGGGCTTCCATGGTCAGTTTCCGCTGCAGCCCGATTTCCGACAGCCCGATTATCGCGTTAAGGGGCGTACGGATCTCGTGGCTCATGGTTGCGAGGAACGCGCTCTTGGACTGGGACGCGGATTCCGCCTCAAACCGCGCCTTCATCGCCTGGGTAACGTCGATCATCAGGATAAGCCGGCCATTATCGTTGTTCCCCAGCGTATTGGTGATTATCTCGAAGTAACGCTGTTCGCCGTCCAGGATGATCCCCCGTTCTTCCTGGTAAAACCCCTCATGCTCCAGGATCTCGTACACCATCTGCTTCAGGTTTGTATCGCCGATAAGATCCAAGAGCGGCCTGCCGATAGCCATTTCGGGGTCTATCAGCTTGATCATCCGCATGAAGGGCGCGCTAAAACCGGTTACCCGGTTGTACGGATCCATGAGGACAATGCGGTTGGGGGTCGCTACGAGCAGGGAATTGAATGAATTCTGCGACTCCCGGTCGGATTTGTTTTTGGTATACGCATAGGATACGATAATCAAAATACAAATTTCCCCAAAGGCGGAAATAAGCCATTCGGCCAGCAGCGTTCTGACGGCGGCGTTTCCGTCAACGCCGGGAATGGTGACCGGCGCGGGGAAGCCCGGTATAGCCAAGATAAGAGAGACGGCGTTGGAGACAATCACGTACCAAAGCAGGTGCCGGGGGCTGAAATAGAACGCCCCTAAGCAGGAAAAAGCGAGGCATACGAGAAAGAAAAACTGAAAATCGGCTATGACGAGCGAATACGCGGTATAGCTCAGGTACAACGCCAGCGGTACGGAAAGAGCCTCGTGTATCTTTCCGTTCAGACGCCGCAGGATGATAAGCAGAACGGCGGCGGCGGACGCGCCTAAGCCGGTCGCGTAGAACGCCAATTCCTGGGAAACGGCGGCCATGGTTTTTACCAGCCCGAAACAGCACACGCTGAAAAGCGCGGACGCATAGGCAAAGCGGCTGAAAGGGGTTTCTATCAGCCCGGTTGCGTGGACGCCCTTTCCAAAGCCATCGTTTTCGGCCATCAGATGCCTCCCCTGTTTTCGGCCATTACATATCTCTCCTCTCCGTAAAGCGAAGGTACCCATGATTGGTAACATCCACAAAGTTGACCGCCCCCGGCAGGAGTTCTACCGTAAGGCGGTAGTCCATGAAGATGATGTCGTCAAAACAGATATACATGGGAGCGTTAGAACGGATCTCGATTTTCCGCCCCTTGGTTAGGGTAAAGACACGGGGATACTTGTGGTATTTACCGTGCAAATAGGGGACAATCAGCCGCAAAATCTTAAAAAGCCCCATGGCAGACGAGACCAATACGTCCAGTTCCCCGTCGTCGGGCATAGCGCTTTCCACCGGATGCAGCTTTTCACCGTACCAGGAACCGTTTCCGATATGGATGGAATGATAATCCCCGCCAAAATCCACCCCGTCAATGGTAATATCGTATTTCTGCCGCAGTATTTTTTGGTTAAGGCCGACGTTGATCGCTCCCAGATAGTACAGAAAGGTATAGAACCGGCGTTTGAACCACTGGGAGATCTTGTTTTCGTCCATGGCGTCATGTAACCGGTTGGCATAGAAGACCGCCAGCGACTCGATGCCGACGGTGCCGTAATTGAGGGCATACACATCGCCTGAACGCATGACATCCAAGGGTATCGCCTTCGCCGTATATTGCAGGGCAATGTTGCGGAACAGGGATTGGGCCTTTTTCCCGAACCCTTTGATGAAATTATTGGTATGCCCATAGGGGATAACCGCCAATTCCGCGTTTTCCAGCCCCATCATGCCGTTCAGGCAGTCGAAGATCATGCCGTCCCCTCCCACGGCGTATACCCTCAACCGGGTTCCCGGTTTTAGCCCGGCGTAATAGGAACGGATAAAACCGACGGCATACCGGGGAAAACGGGAAATTACGATTTTATAGTCATTCGGCGCGGCGGTCTTGAAAAAATCATTGATTCCGAAAACAACGGCATCCATTTTCCATTGATGCCAAAAAGATTTTGGATTTAACATAAAGAGGTGGTTCATAGCTCACCCGATCTCATCGACAGACGGTAGATACACCAGCCGTCCGCCTGAACAAGAGAATGGACAAATTTAACCGTTGTTAATGGAACCATTCTGTACTATTTTACCTAGAATAAAAAAACAAGGCAAGCGGCGCGTCAGCCCGCGTCAGCGATTCAGGAGTGGGAGGGAGGGATCTTGAAGGCAAAAAAAAACCGCCCAACGAATGAGCGGCCTCTTCTTCTCCATTTTTTAATAGGTCAATAGGTCAGATGGAACAAAATACCGCCCCACTGAAACAACGTATCCCAGAATTGGTTTTCTATGAGGGTCGGGCTGTTGTGCTCAAGGGCAATTTTCGTCCAAAAGTCGAGCGCGGCGTGTTCGCCGAACTTGAAGGTCGTCCCAAGGCTGAGTTCCTGCAATTTTTCGCCGCCGCTGCCCTGATGGATTTTCCACTCCCACGCAGAGGCGCTGGCTACCGTTGTTACCATGCCTGTTTCTGGGTCTATGGTCGTGGTTGCGTCCGTGTAGAGGAGGGCGGGGAGGTAGACGGTAACGCCGGCGTTAAGCAGGAGTTTGTCCGCCAGTTTGCCGCTCTTGAACGCATACTGAACGCCAAGCCTCAGTTTGGGAAACGCCTCATCGTTCTTTGGATTAGAGGCGCTAAATTCAGAGCGGTAGGCGCTTGCCGCCGTGGCGTCATAGAAGCCGAAAGTGCCGCCATTCACATCCTGATCCGGGTTGCTTTCCAGCGAGATCGGCGCATCGAGCGCGGCTTTTACCGTAAGCGATGGGTCGATAACCTGCGTAAACCGGATATAGGGCGTGAGCGCGTTCTTCCATTGGGTTGCTTCGGCGTCTTGTCCTATCGAGCCGGGAATCACTGTACCGGTTTTATCTTTGGCTGTCGTATCCTGGTAGGTGTACTTCAGTTTTTCGGTAATCCCTATGCCGAGCGCGCCGCCGTCCCACTGCCAAATATCAGCCGCCCCCGAATCGAGGGTAATCATGGGCGACATCGAATTCTGGACAAACTCCACGTACCGCGTTTCGTTATCCCACGACAGATCTTTTTCATTGAACTTGATTTCCAAATCCAACGCCGCTTTGGGGCGGATAGAAAAAGCGCCGGCCTCTATCGCTTGGGAAAAGCCATACTCCAAAGACGGGGTAACCGTACCGTAAAGCTGGCGGTACCAGCCTTTAACCTTTTCCGCGTTATCTGGGGTTCCCTGCACCAGCACCGGACCTTCGGTACGGGTAAACGCATCCTTTTCGGTTATCTTGAGTTTGACCGCCTGCCCGTTGCCGAGGCCCACCAGAAAACTGAATACGTTATCCGCATGGTTAGGTTGAGTACCGTTTCCGCCGGAAGGCCAGCTAATAGCTGACGGATTTGGCTGCTCCGTAAACAGAGCGCTTACATCTGCAGTAGGGCCGATAAGATCGCCGCTTTCGAGGTCTTGCGTTATCTCTCCCCAGCCGGTTTTACCCGTCCAGAACCTGCCCTGATAGCCCACGCCCAGGTAAAAATTCCCCAGTTTTTTGGCAAGGCCGATTTCCCAACTCTTGTTGTACTCGTTGCTGATGTTTCGGTCCGCCGACAGGTTGATATAGGAAAACCAGCTTTTCAGCGGGATGTCCGCCCAGTCCGTCGTACTGACAAACCGGTCAACATCGGTGAGGAACCCGCCCGCGCTCGCCTTCTTTGTGGGCGACTCGGATTGCGCGTACACCGCCGCGGCGGAAAGCAGCAAGAAGACCGCTATCGCCGGCAATGTATGTTTGTTCTTAACCATTAAAATATCTCCTTGCGTTTAGAACTTCGCGGAAAGCACGAACGATGTGTTGAGCCCGCCGGAAATAGCCTCGTAAATCGTGCCGTCTATCGTGGGGCGCGCCCCTTTCAGCAGGACAATATCAAGCCCAAGCGGTCCAAGGGAGAGCGTCGTGCCGAGCCCCAAGGTCATTACCGGCCCGGTAAAGGTCGAATCGTTTCCTTCAACCTTCTTATTGTCAGGCGGCGTTTTGGTACTCAAAGCCTTCGCATCCCAGTCGAAAACGTTTATTTCCACGCCCGCGTGAACATCGATAAGGGGGAACGGTTTCCAGAAAACGCCGGTTGCCAGGGTGGGCGCTAACCCAAACATGAATGTGGAGATCTCAGCACTCTTTGTAGTGGAGGTTCCGCTCAGCGCCGAGAGCTTGTCGGTGTCAAGCCCGATGGTTATGGGAAGCGAGAATTTGACCTTCCAGCCGACCGTATCGTTGAGCGCCGCGCCTGTAAGCGTATAAGACGGGGTTACCGTATCGGAAAGGTAGAATTTTTCGTCCATGATTGCTGTTTTTGCCGCGTAATCCCAGGTAATCGCAAGCCCCTTTACAGCCGACCAAGCTTTGCCGTCCGCGTCTGTAGCGCCGTTGGTGTATAACCGGAGCGCGAGGTCGTTTTCCAGTTCCAAACCGCCCAGCCCCAAGTTGAGGTCGATGTACAGTTGCGGTTCAATATACGAACCGAAATCATCGAAGTTTGGACTTTCCTGGTCATACGGGTCTTCTCCGAGTGCTTTGAGGGCTCTCCCGCTTACTCCACCGCCGGCAACAGACTCGTCTCTGTTAAAGTTCAGGGTAAATCTGAGTTCGCTGAATGTGCCGCTGTCAAACCCAATGCCGACGTAAGGTTTTATGCTGCCGTTGTATGTGTTGTTGCCCGCACCACTATTCTCGATTTTCAGGGTATCGTTGTAACCAAGCTTGATTCCCATACCGCCGATACCGACAAGCGCCTCAAGGGTCAGGGGTTTGCCGCTCCGCGTCTCTTCGTAGAGCGTTATCTTCTCTCCTTTAACACCTACAGTCTCTGCCTTGTCCGCCTGAAACCAGCCGTTGTAGAACGCCCCCAGATAGAGCGCCTCCCCCAAACGGGTCGCGATACCCAGTTCCAAATTGCCGTTTAACGTGCCTTGCCCCAAACGGGTATAGGCGAAGAAGCTTTTCGGCTGCTCCCCGCCCAGCACTCCGGACCAGGTACTAACGCCGATGAAGTCGTCTACATCGGTGCCGAAACGGCCCGCCGTTGATAACGACCGGTTTGATTCGGCGTACACCGCCGTGTTGGGAACCAAACCGATCCCTGCCAGGGTCATTGCCGCAAGCGCAACGACCATTCTTTTTTTCTTGCTCATCTAATTCTCCTTAATTTTCGCAAGTTTTTCGTAGAAAAAGCCATGAAAGACGGCCTGTTCGTATTTTGCCGTCTCATAACATCTACTAAGCATAGTTATACTCTAATAGATGTTCAAAAAAGTGTCAACCAACGGGCACTCTTTACGCCTCATAGCAATTACGGAGGCAAGGGTTTAACTTTTTATGGACGGTAACGCGCTGCGCGCTCTTTTGGCAAATAATCTCAAGTGGTACCGCGCGGATCGCGGCTTGTCTCAGGAAAAATTGGCGGAATTGGCGGAGATTTCCATCAGTTTTCTAAGCGCCATCGAAACCGGCAAAAAATGGCCCTATCCCGAAACGCTGGCGCGGCTTTCCGCCGCCCTCAATGTCTCGGTCGGTGAATTCTTTGTGCAGGAAGGCGTCCCGCTCGATTTTGTGGACAATGTCGGCCAAAAAGCCGCCGAAGCCCTTACCCTCATAAACGAGATGCTTACCGGCCTGCGCGATATTCAGACGTGTTTGGATCTCAAAAAGTAACCGTCGCCTCACATAACACAGGGTCTGTTGATTCCTCCGTTTTTTTGCTATACCCTAAAGGGTGTCTGTCCATAATGTGTCTACATTATGGACAGACACTAAAAAGCGCGGCGCGGCGCGCGGATACGGAGGGCCTATATATATGAGGGGCGTTGAATTCCGGGGGCTCACCCGGATCGAAGGGCCGGTGGTAATCACCGAGCGGAGCCGGAACGTAGGGTTTAACGAAGTGGCGGCGGTTTATGACCGTAACGGCGGACGCCGCCTGGGCCGGGTGGTAGATATGAGCGGGGACTGGACGGCGATCCAACTCTTCGGCAGCAATACCGGCCTTTCCGCGGACGAGAGCCGGGTTGAATTCTTAGGCGCGCCCATGGAGCTGCGGGTAGGAGAAGGGCTTTTAGGCCGAATCTTCAACGGCCTCGGCGAACCGGTTGACGGTTACGGGGAGATCCTCTCCTCCAAGCGGATGGACGTAAACGGCCTCCCCATTAACCCGTACGCCAGAACTTACCCCCGGGACTTTATCCAGACCGGCATCTCCGCCATCGACGGAATGAACACGCTTATCCGGGGCCAGAAGCTGCCTATCTTCTCCGGTAACGGCCTGCCTCACAACCGCCTGGCCGCTCAGATCGTCCGGCAGGCGCGGATCATTACCTCGGGCGCAGGCGCTTCCCCGGAACCATTCGTTATCGTCTTCTGCGCCATGGGCGTTAAGTACGATGTGGCCCGGTTCTTCCTCTCCGGCTTTGAGCGGAGCGGCGTGCTGGCTAATGTGGTGGTCTTCCTCTCTCTGGCGGACGCCCCCAGCCTGGAGCGGCTCGTGGCGCCCAAATGCGCCCTCACCGCCGCGGAGTACCTGGCCTACGAGAAGAATATGCACGTCCTCGTGGTAATGACCGACATGACCAACTACTGCGAGGCGCTGCGGGAAGTCTCGTCCATTCGGGGTGAAGTGCCCAGCCGCAAGGGGTATCCCGGCTATCTCTACTCCGACCTGGCAAGCCTCTACGAGCGGGCCGGCAAAATCGCCGGTTCCACAGGCTCCATCACCCAGATACCGATCCTTACCATGCCCAACGACGACATCAGCCATCCCATCCCGGATCTTTCGGGCTATATCACCGAAGGGCAGATCGTCCTTGACCGGGAACTATCCCAGAAGGGGATCTACCCTCCGGTCGCGGGACTCCCCAGCCTTTCCCGGCTGATGAAAGACGGCATTGGGCCGGGTATGACGAGAGAGGATCACAAAGACGTATCCAGCCAGCTCTTCGCCGCCTATTCCAAGGTCAAACAGGTGCGGAACTTGGCCTCCATTATCGGCGAGGAGGAACTCTCCGAAGGGGATAAACGCTACCTCAAATTCGGGGAACGCTTCGAGCAGGATTTCCTTACCCAAGATGAAACGGAAAACCGCAGCATAGACCGCACCCTCGACTTAGGCTGGCAGGTTCTAAAAACCCTCCCACGAGACGATCTGTTGCGGATTAACCAGGAATACATCATCAAATATATGGATGGTAAGGAGCCGGCGTAACCTCCGATTGACAATGGGCATCGATAGCCTTACCGTTTAGAGCGTTACCCTATCATACGAGCAGAGAGGAAAGCATCATGGTCGTTCAAAGAAGCGAGATGAAGATCGAAAAAAAAGAAAAATTGCGGGATGGAGAAGGCGCGGTAACCTTTACCCATTTTGTTGACAGCGGCGCTGACAGCGGCGCCGAGCGGCATGTCCGGTTGGCGGCGGAGTTGACGCTGCCTCCGGGGGCGTCCATCGGGTATCATCAGCATACAACCGAAACGGAATACTTCGTGTTTCTGGAGGGAACCGGTATCGTAAATGATAACGGCGCTGAAGTTCCTATCAAAAAAGGAGACCTGATGATCACGGGGAACGGCGCGTACCATAGCGTCAAAAATACCGGATCCGTCCCGCTGGTGTTCAACGCTTTCATTATCACCTACTAAGAGGCGCGGTATTGAGTAACCAAAAAAAATACCTTGAGGAACGGAGAAACCGTCTCTACGATCTCATGGCCAGGGAAAATATCGCCTTGGTTATGTTCGAGGATGCCGAATGGCGCAGGGATCCGGCTATACGCTGGCTCACCGGCCAGCCCGGCGATGCGGCGCTCTTCCTTTCGGTAGACCGGAAGTCCCTGTTGGCGCCCTGGGACATCAATCTGGCCAAAATCTATGCTCAGGCGGATTACCTTGTTCCCTATCAGGATCTTGACCGGCGGCCCCTCAAGGCCCTCAGAGCGGCGATAGAGCTCCACAAGATCCCTCCCGGATCCAGAATAGAGCTTCCTCTGAATACCTCCTACACCATGTTCCTCAAATATGTGGAGGAGTTCGCCGATTACGACGTGATCTGCAAAACCGGAGGTATCCACGAGGCGGTAGGAGAACTACGGGCGGTCAAGGATGAGGAGGAACTCCGTATCTACCGGAAGGCGGTGGAGATCACCAATGAGATCATTGATCTCCTCGAAGTGAACATTCGGGACGGAACCCTAAAAACCGAGGCCGACACGGCCCTTTTTATCGAAGCCGAGGGGCGAAGGCGGGACTGCGAAGGAGTTGGCTTCGAGACGCTGGCGGCTAACCCTTCCCGGAGTTTCGGCATCCACGCTTTTCCTACCTATACGGGCTTGCCCTTTATAGGCAAGGGGTTCTCTATTCTGGACTTCGGGATGAAGTACTCCGGCTACACGACCGATGTCACCCTTACCTTTGTCCGGGAACCGCTGGTAAAGGCCCAGGAGAGGACGCTGAATCTCGTGGAGCAGGCCGCCGCGCTGGCCTTTTCTCTGGTCGAGGAAGGAGCGGATCCCCGCGCCATCGCGCAGGCCGTGGACGCCTTCTTTGAAGAGTCCAAGCAGGTTATGCCCCATGGACTCGGGCACGGCATCGGTTTGGAAGCCCATGAAGTCCCCTTCCTGCGGAGCCGTTCCGATTCCGGTATTACCCTACAACCGGGGATGATCTTTACCATCGAACCGGGGCTCTACAATCCCGTACTCGGCGGATGCCGGTTGGAGAACGACATCCTCCTCACCGCAAACGGCCCGGAGCTGCTAACCAAGTCGCGGATCATTCGTCTTTGAAAGCGGCTCTTTACCACGCGCCTTCTTATTGAGCAGTACCCGGATGAGCGCCGAAGCGAGAAAGATCGCCCCCGCCAGAATAACCGCCATGGCCCCTGCGGGAACGTCGAATGTCCAGCCCAGAAAGAGGCCGGCGGTGGAAAAAATCGCTGAAAAAAGGGTGGCTGCCAGCATCATCCCTCCAAGACTCCGGGAAAAGTACCCTGCGGTTCCCGCCGGCAGCGTAAGCATAGCAATAACCATCACGATTCCCACAAATGTTTGCAGTAGCACAATAGCGGCGGCGGTTACCGCCAAGAGCGTCAAGAAAACCGCCCCGGTGGGAACCCCCCGGACGCGGGCAAATTCCTCGTCAAAAGAAGCGGCTTGCAGTTGGGGATAGAAGCGCCAGGTTAAGATGAGCGTCAGCGCGTCCAGGACGGCGAGAAGGATGAGATCCCGGTTCGAGATGAGGAGGATGTTACCGAAAAGGTAGGCGCTCGGATCGGTGTACCCCGGCGTCTTGGCCAAAAAGAGTACGCCGGCGCTCATGCCCACCGCCCAGATGGCGTTGATAGCCGTATCCTCTCGCTGTTTGGCCTTGAGGGATACAACGCCGATGAGGGCCGCCGAAAGGAGCGCAAAGATCAGCGCCCCCGCGAGGGGGGGAAACCCCGGCAGTATCCCCGCTGCGGAGAGGTACAGGGCCATGCCGATCCCCCCCAGTACCGCATGGGAGACGGCTCCCGCAAGACCGGCGATGCGCCGCGCCGTTACCGCCGTTCCCAACACCCCAAAGAGCGCCGATGAAAGGAGTCCCGCTAAAAAGGCGTTTCGCATGAAAGGAAACGACGGGTTAAGGATAACGGCGATGAATTCCATTAAGATTCCCCAGGCAGAGCGCCCGATCCATGAGCGGGGACACAAATTCCGTGTCATGAGTTACGATAAGGATCGTGGCGTTACCTTTGAGCTTACGCAAAACACGGAAGAGCCGTTCCTCGCTTTCCCGATCCATGTTGGCGGTAGGTTCATCCAGGATAAGGAGTTCCGGACGAGCCGCCAGAGCGCGGGCCACGAGCGCCCGCCGCCGCTGCCCGCCGGAAAGGGCGCCGTAGGGCCGCCCGGCAAGGTGGAGGATCTCCGCCTGTTCCAAGGCTTCCGTAACGGCGGCGTTATCAAGGGCTTTACCCTTTCCGCCCGCATAACGGGCAAGCCCCCTCATGCGGCCCATCCGCACCACCTCCCGCACGGTAATGGGAAAGCCCAGATCCGGCGGCGCCAACTGGGGTACGTATCCCACCCGATCCCGGCTCAAAGGCGAATCTCCGTTCAGGAGGTGGACGCTGCCCCGCAGAGGCTGTTCCAGTCCCAGAATCAGCTTGATCGCCGTTGTCTTTCCCGATCCATTAGGCCCTACCATGGCGATGAATTCTCCCCGGTAAATATGAAAAGAAGCCTCTTCCAGCACCTTTACCGTCCCATAGGAAAAGGAGACCCCCTCAAAGCGGAGACAAATCTGTTTTTCGTGAGGGCGCGGCATCGGGGAGGGGTTATTCATCGGCTCCCATCGCGCTTTTCAACGCCCGGCCCATGAACATGATGTTGTCCAGCCAGTCCGCCGACAAGGGATCCAGAACCACCGGTTTCGCCCCGATGGCGTCGGCAAGAATATGGGCCTGCGCCACCGGAAACTGCGCCTGGACGAAGATAGCCGCGACATCCTCCCGCCGGGCCCGCTCAATGAGTTCCCCCAGTAGACGGGGCGCCGGTTCTTTGCCCCCGGTTTCCACCGCCTGCTGCACGATACCGAATTCGTCCAAGAAATAGCCGAACCCGGGATGATACACATAGACCGTTTTCCCCCGGAGCGGGGCCAGCTCTTTCCGGAGCGCGGCAAAAGTCTCGTCGATGTCTTTGAGCAGGGCGGCGCAATTGGCTTCGTACACTCCCGCGCCGGCAGGGTCAACCGCAATCAGGGCGTCCCGAATATGGCCGGCCATGATTCTGGCCGGTTCCTGCCCCAGCCAGGTGTGCCGGTCTCCGGCGGAGGTTTCTTCGTCTTCGTGCGCGTCATGTTCATCCAGGGGCCTAAACCGGATCCCCCGCGTCGCGTCTTCAATGATGAGAGCCGGGAAGAGGGCTTCGATCTTAGGTCTAAGCCCAATCTCGAATTCCGTCCCCGAGAGAATCCATACCGCCGCGCCGGCCAGTTCCGCCATCTGCCGGGGCCCCGGTTCGTAGCTGTGGGGGTTCTGCCCTTCCCCGGCCAAAACCATGATCCTCGCCCGGTCTCCGGCAATGCGGTTCGCAAAATAGCTTTGAGGGAGAATACTGACCGCTATAAGCGGTTTCGCTGCAAGCGACGGTTCCAGAGCGCGTACGGCTTCTCCTGCGGGAGGCGCGCCCTCCCTGCCTGAACAATTCAAAAAAAACAAGGCGCATAGAACCAACAGCCCGGTTTTTCGTGAATCATCTACCGCCGGGCCGTGAGTAAACGGACGGCTTATCACTCGCCGCCCTCGCCGGCGTCATCCGTTAAGTCGCCGTTTTCCGTATTCGGCTCGGTGGCGGTTGTCTCCTGATCTTTGTCTGTCTGACTCGGCTTCTCCACTTTCTTCTTGATATTGCCGATTCCAACCTTGTACCCCCCCAGAAGAGAGAATTGCAGCAGGCCGTAGCTGTTCCCCGTATTGGGAACGAAGAACTCCCCTACAACGCTCAAACTGGCTCCAATGTCCAGCGTCCATGCGGAACGCTTCCCCGCCTGCAAACTGAACTGCCCGCCGACTATCACCGAAATCGGCGGCACCTTGCTGTTGAGGCCGATTTTAGCTTCTATCCCCGCATAGGGTTCTACCATAAACTTATGGGGCCGGAACGTTCCCTTGATCAGCAGGGGAAACGCCATCCCGATGATAAAATCCTCCCCATTGTACAGGAACCGTAGTCTGAGGGGATCCACTTCCACCGCGAGAAAATCCAAAAAATGCCACTCAAAGCCGCCGAGAAGTGACGGCAGCAAACTGCCCCCCTCGAGCCGCCCGACCTCCTTGTGGACAAGGAGCCCCACGTCCAGCCCCTGACCCCACTTGAAGTAGTACGGGTAGCGGCGCCAGAGGTCGTCATAATCCGCCATTACCAGAATCGGCTCAGGCGTCGAAACATCGTTGCTTTTTTCCTTGAGCCACCCGAAAATCCAGATAAGTATCCCCGGCAGCATATCCTCGGCGCCCTGCCTATCCTCAACAACCACTTCATCGGAGAACACCAGCCGCTGGTCGCTGGTGTTCCACAGGTAGAGCCGCAGGTGGTAAAGTCCATCTTCCCCCAGGGCGACTTCCCCGGTGAGGGCTAACGGCGCGTCCCTGGTCATGGAAGGGCTGGGGCACACATACGCCGGCTGGCCGTTGGCGGGTACGTCCGGGGGCAGGTTGTTCATGTCTACCGGTACCGGGTCGTAATTGGGCAGCGTAGTGGGAAGCACATCGAGCAGCGCCGAGAAACAATCATCAACGATATACTGCGGCGACCCTCGAAACGGTACGGTAGACAAAACGATTTTTTCCGTTTGTTCCGCCTGCCCCTCATCTTGAGCGCAAAGCGCCGGAGGGCTAAAAAACGCGAATCCGCAAGTGATACAGAAGATAAAATTTCTCCACCTCATTTCTATTCCTTAATACACATCTAAGCTCTGTCCGGGAAACAACGAGCAGGGACATATCTTTGTTATACCGTATTTATATCGGAATATTCCATATACTATATAGTGTCTGTCCACAAAGTCGGTTACTTTGCGGACAGACCTTGCATTTTCTCGCCTAAAGGCTGCGAAAATGCGTTTTTTATATGCATCGTTCTGTTGTAGCGCCGTGAATCAATTCCGCCGGAAGCAGGATCTCCCCCGCCGGGATATTTCCCGCGCCGGCAATGATGGCCTGGAGGGTCTCCGCAGCGCGCTGGCCTATGCCGTATTCATCTTGGGCAAGGTGGGTAAACTCAACGGTACCTAAAAGGGATTCGGGGGAGTCAAAACAGAGGATGGAAAAGTCCCGGGGTACCGTCCTCCCAAGGCTTTCCGCCGCTTCCCGCACAATGAGCGCCATGTTGTACTCCGCCACAAACGCGGCGGTCAACTGGGGATGCTGTTCCAGGTGGTTCCGCACCAGGGCTATATCTCGCCGTACCCGATCCGGGGCGTAAGGAAAAGACCAGGTACTGGTAAGTTCGCTAAGGAAAAGCTCCGGATCAAAGGGTATTTTTGCCGATGAAAGCGCGCCAATATAGCCGATACGTCGATATTCCACCGTCGATGTATCCTCAATAGGCCCGGAGTAGAACGCGATATGCCGGTGCCCCAGCCCCACCAGGTATGCGGTGCCCAGCGCGGCGGCGGCGGCGTTGTCTGTAGACACCGAAGGAACCGCCAGCCCCCGCATCTTCCGGTCAACAAAGACGAGGGGAGTCTTGTTCAAGATCAGCTTGAGGATCTCCGGGTTGTAATACTCGCCGTGAACCGGCACGATGAGGAGCCCGTCTACCCCCGCTTCGGTGAGGACGTTGATCGCCGCCCCTTCCTCGTCCACCGAATCTCGGCTTTTTTTTAGGATCAAGTGGTAGCCCAGGCTCCCGCAGGTCTGTTCTATACCGTTGAGAAGCCGCACCCCAAATGAATCGCTTATATCGGGGATGATAAACCCCATACTACGAAGCGCGCGCCCGGGTTTTTGCGCCGGCGGCTCCGATGCGTCCCGTACAAAAGACCCCTTGCCGGGGAACCGGACGATCAGGTTCTGTTCGGTGAGAAGTTCGAGGGCTTTTTTCGTTGTGGTCCGGCTGACGGCGAATTGCTGACAAAGTTCTTTTTCTGAAGGTAGCCGGGTTCCGGGGGAAAGCTTCCCCGAAGCTATTTGTTCTATAAAGTAATCATATATACCCCGGTAGTAAAGCCGCGCATCTTTTTTACTCATATTTGCCTCAAATCATGGCATTGATATGCCATGGTTTTATCATAAACAACCGGGCATATCCTGTCTATATTAGACTTGTTCTGAAACTGTTTCAGCATAACGCCCACGCTGGTCAAGAGCGTTGATATTTGGTATAAGGAAACTACGATGAAATTTGGAATTAACACCCTCGACGACATCGAGGTACGGGACAAGACCGTGCTGTGCAGGATCGACATCAACCAGCCGGTAGATCGGGCAACGGGAACCCTCAAGGACACCACCCGGATTGAGGCATGTATCCCCACCATCAGGGAACTTGCCGGCAAGGGGGCCAAGCTGGTACTCCTGGCCCACCAGGGCAGCGACATCGAATACAAGAATTTCTGGACTACCGAACCCCACGGGGCGGTACTCTCCAGGCTCCTGGGGCGGGAAGTGAGGTTCATCGACGACGTGTGCGGCCCCGCGGCCAGGGAGGCGATCAGGGCCCTCAAGCCGGGGGAGATCCTCCTTCTGGACAACGTGCGCTTCGTATCGGAGGAGCAGACCCTGTTTGAGACCAAGCTGCTCCTCTCCCACGAGGAACAGGCCAAAACCCTCCTGGTGCGGAAACTCGCGCCCCTGGCGGATTGCTACGTCTGCGACGCCTTTGCCGCGGCCCACCGGGATCAGCCCAGCCTCTGCGGCTTTGAGCGGCTCCTGCCCAGCGCCATGGGCCGCCTCTTTGAGGAGGAATTCTGTGTGGTTTCGGGGATCATGGAGAAGCCTGAGCGGCCCTGCGTGTTCGTCCTGGGAGGCGCCAAGATCAACGACGCCTTTCTGATGATGAGTACCGTGCTGGCGGGCGGCGCGGCGGACGCGGTGCTTACCGGGGGTCTGGTGGGCGAGGTGCTCCTCTGGGCGGACGGCAAGGACATCGGCGAACCGGCCAGGGCCTTCATCAAAAAGGAAGGCTACGAAGGGCTGGTGGAAACCGCCAAAGACCTCCTGGCCAAGTACCGGGACAGGATCACCCTGCCGGGAGACCTCGCGGCGGTATCAGACGGGCGGCGGGTGGAGTTCCCCCTGGAGAAGATTCCGCCTGATACCCTGATTCTGGACATCGGGAGCGAAACGGCGAAGCGGTACCAGGCGGTTATCCGGGACGCGAAGACCGTCTTTGTCAACGGCCCCATGGGGGTGTTTGAGGAAGCCGCTACCGAGGCGGGAACCAGGCTGGTGTGGGAGGCCCTGGGGGACACGGCGGCGTACACGGTCACCGGCGGTGGGGACAGCATCGCCGCGGCGAAGAAGTACGGCGTGACCAGCCGCATCGATTACATCTGCACCGGCGGGGGCGCGCTGATCCGCTTCCTCACCGGTGAAGAACTGCCGGTGGTCAAGGCGTTACGGTACGGCTCGAAGCTAAAGGCAAAATGACAACCCCGGCGGCGGAGATTGCCGCTTATCTAAAGGAAATCGACAAACTCTACCGCGCCGGGATCGGCTGTCCCGCAGCCGCCGCCACCGAACACAGTTACCGCCCCGCCCTCAAAAGCCTCTTTGAAAAACTAACAACCGGATTGACCATAACCAATGAGCCGAAACATATCGCCTGCGGAGCGCCGGACTACATCATCACAAAAGGCGGTATCCCCCTTGGGTATATCGAAGCGAAAGACATCCCCACAGGAATTGACAACAAGCTGAACAAAGAGCAGTTTGACCGCTACCGGCAATCGCTGAATAATCTTGTCATTACCGATTACCTTTCATTCCGCCTGTTTGTTGACGG
>JAIRPG010000083.1 GCA_031257105.1 Treponema sp.
AGAACCTTGATGGTGGTGCTCTTCCCCGCGCCGTTGGGCCCGATATAGCCCACCATCTCCCCGTCCCGGATCGTGAAGGACAGGCCGTCAAGGGCGCGGACGGTCTCGTATTCCCGGGAAAACAGGGCCTTCACCGCCGCCCCAAACCCGGCCTTCCGTTTGGAGACCCGGAAGCTCTTGCTGACGTTCTTCACTTCGATCATGGGTTCTCCTGTATGCCCCGTGCCCCGTGTTACCATTTCGTTTTTGCAAGTTCTGTAACACTGACCACCGCGCCGGCCAAATTTTGAATTTCCGAAGGAATTATTATTTTTGTCGATTGTCCCTCAGAAACTTTTTCAAGCGCTTTGAAACTTTCCAGTCTGATAGCGCCTTCGCTGCCGACAACGGCTTTTATCTTTTCAAGGCCGTCGGCTTTTGCTTTCTGTATTCCCATAATTGCCTCTGCCTCGCCTTCGGCTTCCCTTATGGCAGCCTCTTTTTTCGCCTCCGCCTGAAGGATAAGAGCCTGTTTTTGACCCTCAGCCTCACGAATTGCCGCTTCCTTTTTTGCCTCCGCATGAAGTATTGCGGATTGTTTTTCACCTTCGGCGGCGAGAATTGTGGCGCGTTTTTCCCGTTCAGCTTTCATCTGTTTTTCCATGGCTTCCAAAACGGATTCTGGCGGCGATATATTTTTAACCTCAACACGATTTACCTTAATGCCCCATGCGTCTGTCGCCTCGTCAAGCATACTGCGGAGCTTGGCGTTAATGGTATCACGGCTGGTTAGTGTTTGGTCGAGTTCTATCTCGCCGATAACATTCCTCAAGGTCGTTACGGTCAGATTTGCCATTGCATTTATAGGGTTTTCTACACCGTAGGTGAATAATTTCGCGTCGGCAACCTGATAGAAAACAACCGTATCAATGCTGAGGGTAACATTGTCCCTTGTTATTACAGGCTGAGGAGGATAATCAATCACGTTTTCTTTTAGAGAAACCTTTTTGGCTACCCGGTCAATGAAAGGTATCATAAAATGAAATCCAACATCCCAGGTTGAATTGAACCCTCCAAAACGTTCAATCACAAAGGTCTGGGATTGCGGAACTATTTTTGTTCCGGAAATAACCAGCAGTAGTATAAACACCGCTAAAGCAATAAGAACCCAATACATATCATACTCCCTCGTTGGCTTATTTTTTACGAACTACCGCTTTAACGCCTTCAATCCTCGTGATGACGCACTCGGTATTTTCCGCAATGTCCTCATCTGTATCAGAAATGGCCGTCCAAATCTGACCTCTAATCTTAATTTCCCCTTTTCCAAACTTTGATATATTCTTAACTACAAGCGCATCCCTGCCAATAAGGTCGTCAACATTTGTTTTTATCTTTCCAACTTTTAATTTTTTTATAGCAATAGGACGTGTAAATACAAGTAACACTATTGCTATAACCAGAAAAATACCAATATGAAGTCTAAATCTAATGGGCGTATCCAATAATTCTGTTAAACCAGATATAAATATCATTAGAAATGATGCTATTGCAAACCAGATTGTCACTAAATTAAAGGCGCAAGCCAATTCGATGATAGTAAAAACTACGGTCAATGCCAGCCAAAACCAAGGAGTTAAAATAAATCCATATACGTCCATTTTCTTTCCTCTATGAATCCTTTTTATCACATTTACTAAAATCTATCAAGTATTTCTAAATTTTTTCACGGGACATTTCGCCATACGTACCTGCGCCACTGTGTCCATCAGAGCGTGGTTGGCGAGCGGGCCAACGAAGCCGGCTGGCCTGACCGCGGAAACCGGGGCATGGCCGCCCTGGCTCGGCGTTTTTGACGAGGCGCGGGTGACGGCGAAATCGTGTCTGTCTATAATGTGTACATTATAGACAGACAGGAGTGGCGGTTCTATTCAAGCCATACATCGGTTTCTCCGGCTTCGGGTTTATCGGTATAGCCCTCCGCAAACTCCATCGTAATCCAGCCGTCAATAACGCCGACGCCGATATATCTAAATGAAGGATTCATAATATTGCGGCGATGGCCTTTATCGGGATTGCCCCTGTCGCGGATAAACTCGTTTACAATACGCGCTCCGTACTTTCTCGCGTTGCCCAATCCGCCGCTGGAAAACCACGCCGGGCCTGTCGCCTGCTGTTCAATTCCGGGAGGGCCCACATTTTCACCGATGCCGCCCGACCAGTTGCCATACCGTGAAAAACGGCTGTTCATATTGGCATGGGTCATTGTGTTTATTCTTTTCATTTCACTTGACTGAAACCGCCCGGACAACCACAAACCTTTTCGCGGTTCAAGAGGCGGCAGCGAATACCCGGCGCCCAAGCCGTCTGCCCATTGCTGTACCTCACCGCCGTAAAGACCAACTTCCTGCGTCCAGGCTATAGGATTGGCGCGGCAACGGTTAATCTCCAGCACAATGTACCGCTCAAGGAGCGAAAAATACAGCGCATTTTTCGCCGTATCAAGCGAAAGAAGGCTCGCGTCTTCAAGATAGGCAACTTCATCCGCGGGAACGCCTTCAAGCCCGGGATGGGAGTCGGTTTCATCCGCGGGAACGCCTTCAAGTTCGGGATGGGAGTCAGTTTCATCAGTACCGGCGGCGTCACAAGCTGAAAACCAACAACCCACGAGCAAAACAGCAACCCAAAAAATTTGTTTGACTTTCATTTTCACCTCTAAATGAGCGACGTATCGCCGCTCTCGTTCAATCGGACATATCGAGCCTCGTCTCGCACCAGACTCTATCGATATATTCAAAAAAGAGGACTTTTGATAAGTACCTGCTCCGGACTACAGGCGAATCTGCCGCCCGTGACCCTGGCCGGCCCCCAAAATCAGGCTTGCGGCATCTTGCGGCATCTCCCGGGTAAGCAGTCTGGGCCTTCCCGCCCCCCGGCAACGGGGCGTCCGATTCTGACGGGGTCTACAAGAGCCTATCTTCACCGGAGACGCTTCAGACGGCTCATGTGGAATTGCTGCGATGGCTCACCGTCCGCTTGATCTTTTTTCTGGTTTTTGCTACATTAAGCTCCTCTGAAGGAAGGATACGATGTCACGGACTTGCGATATTTGTGGAAAACATACCGTCACCGGTAACTCGGTGAGCCATGCAAAGAACCATACCCGCCGAACCTGGAAGCCGAACCTGAAGAAGGTAAAAACGGAGATTGATGGTACGACGCTTACCCTCAAGATCTGTACCCGCTGCCTGAAAAGCGACTATATCATCAAGAAGGTATAAAGAAACGCGGGCAAAAGTCCGGCGCTTGGTCAATTGAGTTACCCGGAAAAAGACGGTCCTCGAGGGGGTTGTTCTGAAACTTCAGTTTCAGAACAATTCTCGTTTAATGAGTGTCTGTCTTTAAATTTCTTCCAACTCCAGCATTACTTCGTCCAGCCGTTTTGAGAGGGAAGCGATGGTACGTTCCAGCCTTAGCTTTTCTTTTTCCAGACGCAGCCGGGGATCCTCTTCCTCGGCAAGCCGACGGGCGGCGATTTTTACCGCGTCGGGGCTCTTCCCTTTGAGCAGGGAGTTTTCTGCGGCGGCCCGGTTTTCGTCATTGCGGATTCCCGCCAGAAACCGCATATTATCGGGCCCTACTTCGGGGTTCAGGTTGTACTGATACATCTTGATAGCCATTCTGGCGGCTATTTTGGGGATCCGCAGCACCCGATCCAAGTAATCTTCAAAACGGGCGCCCGCCGCGATGCAAAGATCATGGGCTCGCAGCAGGTGCATACCCATCTCTTTTACCAAATTGCCGTTTTCCCGTAGGTACTTGTCCCGGATGGTTTCGGTGAGTTCCAAGAGCGCCGAAGAATCGGCGAATACGTTCCGGTAGATCCCCCGTGTTTCGGCTTTTTCCAGGAGGCCATGAAAAATCGCCCAGAACTCCGCGGTATGCGCTCGGGACGAAAGAACGCCTCCCCGGGCGCAGGCGTGGAGATGGTGGGCGTATTCGTGGATAGCGGTGTAGAGAAGCAGGTTATCCTCATCGAAATTTCGGTTGTGGATTATGATTTCCCGGGATTCGCTCTTGTAAAGGCCGTTGACTTTCCCGCTCTTCTTACCGGAAAAGATCACCGTAAAATCCATCGGAGCGTCTTCAATAGAAAGAAGGGCCGCTTTTACCTGATCCTGATTCATAGCCTATGCTATCCCAGTTCCCCGATCTTTTCTATTATAAGAATCGCCGCGGCAATACAGGCGGTCTCGGTTCGCAGCGCCCGTTTCCCCAATGATAGTCTGAGGAAGCCCTCTGTCTCTAAGAGCGTCCGCTCCCGGTCAGACCAGCCCCGCTCAGAACCTACCGCCAGTACCGCCGTCCGCCGCCGGCTGGGACTGATATGCGCTATAGCCCCTTCGGGCCGTACATTATCCGCGGCAATAAGCAGCGGAAGGGCGCCGGGCCGGGCTGTTTTTTCCCAAGCCCGGTTATGCAGCCATGCGTCCAGACTAGGGTACCGGGACAGTACCGGAAGTCCCGTATCACGGGCTTGTACCGCCCCCTCGATAAGCGCGGCGCGGGCTCCTCCGTTGTCGAGCAGTTTTGTATCCCGGTAACTTTTCTCTCCTAAGTCGGTTCCCATCAGATCCACCGCCAGAAGCCCTAAATTGGAGAAATCTCGGAGAATCCGTTTGAGTTGTATCGGTCTGGGAAAACCTACCGCCACCCTCAGCGGAATACGGGGAGGAGGCGTTTCATGAATATTCAAGGAAAAAATGATGGAACCGTCCAGCCGGATCGTCTCAATCCGGCCTCTGCCTAATCCGCCTTCCAGAAGTCCCGCATCGAAAGTATCTCCCGCTTTTTTATGAAGCACTTTGAGGAGGTGGTTGGTTCGTTCATCCCACCGGGACAAGGGTTTTTCTAGTTCACCAGGTTCAAAAAGAACGATATTCACCATCTATTCCATTGCGTAACACCCGCAGAGACGCCGCTTTGACGAATTCCCGCATCTTAAATTTCCGCGACCGCTTCGATTTCCACCAGGACGTTCTTGGGAAGCTGTCTAACCGCCACCGTTGATCGGGCAGGCTTGCCGGTAAAATGCCTGGCGTAGACCTCGTTAAAGGCTGCAAAATCATTCATATCCACCAGGAAGCACGTGGTTTTGATCACCTTCTCCAGAGACGAACCGGCGGCTTCCAGCACCGCCTTGAGATTTTTGATTACCTGTTCGGTTTGCTCCGGCACGGCGGCGCCTACTACATCGCCGCTTCCACTGGAGAGGGGAATTTGACCTGAGGTGAATACGAGATTTCCCGAAATAAAGCCCTGGGAATAAGGCCCGATAGCGGCGGGGGCCGCGTTAGTTTGTATAATCCGCATACTTCACTCCTCGAATAGAGATTAGCAAAATTCAGGCGCGATAAACAAGACTCTTGAGCCTCTGCAAAACCTCTCTTGACAATTATAATCAAAGGTGACTATATGAAGAAACTAACCGGGTTTCTGCGTTTAGCGTCTGTCCACAAAGTCGGTTGCTTTGTGGACAGACACTCTTATAAAGGGCGGGAAAAATTTTATGAAGATAAAGATATGGGTAACTTTTTTTGTTATAGTTACCGTTTTTCAAGCGTATTCCGAAGGAAAAATGGAAGCGGTAAATATTCAAGAAATCGATTTGGATAACATTCAAAATATTAACGTATTGTATAATCAATGGGAAAACGCCGCTGTTTATAACAGTCCTACGGAACAATTCATAATAAAAGAATACATGAATAGAAACAACCGCGATTATTACGCGAAAACAACAATTTCGGAAAATACCTTAACTTTGGAAAACGGGAATCGCCCTTTTACACCGCTTATAAATACTTTTAGCGCAAGGCTTGAGGTATATATTCCCCGCTCATACAAAAACACCATAACGGTAAAAACACGGCATGGAAAAATAGAAATACCCGGCAAATTTATATGCACAAACATAACTATTGAAAACTCGAGCGGAAATATATTGATTGATGTTATCGATGCGGAAACGATTGATCTTAAGACAACGAGTGGAAACATAACTATAAATGAGGTAAACAGCTTATTAAACGCGGAAACCAGGAGCGGACGTATCAGGCTGAATATGGTAAAGGGGACGGTAACGGCGAAGACGCGCAGCGGAGGCATTGTGTGCGCTGCCGGCGAAGATGCCGGGAATTTAGTGCTTGAAACGTCCAGCGGTGGAATTACCCTTAGTCTGCCAAGAACATTAGAATTTAATTTTTCCGCGAGGACAAGCGGCGCATTGTCCACGCCATTTTCCGGCAGCTTGAGCCGATCAGAAGTGGACAAACATTTGGCGGAAGGTATAATAGGGGAAGCGCCGGACAGAATTATACAGGTAAAAGCGGGGTTTGGAGAAACAATAAAAATAAAGTGGATTGAATAGAGGCTGTTGTTACCCCGAATCCGCCCCAGGGGAGGCTTTATCTTTATTTCTCATCATGCTAACATTAAGAATATGGTTATCTTTACAAGGATGATCCGGCGTTTGGGCTTGTCTGCGCTTTGTCTGCTGGCTGCCTGGGGGCTCTTTGCCCAGACGCCGGGGAACGACAGAGACCTCGGCGCCGCATTGATTCCCGAGGTTGTCTTGCGGCCTGGAACCGGAGAGGCGCCCCGGTATCCACGAGATGTGGTCATCGGCGAGCTGGGCCAGGGAAACGCTCCGGGAGCGGCGTATGAACATGCCCGGCGGCTCCTTTCGGCGCTGCTTCACGACAACCGGGATTCGGTATATCTTACCGGTCTAGGCGCAGGCGAGGCGAAAAAACTGGCTCAGGACATCGGCGCGATACAGGCCCGGAAATTCCGTATCGGAGGGGGCCGGGAAGAGGCCGACGGCAGTATTTCTTTCTTGGTTAGGTTCATTGGCCGGGAGCAAGGAATCGCCGGGGAATTGTACCTCCGGCAGGAAGGAGAAGCTTGGCTTTGTGACGACCTCCTTATCGAGGAGAGCCGTACTATACCTGAACAGGGAAATCCATACACGTATGATTTTTCCCCGTATGAGCGATTCTATTAGGATACCAACTATGGCAACGACGATTAAACGCATCGAAAAAGATTTTTATCTCAAGGCTTTGTATGATGAACAGTCGCCAGTTATCTATCTTCGGAACCATAAAGAGTACAGTCTGGTACTAACAGAGCCGGCGAAGGCGGAACTGCGCTTTAAAGCCTCTGAACCCATAAAGGGACTATGGCCCCGTAGAAAGATCGATCTGATGTTTGATTTCCGGGGCAGGGTGATCATGTTTTCCGTCGAGATCCTCTCCATCAAGGACGATATTATCACCACCATATCACCTGATGTCCTCTACAAAGACCTGGAGCGTTCCTATTCACGGGTGTCCGGTCCGGTGGATCTGCAAGCCCAGTTTAGCTTCTTAGGCGAACACTATGCCCTAACGTATCCCCGTATCTCCGATCAAAAAGAACCGGAAGATATGAGCGATGTTATGAAGCGGATGGATCCTAAAAATTTATCCGGCCTTATTGCCCAGCTTTCCGCATGGGTTAAAGGATTTACCAATGGTTATAAGCTCGTTCTCTTTAAGGAGCTAAAGCCAACTACCACCGAAGAGCGGATCATCGCCGAAACAGGAAAGATCCTATACCTGCCTTCCACCATGGGAGAATTTCCCGCAGTTGATCCCTTCCCGAAAGGGCTGATTATCACCAGCGAGATGTTTCGCCGTTACCTGGAGAGTACCAACTTTGATAAGGAACCGCTGGATGTAACGATGAAAAATTTCCTCAAGCAAAAGGTGGAGGCCAAGATCTACGCCGAGGTCTATGTGCCCATACTCTTCCACGAATATGTTATCGGCTATATTCATTCCTGGTGCAGCTATCAGGACAAACAGCCCTATAGCTATCAAATCCTAGAAACCTTCCATCAATTCGCCAGCGTTCTGGCCTTCTCGTTCAAAGAAAACGGTTACTTTGAAGAAGGCCGCCTAGAGAACAATCCGCTTGAGGGAAAGCTTATCGACATCAGCGTATCGGGACTGCTTTTCGCTTGTCCTCATGGTATTCCAACGGAAGCCCTGATACAGAGTACCGAATTAGCGGTTAAGCTTATTACACCGGAACAGACTATCAACGTCACCCTAAAAGTTATCCGGCACTACAAAGATTCCTCTTTGACCTACTTTGGCTGTACCTTTCAGAACCTATCGAAGGAAGATATGGCCTTTCTCTTTCAATTCCTTTACGGTAGACCGTTAACCGCCACAGACATATCTTTCTTTAGCGGGCAGGTGTGAAAGAGCAGTTGACATAATTATTCCGGTTCTGTATAGTAGAGGTGTTCAGAACAAGTCGAGTGGTATTCAAGGAGCTTGGGGGTGTAGCTCAGTTGGCTAGAGCGTGTGAATGGCATTCACAAGGTCAGGGGTTCAATTCCCCTCACCTCCAAAGAAACTAAAAAGGTCATCGTGCGGTATTCCTGGCACGATGACCTTTTTTATGCGGTAATCCGCAAGGAGCCGGGAGCCGGCGGACAACGGGCGGAGCAGGGGTCGGGGCGCGGGGGCGGGGGCTATCTCGATCCTGCGTCACGTTTGCGGATCATGTTGCGCTGGATCTTGCCGCTCACCGTTTTAGGCAGCTCCGGCGTAAACTCCACAATCCGGGGATACTTGTAAGGGGCTGTTACCCGTTTAACGTGGTTCTGTAATTCCCGGACCAATTCGTCAGAGGGCTCAAACCCCCGGGCCAGAACCACCGTAGCCTTGACCACCTGTCCCCGTATCGGATCAGGGGCGGCGGTAACCGCGCACTCCAGTACCGAAGGGTGTTCCATGAGAGCGCTTTCCACTTCAAAGGGGCCGATGCGGTAGCCGGAACACTTGATTACATCGTCATTCCTGCCCACAAACCAGTAATAACCATCGTCATCGCGCCAGGCCATGTCGCCGGTACGGTACGTTCCATCATTCCAACAAGCGGAAGTCACCGCGTCATCCTTCCAGTAACCTCGAAAGAGACCCGGTATAGCCTCGTCCGCGGCCAGGGAAACGGCGGATAGATCCGCTCCCAACCCAAGAACGCCCGGTTCCCCCGCATTGGTAATGCTGATGTTCCCTACAATCCCATCGTCACAGGGGTTACCATCCTCATCCAGCAGATTAAGACCGAAGAGCGGAGCGGGTTTTCCCATAGAACCGGGCTTAACCGGGAGCCACTTAAAGGCCGCCGCCATCACCGATGTCTCTGATTGCCCAAAGCCTTCCCGAATTTCCAGGCCCGTCATCTCTTTGAGCCGGTTGTACACTTCGGGACTCAGCGGTTCTCCCGCTACCGATGTATGTTTGATATAGCTAAAATCGTGGCCCGACAGATCTTCCTTAATAAGAAAGCGAAAAATGGTGGCCGGGGCGCAAAATGAGGTAGGCCGCAGGCGCTCCAGCGCGGCAAGCATCCCCTGGGGAGTAAATTTTTCCGTGTCATAGACTCCAATGGCGGCGCCGCAGATCCACTGACCGTAGATCTTCCCCCAGGCGAATTTAGCCCACCCTGAATCGGTCTGGGTCAGATGAACCGTATCTTCCTCCACGCATTGCCAGTACTTAGCGGTGACAATGTGTCCCAGGGGCAGCGTGTAGTCGTGAAGTACCATCTTTGGCATTCCCGTGGTACCGGAAGAAAAGTAGATCAGCATGGGATCGTGCAGGCGGGGCGCTTGAGCTCCGGTTGGCCGGGTAAATTTTTCCGGCGCGTCTTCTATGAGCTTCCGCATACCGATAAAAGCGGAATCGGGCAGCGGGCTCTCCGAAGCCGACCCCGCCCCCAAAAGGGCTGTTTTCTGGAGGGTTTTACAATCCGGCAGGGCTGTCCGGATATTATCCACCAGATCCTGGTCATCCACCGCGATAAGGAGTTTAACCTCCGCGATATTACAGCGGTAAACCAGATCTTTCGGGGTAAGCTGGTAGGTGCCGGGTATGCAGACCGCGCCAATCTTCATCAAGGCCAGCATGAATACCCAAACATCGGGGCGCTGCTTGAGGATCAGCATCACCACATCGCCCTTGCCGAGTCCCAGACTGAGGAGGGCATTGGCCGCCTTATCGGAAAGCCGCTTCATATCGGCGAAGGTGAAGGATCTCAGGTCTCCGGCATCGTTCGTCCAACGGAGGGCTAACTTGTGCGGCTTTATCCGCGCCCATTCGTCGGCGATGTCATAGGCAAAGTTGAATCCCTCCGGCGTAACGCAGCGGTAGTTCTCGTAAAAATCTTCGTAACTCTCGAATTCAATCCGGGGGCAAAACCGGGACAACAGTTCATTCATTTTTTATTCCTGTATGATGGTGATAAACCGAGCGGGGCCTCCCGCAGCGGCCTGGCCGTGGGGAAGCCGGGCGTTGAAGTAAATTGAATCCCCCGCTTCAAGGGTGTACTCCCGGTTACCAACCTTTACCTTTACCGTTCCTTCAAGGACATAGTTGAACTCTTGACCTGAGTGACTCACCGGCGCGGCGCTTTCTCTGGCAGGATCGAGGAATACCAGCAGGGGTTCCATGGTTCGGCCTTTGAAGTTATAGGCCAGGCTGGAAAATTCATAGCCAGGATACCGTTCTACCTGTACGCCTTTTCCCCTTCGGCACACGCCGGCGGTCTCCATTCTGGGATCTTCCCCGGTGATAAGTACGGTAAGATCCACTCCCAGCCGGTTGGCGATCTTATACATGGCGCTGATAGGGATGTCCAATTTGCCTGACTCATACCCGCTGTACGTTTCACCGGATATATCAATATCCTCGGCCATATCCATGGCGCTGATTCCCAGTATCTCCCGCAGTTCCTTTATCCGGCGGGGAACCTCAATCTCCGGCCCCGCAGGCGCGTTCCAGTCTTTATCCATCGCTCTCCTCTATTTGATCCCTGTAGAATAGCCTTTACTTTAATTTTTATTCCCCCCAATATCAAGATAAAGGTTGAGATCGTTGCAATCTATTAAGTGTCTGGTGGAAATATGAATCACTGGTCAGGCTGCGGCATTGCGGCCTTGTTGTGTTTTTTTTTCTGTTCCTGCATCCGGCCCGTCCCTGACGGTATTGCGCTCGCCGGGGGGGAACCGTTTGTTCCAGAACGGGAATTAGTGACGCGAATACTGGCGGAAGACGGCTTTTTGGAACCATTGGGGTTTCGCTTTGACCCCCAGACCGGCTTGACCGGGCGGCCTGAGCAGACAGGGCGGAGCGCGGGCGCGATGGCCGTTATTGAGTTTCACGCTTCGTGGGGCAGAAGCGGCGGCATTCCCGTTTCAAGAACGTGGATTGTTCCCAGGGAAACCCCCTTGGCGGGCAGAACCGAAACCAGCCGCGCCGCTTGCCTTGCAGGGGAGGAAACCCTGGTTCCCATCGGGGAAATCGCGCCGCCGTATGTGGGATTGTTGGTAGACGGACTCTGCGCGGCGGACGAAGCGTACCCGCTGATCCGCTCTGTTTCAATCAGCGTGAAAGAAACTCAGGCGGCGGGAAAAAACCGAAGCAGGAGGGCGCGGCGGCGGCTTCTGGAACGGATCGCCGGGCTGGAAACGAAACTCGCCGAAACGCTAAAACCGTTCCTAAGCGGCGCCCCCACGCTTGTCTGGCTCTGCGCCGCCGGCGATCTGATGCTGGGCAGGGGCAGCGGGGACATTCTGCTGCGGGAAGGGCCGGCGGGGGTTTTCGGGAAGACGGCGGAATACCTCGCCGGCGCGGATCTCTGTATGGTGAACCTTGAAGGCTCGGTGAGCGGGCGGGGAACCGCCATTGAAAAGGCGTATACCTTTCGCTTTGATCCCCGTGTTGTCCCGGCGCTGAAAACCGCGGGAATCGACGCGGCGCTGCTGGCAAATAACCATGTGTTCGACTTTGGCGAGACGGCTTTTCTGGATACGCTGGAACATCTTGCAAACAGCGGCATTGCCGCGCCGGGGGCGGGCAGGAATATTGA
>JAIRPG010000095.1 GCA_031257105.1 Treponema sp.
TGTTCCCTTGGGCCACCCCCACATCGATGATCTCGCTCATGTAGGTTGGCTGGAGCATATCCATAAAGACCTCTCCCGCCATGGACAAGGGGGCTAACAGGGCAAGCAAAACCGCCCCCAGCAGGTAGTTTTTAAGCAGTCTCCCCATCTTTCACCTCCTCAACTGAAGTTTCAGAACAACGATACTGAACAACTCTACTAAATATCTAAAAAAAAAGACAGGACCGTTTACCGATGGATTATATATTCAAAAAAGGAAATGTAAAAATGGCATCTTGCTACCGGTTACTATTGAAACAAAGCATTGGCGCTATGAGAACCACTGACAAAACGCAAAACGCTGACTTTGAACCGATTTTATGGATGGTTATCGCGGTTCTCCTTTATACCGCCTTTCGTATGCTGAGGTCTTTTTTGCGCGTCCGGTAGGAGAACTGTCTTGCATGAATTATACCGGTGAACTTGAAAAAAAAGCGGAACTTATTATTTGCTTTCAGAGCGCCGCTCAATCCATTATGGCGGAGCATCTGCTCTTGGAGCAGGCGTTTAATGTCCGCATTATGCCTGCGCCGTCTGAAATAATAACAGGATGCGGCTTCTGTCTAAGGCTTCCACCGGAAGATCTTGAAAAAGCAGCCGCGTTTCTTTTGGAGCAAGGTTTTTCTATTCCAGAAGCATACCTGCGGGAACCATTGGACGGATCCGGTTCATACAAAAGGGTATATTCAATGCGGGTTCGATAGGCTCGCTGTCCGCGTTATAACGCGCGCGTCTACCGTCCGTGACAAAACTTGTATTTTTTACCAGAACCGCAGGGACAGGGGTCGTTTCGGCCAACTTTGGGATACGTTCTGATTATCGTGGCCGCTTCCGGCTGGGATTGAGACGCGGACCCGCCCGATCGCCCGGCAGCCGGGCTTCTCCCGCCGGTAAAGGCCCCCAGGGCATTGTGGCTCGCGGACTGTACCGTGACCGGCATACGGGATCGGTTATCCCGTTCTCCCGCCGCCTGGATTCGTACCAGATGTATTCGAGACGCAATCTCTTCCCGAATGGTATCTATCATAGTGTCGAATATCTGGAACCCTTCCAGCTTGTACTCGGTAAGGGGGTTCTTCTGACCGTAACTGCGGAGGTACACCGCCTCCCGCAGGCCCTCCATGTTTTCCAGATGATCCAGCCACTTACGGTCTATGGACTGAAGGTACTGCATCCGTATAAAAGCATTGAGGTTTTCAGCGCCGATCAGCGACTCCTTGGCGGTAAGCTCCTCCTCCAATTCCGCTTTTATCCGCGCTTCCAGCCGGTCAGGGTTCAGGGCTTCTTTATCGGCGCTTTCAACCTTGCATTGGTAGCCGAAGCTGGTTTTGAGGCTTTCCGAAAGGCCGTGAAACGCCTCGGGTTGATCCCGGCGCTGGGCGTTATGGTAGCCCCTTATGGCGGCGCTTACCATTTCCGCAGTGGCGTCGTTTACCCTTGCCCGAAGGTTCACGTCCTGAAGGATCGCGTCCCGCTGATCGTAGATAAACTTCCGCTGCTGGTTGAGCACATCGTCATATTCCAGAAGGTGCTTACGGATTTCGAAGTTTCGTTCCTCCACCTTTTTCTGGGCCTTTTCGATGCTCCGGTTCAGCCAGGGGTGGTAAATAGGCTCCCCGCTCTGCATACCGATCTTGGCCATGAGGCTCTTGATGTTCTCTCCGCCGAAGAGCCGCATGAGGTCATCGTCCAGGGAGATGAAGAACTTGCTCCTTCCCGGATCTCCCTGGCGGCCCGAGCGCCCCCGGAGTTGGTTATCGATACGCCGGCTTTCGTGCCGCTCCGTACCGATCACGTAAAGCCCTCCCAGGGACTTCACCTCCTCGTAGTCGGTCTTCCATTTCTCGTATTCTTCCCGCAGGATTTCGGCGTATTTTTCCGGAGAAGCATCGGTTCCGGCGCGTTTACGGGCGCGGTGTTCAGGACTCCCCCCCAGCTTGATGTCTGTGCCTCGGCCCGCCATGTTGGTGGCAATGGTTACCGCCCCCTTGGCGCCGGCTTCGGCGATGATCGCCGCCTCGCGGGCGTGGTTCTTGGCGTTAAGCACCTCGTGGCGCACCCCCCGCCGGGTAAGGAGTGTCGAGAGCAGCTCCGATTTTTCGATAGACACCGTGCCCACCAACATAGGCTGGCCCTTCTTGTGGGCCGTGTTGATCTCGTCACAAAGAGCCTGGAACTTCTCTTTCTCGTTGAGGTAGACCACATCGTCTTCATCGTTCCGGATCACCGGCAGATTCGTGGGGATCACCACTACGTCCAGGTTGTAGATCTTGCTGAATTCCACCGCCTCCGTATCGGCGGTGCCGGTCATGCCGGATATTTTGCCGTACAGGCGAAAGTAGTTCTGGAAGGTGATGGTGGCTAGGGTACGGTTTCGCTGGGCGATCTTGATCCGCTCTTTTGCTTCAATCGCCTGGTGGAGGCCGTCGGAGTAGCGCCGCCCGTAGAGGATACGTCCGGTGAACTCATCCACAATCTGAACCTGGCCTTCCTGAACCACGTAATCCACATTTATATTGAAGAGTTTGTGAGCCCGCAACGCCTGGGTAAAGTAGTGGAGGTATTCAAAATTCTCTTCGTCTACGATGGCGCCCTTGATAAGGTTCCGTTTCTTGAGTATGTCCTCGATCTTGGCCATTCCCTCATTGCTAAAAGAAACGCTCTTGTTCTTTTCGTTGATCTTGTAGTCCCCGATAACCTCCTCTCCCTGGGTCTCGTCGGGGTATTCGCCGTCTTCTTTCTTCCGCACTTCCTCCAGGGAACCGAGGAGCCGGTCAACTTCGGCGTATTTGTAGGTATCGTCCTCAGCGGCGCCGGAGATAATAAGGGGAGTACGAGCCTCGTCGATGAGGATAGAGTCAATTTCGTCCACCACGCAGAAGCTATGACCCCGCTGAACCCTGCCTTCCACGTCCCAGCGCATATTATCCCGCAGGTAATCAAAACCAAACTCGTTGTTGGTGCCATAGGTAATGTCGCATGCGTAGTTTTCTTTGCGCCGGACGTTGTCCATGTCCGAAAGAATCGCGCCAACGGTCAGTCCCAGGTAGCTGAAAACCGGACGCATCCAACCGGCGTCCCGGCCCGCCAGGTAGTCGTTGACGGTGACCACGTGGACGCCTTTGCCGGTAAGGGCGTTTAGGTAGGCGGCGGCTACGCTCATCAAGGTTTTACCTTCCCCGGTTTTCATCTCCACAATCTTCCCTTGATGGAGCACGATGGAACCTAAGACCTGCACATCGTAGGGGCGTTCCCCCAGGTTCCGCCGGGCCGCTTCCCGGGCTAAGGCAAAAGCTTCGGGTACGAGGGCATCCAGGCTTTCACCAGAGGCGATGCGTTCCTTGAACCGGGTAGTTTGAGCGGGGAATTCTTCAGCGGGCAAGGCGGCGGCCCAGGCTTCTTTCTCGTTTACCGCGTGTAATATGGGCAGCAGGGCCTTGAGATCCCGTTCATGCTGAGATCCAAAAAGGGCCTTGATGAATTTTTCAAGCATATTCTTAATGTAACGAAAAAAACCCGCGCTTGACAATCATCCTTCGGCCTTCTAAGGTTCAAACATGAAGATCGTGCTTGTCTGGCTGTGTTTTTGCTGCGCCGCCCTGGTATCCTGCGTCCAGCAAGATATTTCTTCGGTTGCCCGGAAAGATTTCTTCACGGTAGACATTGGCCGGCTGGAAGATCAGATCGATCTATTCAACCTCACCGGCAGCAGGAGCGCCAGGAAAACCGCCATTGCCATGCGGGACGGGCTCCTGTACCTTTCCAACGGCAACGGCGAAAAAGTTGTCCGGTACACATCCTACGGGGATCTCCTCTTTATGATATACAACGAAGAGACCAATCCGCCTCCTTTAACGCTCCGGCCACAGGGAGACGGGGCCGGTGTGGCGACCCGCTGGGCGGTCTCTTATCCTCTGCGGGAACCCGGCGAAATCGCGGTGGATTCCCGAAAGCATATCTACGTGGAAGACCGGTTTCCTCCGGAACGGCAGAGCTTTGATGGAGAACAACGGGCGCTTCTGGACAGCATGGTGCTTCACTTTGATGCAGACGGCCGTTTTGTGGAATATTTGGGTCAGGAAGGGATCGGTGGGACTCCTTTCCCCCGGATTACCGGTATGTATTCTTCCATCCAGGACGAGCTTGCCGTGATCTGCCGGCTTCCCCAGGGCTGGAACTGCTACTGGTTCGACCGGGACGGTACGCTGCTCTACGTTATCAAGCTGATGGACGACCGTATTCCTATCCCCCAGGATCGCGCTCAGGTGTTTTTCTCGGTGGACGCCATCATGGCCGCTCCTGACGCACGAAAACTCTTTATGAAGGTAAACTATTACCGGAATATCTATGATGAATCCACCGGTACTCCGGCGGGCAGCGAGCCTGATAGTTCGGTTATTTGGATTATGAATATAGAAGACGGATCATACTCCGGTATGGTAGAGGTTCCCTTCTTTGAGTTTACGTCTACAGAGAACAACCGCCGTGTTACGGAAAATCTTCTCTATTCTATGCTTGGGGTGATCCGGGAAGGCAGAGTATTCCTCTCTTTTCCCATCGAAACCGGTTACTCTCTCCTTGTTCTTGCGACGGAATCGCCGGAACTCGAACACCGGAGGGGGTTCATTCCGGTGGCGGCGGAGGAATTACAGTACAACACATTTTCCCTATCTGAGGATGGAATTCTTACGGGACTTTTGGCTACCGACTGGGAGGCGCGGCTGGTTTGGTGGCGGACAGACCGGCTGCTTACGGAGTCGCATCAATGAATAGCCGGGAGAAACTGCTTTCCCCGGAGGATTCTCAAGCGCTGGACGCCGAGGCCGCCGCTTCCTGGGGCCTGGATCCTTTTGCCCTGGTGGAAGCCGCCGGCAGAAACTGCGCCCGGTTTTTTATCGAAGCCTACCCGGATCTTTTTTCGTCCCCGCTCCGCGTAACAGCCGTTGCCGGCGGGGGCAACAACGGCGCCGATGCGCTGGTTATGCTCCGCTCCCTCATTTTTATGGGGAAGGCGTCTCCTGACTCCACCGCCGCGATACTCAGCCGGCCATGCTCCGGTGAGCGCTCGCCCCGTACCCTGGCGGCGCTTGCCTTGGAAAAGATGGGAGTTCCCCTGCTCCTTTGGGAAGGGGCGGCGGTGAATTCGTGCCGGGAGCGGCTTTCCTGTTCAGATCTTATCATAGATGGAATTGCCGGTACCGGGCTCAAAGGCCCCTTGGAAGGCGCGCCAGAGGCTATGGTAGGCTATATCAACGCCCTTCCCAAAGGAAACGTTTCCAAGGGAAAAATTCCCTTTGTTGTTTCCATCGATACGCCTTCGGGGAACAGCGCTTCCTGGAAAGAAGGTATGCCTGTCCTGCAAGCCCAGGCCACCTTGGGGATCGAGCCCCTCAAAGAGCCCCTGTACCGTCCCGCCCTCCGGCGTTTTGCTGGAAATATCATCCCGGTAGGAGAACTTTTTCCCGCCGCGCTAACCGGCTCTTACGGCGGCGCGGAGCTTTTCTCTTGGCAGACTGTCCGGCGCGAGATTCCCCGTATCCTCCCGACGGCGTATAAGCATGAACGGGGAGTGGTGGAGATACGGGCCGGTTCTCCGGGATTTCCCGGCGCGGCCCGGATTGCGGGGCGCGGGGCCCAGGCCGCCGGCGCGGGGCTTGTCCGTCTGGTGGTGGACGAGGCGGTATATCCCCTCTTGGCGGCGTCCGCCGGAGGAGTCATCGTGCAAAGCGCCGCTGCGGATGTCGCTTTGAAAGGCGCACCATTCGATTCCCAGCGTTTTGTTCCTGACGCCGTGCTTTTGGGGCCCGGCTGGGGGAAATCTCCGGATCGGGCGGCGATCCTGGAACAGGCCGCAGTCTGGGAAGCGGAAGGGACTCCCCTGATCCTGGACGCCGACGCGATTGCGCTGGCCGGGGATCGCCGCTTTCACGGCAGAGCTATCTTAACTCCCCATCCGGGAGAATTTGCCGCGTATTCAGGGATTCCCCGTGAGCGGCTGCTGGAAAACCCGGCGCCGTATATCGGCGCCCTTGCGCGGGAACGAGGGATTGTCGTGTTGTTTAAGGGCCATGTGACGTACATCGCCTGTCCTCAAGGCCGTCTGGGGGTGGTTGACGGCATGGCTCCGGTTCTGGCGGCGGGAGGCTCAGGGGATCTCCTCGCCGGATTCTGCGCCGCCCTCGCGGCCCGGACATCGCGCCTTGGAAAATACGACGGCTTTATCTGCGCCGCCGCCGCCGCCGCCCTTCTTACGGAAACCGCAAACGCTCCGGAAATTATCCGCCGTTTTTGCGATCCGCTGGAACTTGCCGACGCCGCCGCGCGGCTTGCCGGGGACGCATGGTTGTAATCAACAGCCGCGCCCTAAATAGGGTCTGTCCACAAAACCGGTTACTTTGCGGACAGACTGCGGACTTTAGTCCGATGCATTTTCGTAGTCTTTAGACTACGCAAACGCTATCAGCTTGCCCGAACCCGTCGTTTTCAGATACCGTATGGCAGGAGGATTCTTATGGAGAAACTATTTAAGCTCAAAGAACATAACACGACGTTTCAGCGGGAGGTACTGGCTGGCCTTACCACCTTTCTGACAATGGCCTATATTCTGGCGGTCAATCCGGGAATGTTGTCGGAAACTGGGATGGGTTGGGGGGGAGTATTCACCGCCACGGCGCTTTCGGCGGCGCTTGCCACGCTGGTTATGGCTTTTGCGGCGAATCTACCCATAGCCTTAGCGCCGGGAATGGGGCTTAACGCATTCTTTACCTACACCGTGGTACTTGGTATGGGATACGCCTGGCAACTCGCCTTAACGGCGGTACTGCTGGAAGGCGTTCTCTTTATCATGCTTTCGCTGCTCAATGTTCGGGAAGCCATCATCAAGGCGATCCCGGCAAATTTGAAGAAAGCGGTCGCTGTCGGCATCGGTCTTTTTATCGCCCTGATCGGCTTTACCAACGCCGGCGTTGTGGTGAATAGCGGAGGCACGATCATCGGGCTGGGGGACATTTCCTCCGGCAGCGCTCTGCTGGCGCTTATCGGCCTGGTAATTACCATTGTTCTCTACGCCAATAAAGCGCCCGGTTCCATACTCCTGGGGATCCTTATCACCACTATCGTGGGTATTCCCCTGGGCGTTACTAAATTACCGGAAAATTTCTCCCCGGTAAGCCTTCCGGAAGCGCCGTTATTTTGGCGCTTTGACTTTTCCCAGATCCTCAGCTTCAACTTCTTTACCGTGTTTTTTACCTTCCTCTTTGTGGACATTTTTGACACGGTGGGAACCTTGGTGGGGGTCACTACCCAGGGAGGGCTTATCTCCAAGAAAGGCGAGATTCCCCGGGTTAAGCAGGCGCTCCTCGCCGACGCTATCGGAACGGTGGGCGGAGCTGTGTTGGGTACATCGACCGTGACCTGCTATGTGGAGAGTTCCGCCGGCGTTGCTGCAGGAGGCCGTACCGGGTTAACCGCGTTGTCCAGCGCGGTACTGTTCATCGCGGCCCTGTTCTTGTCGCCGGTCTTTCTGCTCATTCCCAGCGCCGCCACCGCGCCGGCACTGATCGTGGTGGGCTTCCTGATGATGAGACCGGTTACGGGTATTGACTTCTCGGATCCTACCGAGGGAATCCCCGCGTTCTTAGCCATGGTGATGATGCCCTTTGCCTACAGCGTTGCCGAAGGCATCGTCTACGGCGTCTTGTCCTATGTAATTCTTAAAGCGTTGACGGGAAAATTCAAGGATATTACCGTGGTGGCGTGGATCCTCTTCGCGGTTTTCGTCCTGCGGTTCTTTATTTCCTAAGCAGCCGGACGCTCCCGGAACGGCGCTGTTCGGGGCGCTCTACAAATTGCTGTAGCCGCAGAGTTCGACAATAAAATGGGACAGCGCGGAGGAGGGGCAATTTGCTTCGCAAATTGCCTTGGAGTTTTGCCCCATCACGTCTGATTACTAATCAGCGCGTAGTTCCAAGAGGGGCCGAACCGAAGGTTCGCAAACTCCACTCTGACAATCCGCCATGGATGCCGCCGCACGGATGCGGGCGAACCGCAAGCGGTTCGCTCCGGCGTTTTTGCCTATAGCAAAAACGCCACGCACCCAAAAGCGGCAATCACCTTTTCCGAACTAAGCCGCCCGCCACGGATGGCGCGGCATGGATGCCGCTGTTTCCCAAGCAAGCCCGCTCTGCGGGCTTGGTGGAGTTTTTGCAAAGCAAAAACTCCGAAATGAACATCCGCCATGGATGGCGGATGTTCATTCGTCGACCCAGCCGCCGCCAGCGCCACTAACGCTGCTGTCAAGGTTATGGTCCTCGCTTACGGTTTTTTCAAGCAATTTTCCCGTACCCGCACACACCGCATGACCGGAGCCATTCACAACAGTACCGTTCCGGACAACTTTGTTGCCATTCGCGGTATCGCTGCCATAGCCGGTAATAACGCCGCCTGTCTTGGTGAATCCACCGACATTGTAGACCCCGCCGCCGGAGGAAGCGGTATTGCCGCTGATGGTTCCGCCTGTCATGGTAAGTGAGCCATAGACCCCGCCGCCGTAGGAGAAGAAAGCGGTATTCCCGCTGATGGTTCCGCCTTCCATGGTGAATGTGCCGTTGCTGTCAACATAGACCCCGCCGCCGCCGGAGGAGATAGAAGAAACGGTATTGCCGCTGATGGTTCCGTCATTCATGGTGAATGTGCCGTTGCTGCCAACAGAAACCCCGCCACCGGAGGAAGCGGTATTCTCGCTGATGGTCCCGTCATTCATGGTGAATGTGCCGCCGTTATAAACATAGACCCCGCCGCCGTAGGAGGAAGCGGTATTCTCGCTGATGGTTCCGTCATTCATGGTGAATGTGCCGTTGCTATTAACATAGACCCCGCCGCCGCCGTAGGAGGAGGAGGAAGCGGTATTGCCACTGATGGTTCCGCCTTCCATGGTGAATGTGCCGTTGCTGTCAACATAGACCCCGCCACCGGAGGAAGCGGTATTCTCACTGATGGTTCCGTCATTCATGGTGAATGTGCCGTTGCTGCCAACAGAAACCCCGCCGCCGTAGGCGGCGGAGAAGGAGGAGAAAGCGGTATTGCCGCTGATGGTTCCGTCATTCATGGTGAATGTGCTGTAGCCGCCAACAAAGACCCCGCCGCCGGAGGAGGAAGAAGAAGAAGAAGCGGTATTGCCGCTGATAGTTCCGCCTTCCATGGTGAATGTGCCGTTGTTGTAAACCGCGACCCCGCCGCCGCCGGAGGAGGAAGCGGTATTGCCGCTGATGGTTCCGCCACTCATGGTGAATGTGCCGCCGCTAACAGAGACCCCG
>JAIRPG010000097.1 GCA_031257105.1 Treponema sp.
CCCCCCCCCCCCGCCCCCCCCCCCCCCCTAGAGACGTGTTGAACAACTCGAATGAACATAAAAAACAACTCACGCCTCCTTATGCGGCACAGATTCTCACTATAATATGATATAATACATATCAGCACACGTCAATAAAAAATTTGTCATTACCTGTATGGTCTATGGCGGGAACCGTAATCTTCCAAGTACAGCGAGCCTTTGGAAAATTCGATTTATTTTGTAACAAGCTCTATCCGCTTGACATATATCCTACTTTTTCTATAGGATTAATAAAGAACAAGCCTGCTGTAGGGCGGGCTTACTTTATTGAAGGAGTCTTTTATGAAAAGAACCTTGATTCTCTCTCTCCCGGCGGTACTGTTGTTTATCCTCGCGTCTTGTTCCTCCCCAGATGCCGGCAAGAGCGCCGGAACGGCCAGAGCCGTCCAGGGAGCGCCCCCTGATGGCGCGGCGTCGGGCAGGACGACTCTCAAGATCGTGGCGGATGTCGTTCCCCACCAGGAACTGCTGGAATTCGTCAAGCCCGGCCTGGCAGCCAGGGGCATCGATCTGGATATTTACAACACCGAAGGCAGGCTTGCCAACGAGCAGACTTCCAACGGCGAGTTTGACGCCAACTTTTTCCAGCACGAGCCGTATCTGAAATCGGTGGCGGCGGAACAGGGCTTTGACCTGGTAAACGCCGGCAATATCCATGTGGAGCCCATCGGCGCGTATTCGGAGAAGTACAGAACCATCGAAGGGATCCCCCCCAACGCGGCGATCGCCATTCCGAACGACGCCACCAACGAGTTCCGGGCGCTGACAATCCTGGCCCAAAACGGCTTTATCAGGCTCAAGAAAAACACCGAGGTCTTCAACACCTCCATTCTGGATGTGGAGGAGTACCTCAAGCCGATCAAACTGGTGGAGCTTGACGCTGCGGCGATCATCCGCATCCGGGATCAGTTCGATGTGTACATCACCAACACCAACAAGGTGCTGGAAGCGGGGATAGATACCGGCGGCGTCCTCTTCCGGGAAGGCTCCGATTCGCCTTACGCAAACATCCTGGCGGTACAATCCGGCAGACTGAACGACCCGGCGATCCGGGCGCTTGTGGCTGCGCTGACCACCGAAGAGGTCCGCGCTTTTATCGAAAGCAAGTATCGCGGCGCGGTAATACCGGCGTTCTGAAAAAGGAGTGAACCATGTCAAACGAACAACTGCATTTTGATACCTTGAAGATCCGGGCCGCATACAGTCCGGCGGAACACCAGCAGTCTGTAGCGGTGCCTATCTACCAGACTGCGGCCTACGAATTCCGGGACACCGCCAACGCCGACGGTCTCTTCGCCCTCACCGATCCGGGGTTCCTCTACACCAGGGTGAACAACCCCACGGTGGATGTGCTGGAAAAACGGGTCGCGGCCCTGGACGGCGGTTCCGCGGCCATAGCCCTGGCGTCGGGCATGGCGGCGATCTCCTATACCATCCTGAGCCTGGCCGAGGGCGGCGGGCGGATCCTCGCCAGCCCCTACCTCTACGGCGGGAGCGTGGACGTATTCCGGAAGATCTTCCCCAAGTTCAACATCCATATCGACGAGTCGCCCAATACCGGGGACATCGCGGCCCTGGAAAAGGACATCAAACGCGACACCAAGGCGATCTTCGTGGAGTCTGTGAGCAACCCCAACGGCGTGGTATCCGATCTGGAGGCCCTCGCGGCCCTGGCCCACAAACACGGCATCCCTCTGGTGGTGGACAACACCTTTGCCACGCCCTACCTTCTGCGGCCCATAGAGTACGGGGCGGACATTGTGATCTATTCGGCAACCAAGGCCCTGAACGGCCACGGCAACCTTATCGCGGGGCTCGTGGTGGAGACCGGCACATTCCCCTGGGACAACGGGAACTTCCCCCAGTTCGAGGAATTGCAGTACGTCCTCCGGGACCGGGCCACCGGGCGGAAACGCTCCTTCCTGGAACTCACCCCGGACGCGCCCTTTGTAACCCGCATACGGCTCCACTACCTCAACTACTTCGGCGCGGCCTTGAGCCCCTTCGACGCCTACCTCACCTTGCTGGGCATCGAAACCCTCTCGGAACGGGTGGCCAAACAGGTATCCAACGCCCAAAAAGTCGCTGAATGGCTGGAAAAGCACCCCCATGTGGAATGGGTCAGGTATCCGGGGCTGCCTTCGAGCCCCAGTTTCGCCCTGGCGAAGAAGTACCTGCCCAAAGGGCCGGGGGCGATCTTTTCCTTCGGCTTTAAGGGAACCATCGAGCAGAGCGAGGCGTTCCTCAACGCCATCGAGCTGTGGAGCTACCACGTGAACGTGGGAGACGCCCGATCCCTCATCGTCAACTCGCCCAAAACGACCCACGGGGAGCAGACGCCGGAGGAGCAGCGTTTCGCCAATATCCCGCCGAACCTGATCCGGGTCTCCCTGGGGTTGGAAGATCCCGAAGACCTGATCGCGGATCTGGATCAGGCGTTCCGGAAGGTTTTCGGGCAGGAAGGATGATTCGATGCGGCGCAAACATTTGCCCATAATTCCTAGTAAAAACGTAGGAATAGTATATAATGAAGACGTTAGGAGGTCTATCATGCGGTGTTTTTTAGCGGTTCTTTTGTCGGCGATCATCTTGCCGGCAGCGGTTTTTGCCGGGGGAAGCAAGGCGGGCGGAAGCGCCTATCCCCTGGGCGAATATGACATTGCCTATTCGGGAAGTACCTGCGGTTCTCCCGTTGCCATTGCCGCGCTCAAGGGCTTTTACGCGGAGGAGGGGGTCAAAATCAACCTGGTGAGCGGCGTTTCCTTCGAGGCCCAGCGCACGGCCCTGGCTGCGGGGAAGATGCCCATCACCAACGGGGACTTCCAGTTCTTCCCTTCGGTGTATAACGGCATTGATGTAAAGCTTGTCGGCGGTCTTCACGAGGGCTGCATCAAGATCCTGGTTCCGGTGGATTCTTCTATTAATACCCTGGCGGATCTGCGGGGCAAGACCATCGCCGTTGACGAGATAGGCGGAACGCCCATGTCGGTAGCGTCGGTGGCCGTCGGGAGCGCCGGCATCAACCCCCAAACGGAGATCACCTGGAAACCCTACCCCAACGACCAGCTTACCCAGGCGGTAGAAGGCGGCGAGGCCGATCTGTTTGCCGCCTGGGATCCCTTCGCAACCCTGGCGGAGCAGAGCGGGAAGTTCCGGGTTCTCCTGGACATCAGCGAACACCCCCTCTTTGCGGGAAAGAACTGCTGCTTCGTCTTTGCGTCCGGCAAATTAGTTAAGGAGAAACCCAAAGTGGTGGCTGCGGTTCTGCGGGCAATTCACCGGGCGGTGGAGTGGATCGGCGCGAACCCCGAGGAAGCCGCCAAGCTCCTGGTGGAAAGCAAATCCGTAGCTACCGATAACATCGCGCTGATAACGGAACTTTTGCGGCACTACAAATACGATCATCACTACAGCGCCGCCTCCAACGCTTCCGCCAAGGATGACGCCGCCTACTTTGCCGGAGAACTGACCAAGATCGGCTATCTGCCTGCGGATCTGGACGTGAAGAAATTCGTGGACGATCTCTACGTGGATATTTACGCTTTGGCGAAGTAGTTGGGAGTAGTAGGGGGTAGGTAGTAGGTAGTAGGTAGTAGGGAATTGAGAGTTGAGAGTTGGGAGTCGAGACTCTTCTAACTTCTAACTCCTACTTCCTAACAAAGGAGCGCAGAGTGGCAAAGCAGAAATGGTATGATGAGCCGGCGGTGGCGGAAGATACGGCGCATTGGAAGCCTAAGTCGGAACGGTGGTTTTGGGCGGCGGAGTTGTCTTTTGGGGCGGCCCTGACGGTCAGCGTTGCCGTGCCGGCGGCGGA
>JAIRPG010000015.1 GCA_031257105.1 Treponema sp.
CCTACTACGTGTGGGTCAAGGCGAAGAACGGCGCGGGTACGAGCGGGTTTAGCGCGGCGGCAAGCGGGACGCCTGTTGCGGCGGAAAACGCGCCCAGCGCGCCGGCAGCGCCCACGGTACAAGCGAGCAACGCCCAGCTTACCGTCACCTGGCAGGCGGTATCGGGGGCGACTGCCTAATAGGTGTGGTACGGCACGGCAAACAATTCGGCGGGCGCACAGCAATTCGCCACCGAGCCAACTACGACCACCGCGACCATTACCGGGCTTGCCAACGGAACTACCTATTATGTGTGGGTCAAGGCGAAGAACGGCGCGGGTACCAGCGGGTTTAGCCCGGCGGCAAGCGGGACGCCTTCCGGCGCCAATACAAAATTGAGCGCCCTCGCGTTGGCGCAGCACAACGGGACAACCAACCCCTATCCGCTTTACCGACAAAAGATGAGCCCTGATTTTACATCCGCAACAACGCAATACACGCTGGAGGTGAATTATTGGGTTGACTATCTTTTGATAGAAGCGACCAGAAGCGACGCAAACGCCGTTGTTTCCAGTACCGCCGCGCAGGGATCGCCCACCGTAGCGGGAAACAAGTACACCTTCAGGTTCATGCTGAATCCGGGGGACAATACCATCCCCATCACCGTAACCAACGGGACGGCGGCGCAAACCTACACCATCACGATAAACCGGGACACCGAATACACCGCATCCCAGAAAACCGCAAGCGTGAACCAGATTCCCCCATGGACAAAGGGCTATTGGGCCTTTGAATTTTTAAGGAGTGTTGAGGCGCTGCTTATTGACACCAGCCCCAGACAGGCGGGAAGCGGCGGATTCGGCTACCTGGAGTTCTGCGACATGTTCGAAATGGGGCTGGCGTGGATAGCCGGGGACATCGTGTATTCCCAGGCGTTCAGCCCGAAAAGCGGCGTTTTCATCCTCAAACTGGATAGAGACAATACCATGGCTTACATTGACGGCGGGGATTACTACGCCATCTACTGGTTCGACAAGCGGGGAAGCGGCGTAAGGCCCAATGGCGTGACGAGCGGCGGCATGAAAACACGGTTTTTCCAGTCCAATACCGAGGCTCTGGCCGCCGGGGCGAACACCCTGAACGACGCCAAAACAACATTTATCGTTGACGACTGGTATTTCTCTCATCTTACCCAAATTTGGGGGGTAGGCGATCCCCAGATCAAGCGGTCGGATGACCCTGACTACCAGTTTACGCCAACCGGCGGCGATGACTGGCTGGACTGATAGGAACAAGAGGAGCATTGGCAAGATGAAAAAACACCAAACCACGAACAGCGCCGCAGCGCTGACCATCGCGGCGCTGGTTGTCTCCGCGCTGTTACTGGCGGCCTGCGAACAGCCCGCGGGGAAAACGCTGTCCGAGGACGCCGCGCTCAAAACGTTGAGCGTGAGCGCCGGAAGCCTGACCCCCGCTTTCAGCGCGGCGGCGGCGGACTACACGGTAACGGTGGCCAATACGGTTGAATCGATCACCGTTACGGCGGAGGCGGCAAGCGGGAAAGCGGCGGTGAGCGGCGGTGGAACAAAAAGCCTGGCGGTGGGGGACAACACCATTACGGTCACGGTAACAGCGGAGAGCGGCGCGGTAAAAACGTACACGATTACGGTGCGGCGGGTGGATGCTTCCACAAAATTTATTTTAACGGCGGCGGAATTGGCGAAGATCGGCGTTGACAGCGCGTGGCCCCTGGCGGGAACCTACGTGCTTGACGCGGACATCACCCTCGCGGACTGGACGCCGGTGGGCCGGAGCATCTGGAAATCCGCCGGTACGCCTCTTGACCCGGATTCCACGCCCTTTACCGGCAGTTTTGACGGCAACGGCCGCACCATCACCCTGCAAAGTTTTGCCGCCGCGCCGGTTGCGGTTGACAAAGCCTACCTGGGTATCTTTGGCGGCGTTAAAGGCGCGGAAAACGCGAAGGCGGTCGTTAAAAACCTGAAAATCGTTTCGTCCGTAACCGTCACGTCGGCTCCCGGAACCGGGCAGGCGGCGGGTTTGATCGCGGGCTACATCTACTACGGCGGCATAGTCGCCGAGTGTTACTTCACCAGCAACGTTACCGCTCAGGGCATTACCGACGGGGCCGCGATCAACGACTACGCGGGGGGTATCGCGGGCTTCTGCGCGGCAGGCGGCGGCGGGGATAATACCGAAGGTTTCGCCCCGGCGAATCTGAAAAGCTGCGTGGCGCTCAACCCGTCCGTCAGCGCTCCCAACGGTTTTGAGCGGGTGGGCCGCGTTATCGGCGACAGCACCGGCGGCGTTTCCAACACCTTCGGCTGGACGGGAATGTCCGTCACGGTGAGCGGCGCGGCGCAAACCTGGGACGGCTCCGGCGCGGCGGACGGCCGCCAAAGCGTCAACGGCGCGGACTGCGTGGAAAAACCCGCGCAATCGCTGTACGAGGGCCTGGGGTGGGATTTCGCCACGGTCTGGAAGATGGGTTCGGACGGCTATCCGCATTTGATCTGGGAATGAGGAATTAGGGAATGAGGAGATACGAGGGCGCCGTTTTTGCCACGCTTATCGCGTTTGGCGCGTTCTTTTTTGCGGGGTGCGATTATGGGGTTTTGGGGGGAGCGGACATAACGGGAACCTATTACCCTGGAGACGCGGAATTTGTTGAGCGCCTGGATTTCATGTCGGGCGTATGGTACTCCCACTACGCCGGGATCGGCAGGCTGGACGGCTACCGTATCGGGAAGTGGGAAGACTTTGACGCCTGGGGGAAGGATAAGGCCCGCGCCCTTTTTCCCCGGTTTGACGCCGCCAACGTGCGGTCCTGCAAATCGCAGGATACGCCGGCTCCCGGGGATTACATTCTGCTGTACGACGACACCGCCTACGGGATGCAGGACGAGACGAGCGTCCCGCAGGAAAGCTGGGGCTTTGCCTACATGGGCGTTGCGCGGGCGGTGAATATTTTCAACGGCGACAAAAAACGGGGGGCGATCATCATCGAGTACTTTGAGGGCTGCGATCCCCCCTGGCTGTGGGATTCCGGCCGGGGCGGCTATTACCAGGGCCTGCGGCAGGGTGAAAAACCCTTTTTCGGCATTTATTACCGCGTACTCCAGCCGGACATCGTGCAGATGGCAAACGCCGTTGACCTTGCGGCGCTCTACAACGGCAGCCCCTACTACACCGAAAAAGAAACGCTGGAAGAAGCGGTCGAGGCAAACGGCGTGGAAAACGAGGCGGAATTCATCAGTTGGGGCGTGGTGATTCCCCAGGATCGGGAAAAACCATAAGGAGACGCTATGAGAACGCGAAAAAACGGGAGCGTATTTTTGCCATCAACTTATTCAATAGTATTTCTGCGCGTAGTTTTACGGTTGTTTCTCTGCGCGGCGTTATTGCCGGCTCCCGCGTCGGCGCAGGAAACCGGCGCGGAGACGGAAGAGGACATCGACGCGGAACTTGAGGCGTGGCCCGAATTCGGGGAGGACAAGGGCGTCACCATCAACTCGACGCCGGAAACTACCCAGCAGATGCGGGTCATCAGCCGGGAAGACATCGAGAAGCGCAACCCCCGGGATCTTTCCACGCTGCTGGAGGAAGAACTGGACATGAGCGTTACCCGCTTTGGGGGCTACGGCAACCAGACCGACCTTTCCATGCGCGGCTTTGACACGGAGCGCATCGCCATCCTGATCGACGGCGTTCCCGCCAACTCGCCTCGCTCAGGCGAATTCGACGTAAGCCAAATCGACATGAATTCTGTCGAGCGGGTTGAGGTGATCTACGGCGGAAGCGACACCCGGTACAACGTTTCAGGCGCGCTGGGGGGCGTGATAAACATCATCACGGTAAAAAAACAGGGAAAGGGGCTTCACCTGGGCGGAACGTTGTCAAACACGGGCTATATGCCGGGTAAATATAATAAGCGCTCCGCAAGGAACGCGCAGCGCGTCCGGGGCGCGATAGGAGACCCGGAATTCATCGATCTTCTGGATATGCAGAGCCTTGGCCTCAACGCCGGGTATGGGGCGGAACGTTTTTCGTGGCGGGCGTCTCTTTTCGGCAACCGCGCCGGCAATCACTACCTTTACAAAGATGACTACGGTTTTGCCCGGCGCAAAGAAAGCAACGAGGTGCTGGACGGCGGCGGAAATGTGTCGCTGGTGTGGGACATCGGGGAACTTTCGATGCTGCTTTCGGACACCAAATTCTACTACGCCAACCGCGATTTTCCCATCACCATGAATTCTGTCGGTTCCGCAACGGCGACGGATTTTCAACTAACGGAAAATCTCCAGTTTAACGCGCCGCTCTTTTTTGCCGACACGCTCGGCGCGGAGGCGGCGCTCAGTTACCAGTTTACCCGCGCTACCTACGGCGTGGATATTTCCAGCGTGGATCACCACCTGTACGCCGTGAACCGCTGGAACTGGTTCGCCGCGGACGCCCTTACCGTGCGGGCCGGCGGGGACTGGCGCTTCCTGCTGGTGAACACCGGCAGCCCCACCGAAACCCAGCCGGTAAAGACGGGAAACCAGGGCGGCTTCTACGTTACCGGCGAATACAAGGCGCTTAAAAATTTAATGATTATCGCTTCCGTGAAAGGCGCCGCCGACACCCGGCAATTCGTTCCTGTGCCCAAACTCGGATTCCGCTGGGAAGCGCTGGATTGGTTAGTCCTCAAAAACAACTGGTTCCGCAGTTTCAAGTTTCCCGACTTTGACGATCTGTACTACCGCAGTTACGACAGTACCTTTGTGGGCAACCCGAACCTCCGCCCCGAAGACGGCTGGGGCTTCGACCTGACCGCGGAACTGCCCCTCTCGAACATGAGCGCGGTAGAAAAACTGCCGCTTTTCCAAGCGCCCGGACTAAACTCGTTCAGCGTGAACACTACCGTTTGGGGGCAGTACACCGAAGATTCGATCCACTGGGTCAAAAGCCAGGGCGGGCGCTGGTCGCCTGAAAACGTCGGCGTTGCGTGGTTTGTGGGCTTTGACACGCGGCCCACGCTCACGCTGCGTATCGGGCGGCGCTTCCTGGAAACCCTCAAGATTGCCCCCTCCTACCAGTTTCAGATGAGCTGGCTCCTGAACGGCGATCTGGGGTTTGCCAACAGTTTTCGTATTCCCTACATGCCGACTCACATCATAGGCTGCACTCTGGATTTCGGCTGGAAGACCGGATCGCTGCTTATCTCCGCGCATTACGAAACAACCCGCTACGCCGACACCTTGAACCAGATGCCCCTTGATCCGTACTGCATTCTTCACGCCACGCTGAACCAGAACATCGGGAAGCGTTTTACCGCTTTCGCGTCACTGCGGAACATTCTGAACGCCCAGTACGAGTCATTCGCCAGCTATTACATGCCCGGCGTTTCGCTCACCCTGGGCGTTAAGGCAACGTTCGGCGGTCTCATAAGCGCCGAAACCGGGCCTTAAAATTCAGCGGTTTTCGCCGCCTCAAACTCCTGTTCAATTTTGGCGGAAGGCTTTTCGGTAAACAGGCTTACCAGCCAGATCACCAGGCAGGAACTCACAAAAGCCGGGAGCAGTTCGTACACCGCGAAGACGCCGCCGAATCCGGCGATGACGTTTTTCCAAAGCGCTACCATGACGCCGCCGGTAAGCATACCGGCCACCGCCGCAGGGAAGGTTGTCCGTTTCCAGAACAGGGAAAAGAGCATCAAGGGCCCAAACGCGGCGCCTAAACCTGCCCAGGCATAGGACACAACCCGGAAAATCGACCGGCTGCCCGAAATAGCGATGATCACGCCGAACACCGTCACGAGGAGCATGGTAAGGCGGGCAACCCACATGACCATGACTTCGCCGGAATTTTTTTTCACGAGATCTTTGAAAATGTCATTGGCGAGGGAAGACGCTACAATGAGCATGAACGAATCGCAGGAACTCATGGATGCGGCGAGGATACCCGAAATAACGATGCCCGCCGCAAGCGGAGGGAAGAAATTCATGGAAAGGTGGATAAAGATATTTTCCGCCGCGCTCCCGTTTGATAACAGCGCCGGCATAGACGCCCGCCCGATAAGGCCGATGCATACCGCCGCAAACTGCGCCACGAGGCACCAGACTACCGCGATATTTCGAGAACGGGCAATATTGGATGTCCGGTTGATCGCCATAAAGCGAACTAGTACCTGGGGCATACCGAAGTAACCAAGGCCCCAGGCGAGGGTGCTAATAATGGTAAGTAAGCCGTACTTTTGGCCTTCCGCCGCGAAAAGAGGAACGCCGTTTACCGTTTTCTGCGCCCCCTCGACCATCTCCGGGCTGGCCGCGCCAAAAAAGTCCAGAAAGCCGGGAAAAGATTTGAGATTTTCCAGTACGCCGCCCACGCCGCCCGCGTGAAAGACGCCGAAGCCCACCACCAGGATCAGCGCGCCCACCATTAAGAGCCCCTGGATCAGATCGGTCATACCCACCGCCCAGAATCCGCCTAAGGTGGTATACAGCATGACCAGCGCGGCGCCTAGAATCACCATCGCCGTCATGTTGGCGTTAAAGAGGTAGCTAAAGAGCTTTCCAAAAGTGATAAACTGAGCGCCCACATAGATAGAAAAAAACACCAGGCTGATGAGCGCCGCGATGGCGAGGAGAACGCGCTTTTTGTCGTGAAACCGTTTGCTGAAGAATTCCGGCACGGTAATGGCGTTATCCGCGATTTGAGAGTAGGAACGCAGCCGCTTTGCTACCAGCGCCCAATTGATCCAGGTTCCGATAAAGAGACCCAAGGCTGTCCAAAACGCCTCTCCAATGCCGGTAAAGTAGGCCACCCCCGGCAGGCCCATCAAAAGCCAGCCCGACATATCCGACGCCTCGGCGCTTAACGCCGCTACCCAGGGGCCGAAACTCCGCTTTGCCAGAAAATACTCTTCCACGTTACTGTTGCTCCGGCGGGCGTACCAGAGTCCGATGGCGATCATCACCACCAGGTAGCCTCCCATGCCTACTAGGGTCATTCCATTAGATGAATTCACTTTTTTCCCTCCGTAAAAAACGCCGGTGAGCGTCACGTTTACCGGCGCTTGCCTCTGAATAGTACGGAATATGATGTTATGGGTCAAGTTTGAACTATGAAACGTTCAGTATCCGCTAGTATAAAGCACATTCCGGTCGGTATTATTAATAAAAATCTATACCGAGTTGGATGAATGGGAGATGATGGGTGATACGACTCAACGGCGGATTGAACCGGTGCAGGCGGCCCGGGACGCCAAAGCGGCGGAACGGCGGGAGAGGGTAGGGTGGTGGTAAAAAAATTGAAGAAAATACGAAAGAATACCGGCGCCGCGCTGATCATCGCGGCGGCGTTCCTTGTGGTAACCGTGGGAGATAGCGCCGGCGTCTTTGAGTTCCTGGAAGGGAAGGCCTACGACTTCCGCGTCCGCCTCCTCGCCGGTATGTCCCGGCCCTCCGATGATATTGCGCTTATCCTTGTTGACCAGGACAGCATCGACTGGGCGAGCCGGGAGCGGGAGTGGTCATGGCCGTGGCCCAGGAAGGCGTACGCGGAACTCATCGAGTATATCGGTCGGGGAGGAGCGCGTTCCCTCACTTTTGATATTATCTTTTCCGAGCCTTCCGTGTACGGCCCCGAAGATGACGCCGCTTTTGCCGAAGCATCCGCGCGCTGCGGTAGGGTAGTGCAGACCGTTTTTTTCAGTACCCAGTGGGGCGGCGCTTTTTCCTGGCCGGAAGATCTGGATAAACCGCTTTTCAACCCGGTTGATTTTGGGGAATTCCTTGCCGGCTACGAACTCAGGGGGGAAAACCGGATCGGGGCGACGTTCCCCATACCGGCGCTCAGGAACAGCGCCGGGGTTATCGGCAATATCACGGGCGCTCCCGATTCGGACGGCGTTATCCGCCGGGCAAAACCCTTTGTCATTTTTGACGGCAAAGCGGCGCCCGCCCTTTCTACGGCGTCTTTGCTTGTCTCCGGAATGAATGGGGATATTACGTACAACAAAAGAAACGAAACCATTCAATGGGAATCGTATACGATCCCGGTGGATAAGGACGGGGCCGCGCTCCTCCGCTTTCGGGGTTCTCTGGATAGGTATATTCCCTATACCGCCGCGGAGCTCCTCCAAAGCGCCGAGCGGTATGCCCAAGGGCGGGAACCGATCCTCTACCCGGAAGATTTCGAGGGCAAATACGTCTTTATCGGCTATTATGCGCCGGGGCTCTTCGATATATGCAATACGCCGATTGAATCGGTGTATCCCGGCATGGGAATACACATTACCATGCTGGATAACCTGCTGAGCCGGGACTTTATCCGGAAAATTCCCCGGTGGGGCAACGCGCTCATTATCCTCGCGGCGGCGGCTTCGGTGGGGTTCCTGGTCTTCTTTGCCGGACGTATCCCCCTGGCGGTAGGGGGCGGCGCGGCGGCGCTTATCCTGCTGGGGGCGGCGGCGGTAGGCGCGTACCGGGCCGGTTACTGGATTCCCGTGGCGGCTCCCATAACCGGCGTCATCGTAGTCTTTCTCGCGGCGACGCTCTACAACTACGCCACCGAAGGCAGTCAACGGCGTTTCATCAAATCCGCTTTTAGCCAATATCTGAGCCCCGCGGTGATCGACCGGCTCGTGGCCAACCCGGAGCTCCTCTCCCTGGGGGGAGAGCGCCGGGAGATCAGCATTTTCTTTTCCGATGTTCAGGGCTTTACCAGTATCTCCGAAAAACTGGATCCGGCGATGCTGACGGAACTCCTCAACGATTACCTTTCCTTTATGACCGATACGATTCTTGACTCGGGGGGTACCATCGACAAGTACGAAGGCGACGCCATTATTGCCTTCTGGAACGCCCCGCTTAACCTTACGGATCACGCCGCCAGAGCGCTGCGGGCGTCCATGGCCTGTCAACGGAAGCTGGCCGACAGGCAGGCTTTCTTTGAGGAAAAATACGGTTTCCGTCTTTTAACCCGTATCGGCCTCAACACGGGGTACGCGGTGGTGGGAAACATGGGTTCCAGCAAGCGTTTTGACTACACCATGCTGGGGGATTCGGTAAACCTCGCCGCTAGATTGGAAGGGCTGAATAAGCAGTTCGGCACTTACCTGATGTGCGCCGAAAATACCTTTACCCAGGCCGCGCGGGAAGCGCCGTTCTATGGCCGTAAGCTTGCCCTCGTAGCGGTGGTGGGGAAAAAAGAGCCGGTCACCGTGTACGAACCCCTAACCGAGGAGGAGTTCCGGGAAAACGCGAAGATTATCGACCGGTTCGGCGCCGGGCGGGATCTGTTCTACGCCGGAAAGTTTGCCGCCGCGTTGGAGATCTTCGACGCCTTAGCCGCTACGGATAAACCAAGCTTCTACTATACCGAACAGTGCCGCCGCTATCTGGAACATCCCGAAGATTGGAAAGGTTTCTGGCAGGCCGCAAGCAAGTGACTTCAAGTCACTTGATACGATTTCGGTTCTATGTCTTAGATTACCCTAAGGAAAAGATATGAATACCGGTGCAATCCTCTGTGTTACCGCCCTCCTCTCCTTTCTGCCCATCTCCGAATTACGGGGAGCCATTCCTTTCGCTCTTGCCCAAGGGCTGCCCTGGTATTGGGCCTACCTCTTCGCGGTCTTTCTCAATGCCCTGGTAGCGCCGGTGTGCTGGCTCTTCCTCTCTACCCTGCATAAACTCTTTCTCAAGGCCGCCTGGTACCGGAACTTCTTTGATCGCTTTGTGGAACGGGCTCGCCGGAAACTGTGCCGGGGGGTAGAGCGGTGGGGTTGGCTGGGGATAGCCGCCTTTGTAGCCGTGCCTTTGCCCATAACCGGCGCATGGACGGGTACCCTGGGAGCGTGGGTATTGGGCATACCCAAACGGCGCGCGCTGGTCGCGGTGATACTGGGAGTTGCCGTTGCCGGGGCGGTGGTTACGACGGTGGTAGTCATGGGAGCGCAGGCGCTGAATTTCTTTATCAAGGAAGGCGGTATTGGATGAATAATCTGATGGAAACCCCCTTTATCGTTGAAGCTGACGAGGGGGCCCTGGGGAACGATCATCGCCCCCCAAGGTCAACGGAGAAAGGGCCGCCTTTCTGGATCCCCGGGCTCATGATCACCCCGGGGAGGTCTAAAAGGGCTGATCCCGCCTGGTGAGCCACTTGCCGTTGGTGAAGTCGGGGATGGCCACCGGCGCGCCGCCCTGGGCTATGGAATCTTCCGAGAGGGTAGACACGCTCATCCAGGAGGCCATGTCGTACACGTCGATGGGGGGCGGGGCGTTTTCCCGGACGGCCTTGAAGAGGGCGGAGAATTCCATCCAATCTATGCCGCCGTGGCCGCCCTGTACGCCTTCTTCAAAGAAGCTTTTCCAGAGGGGATGGTCGTACTTTTCAAAGTAGGAATCCGCGCTGCCCCAGAGCCCCTTGCCGTTAAATTCGAACTTTTCATCCTGCTGATCCAGGAAGATGGTCCGGGTATCCTCGTTGAACATGCCGCGGGTGCCCTGGACGTGGAAGGCCCGGGAATAGGCGCGGGGGAGGGTGGTGTCCAGGGTGAGAACGATGGTTTCCCCCCGGGCGCAGGTGATGATCGTGGTAACCACGTCCCCCTGGGCGAAGCGCAATTTCGCGTCCGGGCTGTCCGGGCCTTGGCGGGAGAGGATGTATTCGTGGAGCCCCGCGGCCTTTGAGGCAACGGAATTGAGCTTTACCATGCGGTTCCCCCGGTTAATGTCCAGCACTTCCGCCAGGGGGCCCAGCTCGTGGGTGGGATAGTTTTCGCAGTTCCGCAGGAGGTAGTTGTCCTTGCGGTAATGCCGGTTCTCCCAGCCCCCGCTGATTTCTCCCCGAAGATCGTGGCGGTAGCCCCCCTGGCAGTGGACGATCTCGCCGAAAAGCCCCTGGCGGACCATGTTGAGTACCAAAAGCTCATAGCGGCCAAAACAGCAGTTCTCCATGAGCATACAGTGGGTTCCGGTTTTTTCGTGGGTGTGGACCAGACGCCAGCAGTCGTCCAGGGAATAGGCTCCGCCTACTTCCACGGCGGTGTAAATGCCGGCTCTCATGGCGGCGCAGGCGATTTCAATATGCGGGGCCCAACTGGCGGCGATCAACACCGCGTCCAGGTCCTTCATGACCAGGACTTCCCGGTAATCAGCGGAAACCAGGGGGCGGCCCTGACCGGCCTGTTCAACCTTTGCGGCAGCCTCAAGCCGCCGGTCCTCGTAGAGGTCGCAGACCGCCGCGACCCGGACTTCTTTGCGGGGGAGGATGCAGTCTTTCATCAGGCCCATGCCCCGCCCGCCGAAACCGATAATTCCGATATTGATAGTATCTTTCATGCGACGCTCCATTTCAGTAAGGTTACAATGGGGCGCGATCCAATGTCAAGCGTTCTTTTCGGTAACATTTTTTGATGAGCCGTTGCCAGGGCTGCCGAAGGCCGCCGAAAGGCTTGACAGAATAGCATTATTGTATTATTATACTTTTTATGATAGTATTCATACGATCTATGATATTTCTCACATTGAAAGCAAACCGGCAACATAACATTTTCACCCCCCCCCCCCCCCCCGTTATCATCCATTTGCGCCGCTAGAAAAACGAGCCCCGGGGCTTTACTCTTTTCGCTTGAGCCGTTCAATATCGGAGGCGCGTTATGAAAACCGTTATACCGATGAATAGTAAAAGCAGGCGCCTGCCCTGGGGAATGTACTTAAAAGACAATTACGATCTCTACCTTTTGCTGCTGCCGGGATTGGCGTTCATCGTCATTTTCGCGTATGTCCCCATGTACGGTATTCTCATGGCCTTTCAGGACTATATTCCGACAAAGGGTGTGCTGGGCAGTCCCTGGGTTGGGTTTAAGCATTTTATCCGGTTCCTGACCACCTATTCATCCAGCCGGGTTATTACCAACACCATTGTCCTTTCCCTGTACGGGATGATCGTTTCGTTTCCCTTCCCCATTATTCTGGCGATAATGGTCAATTATTCGGTGAATAAAAAATTGGGAAAAGTCGTGCAGACCGCCACCTATATTCCCCACTTTATTTCCGTCATGGTGCTGGTGGGCATGATGAACCTGTTTTTCTCGCCGAATTACGGGGTGATCAATATCATACTTCAGCGCCTGTTGGGAACAAACGCCATTGACTTTATGTCCGGGGAAAAATATTTCCGCCACATATACGTGTGGTCGGGGATTTGGCAGGGCACGGGCTTCGGCGCGATTATCTACTTTGCCGCCCTCTCCGGCGTTGACCCCACGCTCTACGAAGTGGCCACCCTGGACGGCGCGGGAAAACTCCAGCGGATATTGAATATAGACCTGCCCACTATCCGCCCTACCTGCGTGATCATGCTGATCTTGAGCATGGGCGGCATTATGAGCGTTGGTTTTGACAAAGCCTTTTTGATGAAAAACTCCCGCAATTCAGGCGTGGCGGAAATTATTTCCACCTATGTGTACCAGGTCGGCATCATCGATCAGCGCTACAGTTTTTCAGT
>JAIRPG010000037.1 GCA_031257105.1 Treponema sp.
GCCGGTCAAAAGGCGCTTATTGCGCTCGTCTCCGAAGAGGAGTTTGAATACCCAGTCATTGACCGGGGGCAAAATGTCGTCCATAGGTTTATCGTAGTTCAAAATGCCCGCAGCCTCAACAGGCTCTTAGGTTTCTGAGCGAATGGTAAAAAGAAGAGAAACCGGGAAGGTGTAACAGGGCATTGCTTACAGAATACGCGATTTTTTTATCAGCCCCTTCGGAACACGTCTATTGTATGTGTTAGCTTTTCGAGTCTAATATAAAAACGGCCGCAGAACTTCCATCTTGGAAGAGAACATCAATGAAAAGAGGCGTACATGGGAGACCCTACAGGTTTTTTAAAGATAAAGCGGCAGGTTTCGGGATACCGGCCTGTTGAAGAGCGTATTAACGACTACAGCGAGGTGGAGATTCGCCTTCCTGATAACGAGCGCCGTGATCAGGCGGCGCGCTGCATGGATTGCGGAGTGCCTTTTTGTCATTGGGCCTGTCCGGTTTCCAACGTGATGCCCGAATGGCAGGATAGGCTCTACCGGGGAGACTGGCGGGGCGCGTGGGCTGTTCTGGAAGCCCGCAATCCGTTTCCTGAATTTACCGGGCGGGTTTGTCCCGCTCTCTGCGAAGCTTCCTGTATATTGGGAATCAACGACGAGCCGGTGACGATCCGGCAGAACGAATTGGCGGTTATTGAAAAAGCGTTCGAGTTGGGGCTCCTTGGCCCCAGACCGCCGGAGAGCCGGAACGGCAAGAAAGTGGCGGTTGTTGGCGCCGGCCCTGCGGGGCTTGCGGCGGCGTACTACCTCAACCGGTCAGGATTTACCGTGGATGTCTTTGAAGCGGATCATAAGGCGGGGGGGTACCTTCGCTGCGGCATCCCGGATTTCAAGCTGGATAAGCGTTTTATCGACCGGCGGATTGCCATTATGGAAGCGGAAGGAGTGCGCTTCCACACCGGCGTACGGGTCGGTTCCGCGCGCTATGGCTTCGGTTCTCTCGGAGGAGAAACGAAGATCCTCGATCCAAAAGAGCTGGAAGGCTCTTTCGATCTGATACTCCTCACCATTGGGGCGCGGGAACCCCGGGATCTCAAAGCGCCGGGCCGGGAACTGGAGGGCATCGTTCAGGCGTTGGACTACCTTTCCCTCCAGAATCGGGTCTTGGCCGGAGAGAAGAACGCTTCCGCAGAAAAGGCCGTTACCGCCTATGGGAAACGGGTAGTAGTTATCGGCGGCGGCGATACCGGATCGGACTGTGTTGGTACCGCCAACCGCCAGGGGGCGCTTTCCATCACCCAGATCGAGGTGCTCCCCAAACCGCCGGAACACCGGAGCGGCGCCGAACCCTGGCCCCTCTGGCCCAAGGTACTCAAGACCTCAAGCTCTCACCAGGAAGGCGGAGAGCGGCTCTGGTCGGTGAATACCAAAGCTTTTTTAGGCGGCGCTTCCCCGGAGTCAAGCGGACAGGTTAAGGCCATACGATGCTGCCGGGTAGATTGGGCCGAAACCGGCGGACGCTGGAATATGACCGAAGTTCCCGGCTCTGAATTTGAACTCCAGGCCGATCTGGCGCTCCTGGCGATGGGGTTTACCCACGTGGTACAGGACGGCCTTGTGGCGGATCTGGGGCTGGAACTGGACGAGCGCGGCAATATCCGCACCAAGGGGAGTTTCCGTACCTCCAACCCCAAGGTTTGGGCTGCGGGGGATTCCCGCCAGGGCGCGAGCCTGGTGGTACGCGCTATCGCCGATGGGCGGGCCGCTGCGGAAGCAATTGCCGCCGCATTAGGGCGCGGTCTTGGGACGGCGCTCGCCGATCGTTGATCGCGGCATGGCCGGCTTCGGGACGCTGGACAATATTCTCTCCGATCCTTCATTCGCGTCCGGTATTGTTGAAAACCGCCTTATTCCATCGCGGGAAGGGGTATACGCGCCCTTTCCGGCGGATCTGGATGCGCGGATCGCCGGGGCGCTGCGCCGCCGGGGGATAGACCGGCTCTATTGCCACCAGGCCGAGGTCTGGGAGCGGATCCGGGAAGGCCGTCACGTGGTGGTGGTGACCCCCACCGCTTCGGGGAAGACCCTCTGCTACAACCTGCCGACGCTCCAGGCCCTCCTTGCGGACGATAAAGCCCGCGCCCTCTACCTTTTTCCCACCAAGGCCCTTTCCCAGGATCAGCAGGCTGAACTTGGGGAGCTGGTGTTACCGGCCTCCCCGGATGCCCCGGGCCTGCCGGTGAAAGTATCCACCTACGACGGCGACACCCCGGACAGCCTGCGGGTGGCTGCCCGGGACAGCGGGCGTATCATCATCTCCAACCCGGATATGCTCCACGCGGGCATCCTTCCCAACCACCCCAAGTGGATCAAGTTCTTCTCCCGCCTTGCCTACGTGGTCATCGACGAGGCCCACGCCTACCGGGGGGTTCTGGGGAGCCACGTGGCCAACGTGATCCGCCGGCTGCGCCGGATAGCCGCCTTTTACGGTTCCCATCCCCGGTTCATCCTCTGTTCCGCCACCATCGCCAACCCCAGGGAGCTGTCGGAGACCCTTATCGGCGCGGAGGTGAGCCTGGTGGATCAAAACGGCGCTCCCCGCGGGGAGAAGCGGATCGTCCTCTACAACCCGCCTTTGGTGGACGCCGCTCAGGGCATACGCCGCAGCGTGGTTACCGAAAGCCGCCGCTGGATGCTGGCCTTCCTCAAGGCGGGGATCAAGACCATCCTCTTTGCCCATTCACGGGTCAAGACCGAGGTGGCCGCCTCGTATGTGAACGGGGATCTGGCCAACCTCTACACCGGCAACTCCCGGATCCGGGTGGAAGCCTACCGGGGCGGCCTCCTCCCCAACGAGCGGCGGGAGATAGAGCGGGGCCTGCGGGACGGAACCATTCAGGGGGTGGTGAGCACCAACGCCCTGGAGCTGGGCATCGACATCGGCGGCCTGGACGCTTCGGTGGTGGCGGGCTTTCCCGGCTCGTTCAACGCCTTCTGGCAGCAGTCGGGCCGGGCGGGCAGGCGGGGCGGCGCGTCAGTGGCCGTGTTCGTGGCCTCCGCCTCTCCCCTGGATCAGTTTATTATGAATGACCCCGAATGGTTCTTTCGCAGCGGCGCCGAAGAGGCCCGGCTTGACCCGGATAACCCCTACATCCTCACGGATCATGTGAAGTGCGGTTGCTTTGAGCTGCCCTTCCGGGATGAGGAGTTTGCGGAGCGGGGAGGGGAGTCGCCAGCGACATTTCCCCCGGAACCTTCACCGTTTCCCCCGAGCAGCGCCGGCGCGCTGGAATTCCTGGAAGAAGACGGCATCGTCAGGCACACGGCGGGCAAGTGGCACTGGGCGGATCGATCCTTCCCGGCGGAGGGGGTGAGTCTTCGGTCGGCCATGGCGGATAACGTGGTGATCATCGACGTAACCAATGGCCGCAACGCGGTGATAGGCGAGATGGACAGGCCCAGCGCCAAAGAGCTGGTCTTCAAGAACGCCGTGTACATCCACCGGGGCAGGCAGTACCTGGTGGAATCCCTGGACATCCCCAACCGGAAGTGCCTGGTGCGGGAGGCGGAGGTGAATTACTTTACCGACGGCCTGGTGAAGGTCGACATCAAGGTGCTCTCCGAGGATGAGCGCGTGGCGGAAGGCGTTCTGGGGGACGTGCTGGTTCGTTCCCAGGTTGCCAAGTTCAAGAAGATCCGCTTCCACACCCACGAGAATATCGGCTACGGCGACATCGACCTGGGGGAAGAGGAGATGCAGACCCGGGCGCTGGCCCTGCTCTTCGCCCCCGATACCGACGGAGGCGCGGTGCTCGCCGCTATGGACGAGGAGGAGAGCGGATCGGTTCTCTCCGGCGCGGGCGCATTGATCAAGCGCATCGCCCCGGTGTTCCTGCTCTGCGATCCCCGGGACTTAGGCGTGGCCGAGCGGGTGCGGGATCCCCACTTCGGCGTTCCCGCGCTCTACCTATACGACAAGTACCCCGGCGGCGTCGGCCTGGCGGAGGCGCTTTCCCGGCGTACCGGCGAACTCTTCCGGACGGTTCACCAGGCGGCGCGGGGCTGCCCCTGTAAAAGCGGCTGCCCTTCCTGTGTCGGCCCCGGCGGTAACAAGGCGGGGACGCTGCGGTTCTTAGAAAACTGCGAACGCGCCGCTTACCGGGCGGCGGTAACGCCGATCTCCGCCAGCCCGGCCTTGACGTAACGGTTCCGGTTGAAAAGTTCCCAGATAAGGCCGGTCTGATAGTTGACAATCATGAGGGCTTCGATGCCCTTGTCGATGCCGATGTAGTGGGGGCAGAACCATCCCTCCCCCTGGTCAAGGTTGAAGGAATCGCTGAGGCCGTAGGGCCCCCAGAGCGCTTCATACCCGGCGTAATGCCGCAAGGCGGCGGCGGCCTCTTCCGGGGCGAAGGGCAGGGACGCCACCGCGCCGTAAACCGCCACCGTGCCGTCGTTGCGATCCACCAGCGCGCCGCCGGGCATCCCGTTGGGACGCGCCCCGTAGGCCCCCTGGTAGCCCTTGGGCCCCAAACCGGCGGAAAGCCCCCAGGAATCCGGCCCCAGGGTCTTCCATTGCCCGGAAGCGTCAATGGCGTACTGCCGGGCGGCCCGCACCGCGTTCACCGAATTGGCCCACCAATCAACCCCTTTCCGGTCTACCGTGCCCCGGAAATCAATGAAGGCGTGGGAATATTGGTACACAAAGATCGAATTCATGTAGGAACGGATGTACTCATGCTCCCCGGAACGGACAGACCAGCGGGAAAAGGCGTAAAAAACATCCCCCGAAACCTTGTGGACCGGGGCCCCGGCGGCGAAAACGTACAAAATAAACTGTTCGGCGGCTTCCGCCCACTCTCCAAAGGGCTCAAAAGCGCCGTCCTTTTCCCGAAAGGCCATGAAGAACCGGCCATTGGGCTTAAGCAGGATTGTCCAGTTGATCCGGCGGTAGATCCGGTCAACAAGTTCCGCCGCCTGGCCGCCGAAATACTCCGCCGCGACAAACGCCCCGGCGAGAAACAGGGCCGTGTCAATCGTGGAAACCTCCGTACCCGGCCAGGGTTTGCCGTTGTGGATCTGTATAAAATGATAGAAAAACCCCTGGTAGTGCGGCAGCGCCTCAAAGGTCTTGAGGGTTTCGAGCGTCCGCTCCAGCCCCGCTTCCCGGCTGATCCAGCCCTTCTCCACCCCCGCCGGATAAACCGCCAGGGCAAAGCCGGCGGCGGCGATGGAGGCGAAGTCCCGCTGGCCGGGGTTGGTATTGTCCCGGGTAAGGCCGTAACCAGGACCCGGTTCGGCGGGGGTTTCGTTCCAGAAATAGTCAAAACAACCCCGCAGTTCCTTCTCGATAAGTTCATTGGCATCCATAGATAACTCCTCATGTTGATTTTTTTCCGCCCGGTCTTTCGACAGGCTCAGGGAGCCCTCCTTCGCGGTACAGGCGGCCAGGGCGGCGGTGAAAAGGGCAAAAAAGACCGGGATGAGCTGTTTTAGCCGAAACATATCCTGATTTCCTCATCCAGAAGCCGGTTATCCGTCCGAATCCGCCAGAACCCGGCTGTTTTTTCCGCCTGGATATGCGGCGTGGAACGGGGGGCGTATGGGGTTTCGGCCAGAATCTCGCTGGTTTTTTCGGTATTGCGGAAGATCAGCGTTTTTTCCCCCGGCGGAACCGAAAGCAGCTCCGCCGTGGAGGCGAGAACCTTGGCAAAACCAAAATCCACCCCCAGGGGCAGGGTGAGGGCTTCATCGGCGGGAAGATGGATGGGCCGGGGGAAGAGGGGCGCGCCGTGCCGGTACACGTTGAAGTCCTTGTCGATGTCGTCCAGGTTGATGAGATAGAGGAATTTTTCATCCCCATCCAGGGTTTTGGTCAGGGTCATAAAAACCCCTGCCCCGGGGGTCGAAATATCGTGGATCAGGCCCTGCCGCATACCGAGGGCGGCCTTGATTTTTTCGTACTGGGGGAAATAGCACCGGTACGCCGCCTGGAGAAGCACCGCCCGGCCTTTTCCCAGCTCCTGGTAAAAACCGCAGCTCTTTTGCCCGCCGGAGGCGGACGGCCCCTGAGCCGGGCCGTTCTCGTAGACTGAAAGCAGGGGGAGGGCGTTTTTAAGGGCGAAGGTTTCGTAATCGCCGCAATGGTACTCCCCAAAGCCCTCCAGAAAACCGCGCTGGACGATAGACGGGCCGTAGCCGAAGCGGTAACCGGGGCTTTCTTCAAAATCGCCGGCCCCCAGGGCGTCCGCCAGGATCCGGCAGTCCTCCCCCAGGGCGTTGAAACGCGGTATCCGTCCGTGGAGCAGGAGGCTTCCCCCGGCGTTCACAAAGTCGAGGATCCGCCCCTGGAGCCCGGCGTCCATGTACTTGCTTGCGGGCAGCACCAGGGCCCGGATGCCGTCCAGCGCATCGGGGCGGGACAAATTTGCCGCCCGGAGGGCCATGCCGGAAAGGAGCAGCGCCCGGACGCTGGATTCCCAGACATTGCCCCCCCGGCGCGCTTCGAGCTCCCGCTTTTTCGCCATGGCGGCGGCGGATTTCTCGTACACGTACTCGGTGGCAAAGTCCTGGGGGATAAAGCCGTAGGCCGTATCGTCGTACTCGATAAAGCTCCGGGCGATTTTGTCCCCCAAGGCGGCGATCTGCCGGGCGGATCGGGCGAGGCGGGGGAAATTCTGGTTCGGCATCCCGTCCGGGCCGATGGGCGAGGCGAAGCCGTGCCGCTCCCCGGTGGTGGCGATGCGTCCGTTGCCGTCCTCCGGGGGCGGGTCGAAGCGGTAGTTCGTTCCGCCGCAGAAGAGGTACACATTGACGAGCTTGTTCCCCTGGGCGGCGGCCAGCCGGAGCTTGAAGTCCCCGCTCGAGGCCCGGGCGCGGCCGCTCAGGTCGTCCCCGTAGTTGCAGTCCCCGGCGTTGAATTCCACGCAGGTTAAGGGCTTTCCCGGCGGGTTTGAGGCGGCGGTAATGCCATTGCAGAGGTAGATGTCCTGAAAATTCCGCATTTCCATGTTGTCAAAGTACAGATCGCTGCCGGAAATGACGTTATCCGCCCCATTTCCCTCCCCGGCGTAGGTTTTTTCAAGCTGGCTTACCCCAATGGGATAGGTAAAACCCCGCCCCCCGCCGGTTCCGTGGATGTTTACCACGAATTGTACATCCCTGACCCCCGCTTCTTCGGCATAACCCTTCAGAATTTGCACATACCGGGCGTAGCGTTCACGGGTAAAGGCGGCGAAATCATCGTGAAAGGCCATATCCCAGGGCGGCGCGGGGCGTAAAAACAACTCGGACGGCGTTTGCCCGCTTTGCGGGGCGCCCTGCGGGGCGGCGCCCAGCGGGGGGTAGCGCCGGGAAAGCTCCTCCCCGGCGTAGCGGCGGCCCAGCCAGGCGGTAAAATTCGCCAGGTTGTTTGCCGTCAAATCCGGTTTGTTGGAAACCCAGGAGAGCATACCGATTTCGTTGTCCAGTTGTATGGCGATGACGTTCCCGCCCCGGTTGGGGGTATGTTCCGCGATAAGCCCCATCACCCCCCGGTACCAGTTCTTTGCCGCGGCCAAAAAGGACGGCTCGGTGTAGTCCAGGGTAGGGGTTGTGGGGGGAACGCCGTCAAAACCCCGGGGAACAGCCTCCGGGCAGCGCTCGTAGACCCAGTAGGGGATGCCGTCGTTCTTCATTTCCGCCATGATGAAGGGGCCGGGCCGCAAAAACAGGTAAAACCCGTTCTTTTCGCAGAGTTCGATGAAGGCTTTGAGGTTATGCCGGGGGTGGAACCGGCCTTCCAGGTCGATTTCCCCCTCCTTTTGCTCGTGGATGAGCCAGGGAATGTACGCCGCCACGGTATTCAGGCCACATTCCCGGGCCTTGTCCAGCCGGTCTTGCCAGTCCGCCGGGTCCAGCCTGAAATAGTGAATCTCCCCGGAGAGCAGCAGGGCCGGCTTCCCGCCCAGCAGAATCTGCCCCCGGTCATAGGTCATCGGTTCCATTGGTCCTCCCTAAAACGTTTTCGGTTTTTGTATCATATCACAGATACGATGAGAGGGGAAGCGTGCGATTGTAGCGCGATTGCGGCGTATTATGGCGCGTTGAGGTTTTAAGAGCCGGCAAGCAGGCAAGAAACACGTCTGCTCGGAAAAAAATGGTTGCATTGTCAAAATATCCATGGTAGGATATTCATCAGAAAGACCGAAATCGTTTTCTACTCCAACCTCTGCGGCACAGAGACGGGAAACGCCCGGTATCATCAATATTATGGAGGTGTACAATGAAAAAGCGTCTATTAACGGTAACAGCCCTGCTGGTTGGGGCCGCTATGGCCTTCACCGGCTGCGAGAAGAGCGCCGGCGGCGCGGCGCAGAGCGGCGGCGCTCAGGCGAAGGTTCCCCTGAGTTATCTGGCATGGAACCTGGGTACCGTAGAAGAAAACAACCTTGAGCGGATGAGGCTGGCGGCTTTCCAGGAGGCCCACCCGGAGGTTCAACTCTCCATACTGGAGATACCCAAAAACGCCGACGGCACGAGCCAGAGCTATCAGGACTACATGGCCTCCCTGGCGGCCCAGGCGAATCTGCCGGATGTGTACATGCAGTCCAGCGTTCCAGAGCAGGTGGGCAAGGGCTGGGCCTACAACGCATCGTCCTTGACCGCCAATGACCCGGATTTCCAGAAGGTCATCCCCGCGTTTAAGGAAGGGGCCAGGATAAACGGCCAGGTCTACGGGCTTCCGAACCAGGCCCACCTGTTCGGCATGGCGATCAACCTCTCGATCTTTGAGGAACTGAACGCGCCGCCCCTGCCCTTCGAGTACACCGTCGGCGATCTCCGGCAGGCCATCGCCCGGGTAAGCACCAACAAGTACAAGGGCATCGATAACTTCGGCATCGAGGACTGGGGCGCCGCTTCCATCGATCCCAGCCTTGGCTTTGGAACCTTCAATGCTTCCGGCTTCCATTTCACCAGCCCCGCCTATGCGGAGGCCCTCGGCGTGATTCAGGATGTGGTAGCCCGGGGTCAGAGCGGCAGCGGCAGTTTCCTCCCCGCCGCTTCCTGGCTGCCCGAAGGGGTCACCTGGCCCTGGGGCGAAGGCTATATCGCCCTCCAGTACGAGGCCACCTGGTCTTTAGCCGGTTTTGTGAACGGCGAGCGGCCCTTCAAAGCCGATCTGATGCCCCTGCCCGGCGGGAAAGTGGTGCTGGTGCCGGACTTTATCTTCATCGGCGCGAATACCAAGAACCCCGAGCTGGCCTACGAGCTTGCCAAGTGGATGGGCTTCGGCGAGACGGGCCAGAAGAAGATGGTCGAGCTGGCTAAGGCGGGGGGCAAACAGATGCCCGGTATTCCCCTGGCCCCCGGCGCGTACCCCGAAGTGGACGCTTTCTTCCTTCAGAACTACCGGGGCCTTACGAACTTTATGAAGCTCTACCAGATGATCACCGAGAAGCCTGAAAGCATACTCATCGAAGGGTACAAGATCGTGCCGGGCTATGACCTGGCCCGGTTTAACGCGGACACGGGGATTCTGGGCACGGTGAACGGCGCGCAGAAATCCCTGACCATGGGCGAGCTGATTACGTCCATCATCAGGGGTGAACGCCAGCTTGCGGATTACGCGGGCGAGATGGAGCGCATCGCCAACGCCGAATGGCAAAAGGCCCTGCAGGCGGCGGCGGGAAAATGAATGAACCCCGCCTGATGAAGAGGCTGCTGACACGCAGACGCATCCTCTTCATCGCAGCCCTCGCCGGGGCAGCGTTTGTTTCAGGCGGGGCGATCTCCGCCGCGGCTTACGGCAGGGCCCTGGCGGCCCGGTCGCAAAGCCAGGCGGTGAACGCTTACAGCGCCATGTATGGCAGCGCCATGTATGGCGGCGAAAACGCCGCAGCCCTGTGGGAAGAGGTTTTCCCCGACGGGCTCCCCTGGCGTGCCGGGGAGGGCGCGGTTCCGTCCCGCTACGAGTTTGCCGTGAACGTTCCCCGCGCCGGTTCTTACGCGCTGGCCCTGGAGTACGCGCCGGAAAATCAAATCTACGAGCGGAACCTTTTTGACCTTTCCGTCAACGGCGCGGTCCCGGACGATGAAACGTCCAACATCAATCTGCCAGCGTTTTTCCGGTTTTCAACCGGCGTCTTTGAGAAAAATTCCCGGGGCAATGATATTTACCCCGGGCAGGTTATGCTTGAGGGGCGGCGGCGCGTTACCCTGGGGGTGGGGGAACAGGCGTATCGCACGGATACGCTGCTGATTTCCCTCGGGGCGGGAACAAACCGCCTGGCCTTTTCCCTGAACGAAGGGGCGGCGACGCTCTATTCCCTGGCGATCACGCCGCCGGATCCGCCGCCGCCGTCCTACGCCGAATACCGGGCGGCCCATCCGGGGAGCGGGGCGGAGGAAACGGTTTATATCGAAGCGGAAAAATTCTTCTATAAAAATAAAAGCGCCATCGGCGTGGTAAATAATGCTTCCTATACCGCTTCGCCCTATTCAACCCTGGCGGTGGAATTGAATACCATCGACCCCAAGACCTACAGGGAACACCTTGATACCCTGGCATATCTGGCGGAGATTAAAACCCCCGGATACTACGTTCTCGGCGTTAAAACCACGATGCCGGGAAAAACCGATTCCCCGGTATTCCTTGATATAGCGGTTGACGGAAAAATTCCCTTCGCCGAATTCAAAGAACTGACCCTGGATTACCGCCGGTTTATGTACAACCACGCCCTCTGGGAATACCCGGTGTATTTTGATCCCGGCGTCCACGAGATCACCCTGACGCTGAACGGCGGGCGCTATCAACAATTGGGCGGGCGGCTCAAAACAATCGCCGGCGAAATCAACGATTTAAGCACGGCCCTGCGGAAGATAACGGGGAACAACCAGGACCCCAACCGTGAATGGATTATCGAAGATTTTCTGCCGGATATGGTTCCGGCGATGGAACGCTGGGATAAAACAATTGCGGAGATTGAGCGGGAACTTTTGGAGCTTTCCGGCGGCAAAACCACCGAGGAAGTAAACAAGCTGCGGGTGGCCGTGAAGCAGCTCCAGAAACTGATTGATAAGCCCAACAAAGTTCCCTACCGCTTGACCGTTCTTTCCGAAGGGGAACGCTCCATCCTGCAGACGATTTCCCAGGCCCAGCTTACCATTACCGCCCAGTCCCTGGGGCTGGATCAGATTATCCTGGGGCCCGGCCAGCCGGTTGTTAAGGAAAATTTTTTCTTCGGCATCGCGGAAACGGCGAAGCAGCTCGCGGCGAGCTTCAAAAAAAATCAGGCCCCCAAAAGCGATCCCCAATCAATTGAGGTGTGGGTGCTGCGGAGCCGCCAGTACGCCGATGCGCTCCAGACCTTGACGGACGAATTTTTTACCGCCCCGGGGGGCGCCGCGCCGGGGATTCGGGTGAATTTTTCACTTATCACCGATCAGGGAAAGCTGACGCTGGCAAACGCCGCGGGCCGCCAGCCTGACGCGGCTATCGGGGTGGATCAGTATTATATCAACGACCTCGCGCTCCGGGGTTCCCTCGCGGATCTGCGGGAGTTCCCCGGGGCGGTGGACAGCATCCGGGACGCCGCGCCGGGAGCGCTCCTCCAGATGATCATCGACGACAAGCTTTACGGCATCCCGGAAACCCAGAGCCTGCATCTGCTCTATTTCAGGACCGATATTTTTAACGCCTTCGGATGGAAGGTTCCGGAGACCTGGGACGAAGTCCTCCTGATGCTGCCGGCGCTGGCGCGGAACGGCATGAATTTTTATATTCCCCTCGCGTCCTCATCGGCCTTTAAGAATTGGAACGCCACCATGCCGTTTTACGCGCAGTTCGGCGCGAAGATCTACGCCGAAGGCGGCAGGGGCACGCTCATCGACAGCGATCAAAGCATCGCGGCCATGAAATTCATGGTAAACCTTTTCCAGATTTACGGAATGCCCCTCCAGGTTGCCAGTTTCTACAACGATTTCCGTTCCGGGCGGATTCCCATCGGCGTCTCCGATATTGGCGAATATGCGCGCCTCAGCTTTAGCGCCCCTGAGATCGCGGGCCGCTGGGACATCGCCCCCATTCCGGGGATGCTGAACGCCGATGGCGTTATTGAACGCTGGTCTACCTGTTCCAGCAAGGCGGACTGCGTTTTTGACGCTTCAAAGAAAAAAGCGGCGGCCTGGGAATTTATCCGCTGGTGGGTTTCAACGGAAGCGCAGACGGCGTACACCCGGAGAATGCAGAATATGTACGGCCAGGAATTCCTCTGGATCAGCGGGAACATGAACGCCCTGCGGAATCTTCCCGTGCCGGAAAAGCACCGCGGGGCAATCGCCGCGCAGCTTGAATGGCTCCAGGACGCGCCGCGTATTCCCGGCGGCTACTACACCGAGCGGGAGGTTTCCAACGCCTTCAACCGGATCATCTATGACGGCATGGATACGCGCAGTTCCGTGGACGAGGCTTCCACGGTGACGAACCGGGAAATCCGCCGCAAGATGGAAGAATTCGGCTACATTGACGGGCAGGGGAATGTTCTGCGGGAATATCAGGTTCCATCCATCGAAGCGGTAAAAGGCTGGCTTGCCGGAGGCGGTGAGATATGAAAAAACAGCGGGCTTTCAGGCGCAGCCGGGACGCCAGGAACAGCGTTGCCTACGGGTTTATGGCGGGCTATCTGGCGCTTTTTTCGATCTTTATCATTATCCCCGTGCTTTCCGGGGTGGGGATGTCCCTGACGTATTTTAACACCATACAGCCGCCGCGCTTTGTGGGCTTAAAAAACTTTATCGACCTCTTAACCCAGGATCTCGTTTTTATGCAGAACGTGATCCCCAACACGATCCAGTTTTCAATCTTCACCGGCGCGGGCGGCTACGCGCTGGCATTCGTCCTGGCGTGGCTCCTCGCGCAGCTTACCCGGATACCCCGGACGATTCTGGCAATCGTTATTTATTCCCCTTCCCTGACATCCGGGGTTGTGATGTCGGTGATCTGGAAGACCATGTTTTCCGGGGACGCCTACGGCTATGTAAACAATATCCTGCTTAACATAGGCGTTATTGACGCGCCGATCCAGTTTTTGCAGTCCCCCGATTACCTCATGTTAATCATGATCATCGTATCCATCTGGAACAGCATGGGAATCGGGTTTCTCGCCATGCTCGCGGGGATACTCAACGTGAACCAGGAACTCTATGACGCGGGCGCGATTGACGGCATCCGAAACCGGGTGCAGGAGGTTATCTACATTACAATCCCGTCGATGAAGCCCCAGATGCTTTTCGGCGCGGTTATGGCGGTGGTGAACACCTTTAACGTTTCATCCATCGGCGTACAGCTTTCCGGGGAAAACCCAACGCCCCAATACGCGGGGCAGTTGGTGGTTTCGCACATCGAAGACTTTGGTTTTATCCGCTATGAGATGGGCTACGCGGCGGCGATTTCGGTTATGCTGCTCCTCTTTGTGTACGGCATTTCAAAGATAGCCTTCCGGCTTTTCGCGGATAAGGATTAGGGGGAAAAATGGCCGCTTTTTCACGGACGCAGATGAACCCTGCGGCGTTTGATAAATCCCAGGTAAAATTTTACGCCATGCTCGCGCCGGTGGTTCTTTTTATGGTTTTTCCGATCATCTATATTTTCTCCACGGCCTTTAAGCCCATGGACGAACTTTTTCTCTTCCCGCCCCGTTTTTTTGTGCGGCATCCAACGCTGGATAATTTCCGCAGGCTCATGGAGCAGACCAAGACGACTATCCCCATGTCCCGGTATTTTCTCAACAGCGTTATCGTGACCGCCGTGGTGCTGGCGTTCTCCCTGCTGTTTTCCAGCATGGCGGGCTACGCGCTTTCAAAGATCCGGTTCCGGGGGAAGAAATTCTGGTTTGAGATAAACCAGCTTGCCCTGATGTTTGTGCCGGCTTCCGTGGCGATACCGAAATACCTGGTAATCGAAAAGCTCGGCATCATTGACACCATGTTCGCCCATATCCTGCCGGTCATGGCGATTCCCGTGGGGCTGTTCCTGGTAAAGCAGTTTATCGATCAGGTGCCCGATTCCTTAATCGAGGCGGCCCGCATTGACGGCGCGAATGAATTTTCCGTTTACCTTAAAATAGTGGTTCCCATCGTGCGCCCTGCGCTTTCCACCGTGGCGATCCTGGCATTCCAGGCGGTGTGGAACAATATGGAAACGTCCCAGTACTACATCAACGCCGAAACCCTGCGAACCTTCGCGTTCTATATGAACACCCTGGCTTCGAGCGACGCCGGATCAACCGTCGCGGGGCAGGGGGTGAACGCCGCCGCCACGCTGGTGATGTTCCTTCCCAACCTCATCATCTTTATTGTCCTCCAGAGCCAGGTGATGAGTACCGTAGCCCACTCGGGGATCAAGTGATGGACACGATGAAACGGCGTAGAAATTCTTTTCTTATTGCGTTTTTTATACTGTCCTGGTTGTCCGCGCCGGAGGCGCTGCAAGCGGCGCCGTACAATTCGTACATGATTGACCGTGACGGATTTTACCGCCTCGCCCCGGCGCTCTACGAGCCGTCCCATGTGGTGAACTTCGATATTTCGGGGGTGAATGATCTCCGTATCGGAGCGGACGACCGGATCTATATCGCCCGCGGGGGACAGGACGGAGCGGAAATTCTGGTCTTTGATGAGGAAGAAAATTTCGCGTACTCCGTGGGCCTGGGGGAACTCAAGAGCGCGCAGGGAGTGTTTGTGGACTCCGGCGGCCTTATCTACGCGGCGGATACTTCCGCCGGGGCGGTGCTGGTCTTTTCCCCGGAGGGGGAACTGCTGCGGAAAATAGAGCGGCCCGCTTCCCCGCTTTTCGGCGCGAAAACCCCCTTTAAGCCGGTGAAACTCGCGGTAGACCGGCAGGGGAATATGTACGTCCTCGGTGAAGGCAGCGCCGGCGGCATTATCCAGCTTGACGGCGCGGGGGAATTCCTGGGCTATTTCGGCGTCAGCATGACCCGCGTCAGCCTGATCCGGCGGATACAGAACCTGCTCTTCCCGCCTGAGCTGATGGAAAACTTTATCCGCGCCCAGCCGCCGTCCATGACAAACATCGCCATTGACGGAGACGGCCTCGTCTACGCGGCCACCAAAGGGGATACGCTGGAACCGCTTAAAAAGATCAATGTGGCGGGGAAAAATCTTTTCGATGATTCCCTGGCGGATCTGTATGGAGAGCCGGCGCTGCTCGCGCTGGAAGCGGCGGCGGTGGATGCCTATGGCAATGTGTACGCCCTTTCCAACTATGCGGGGCATATTATTATTCTGGACAGCCAGGGCAGGACTATCGGCATATTCGGCGCGAAGAGCGAACTCAACGCGGAGATGGGCGTTACCGTCAATCCCGTCGCCATTGGGATAAACTCCAGGCAGCGCATCTACATTGCCGATAAGGGGACGGGGCAGATACAGGTTTTTACCCCCTCGCCGCTTATGGAGACGCTGTTCTCCGCGCTGGCGTTTTACCGCGAAGGCCGCTATGTCGAAGGCGAGGAACTGTGGCGGGAAACCCTCAAGCGGAACGCGGCTATCGCGGTCGCCAATAACGCCATCGCCCTTTCCTTTGCAAAAAAAGAAAACTACCGGGACGCGCTGGAATATTTCAAGCTCGCCAATAACCGGGAAGGATACTCGGCGGCTTTCTGGGAAGTGAGGCAGCAATTTCTGATGCGAAATATGCGCTGGGCAATCATCGCGTTTTTCGTTTTTATCGTCCTGCGGATTATCTGGAACAGGATGAAGCGCGCTTCCCTCCTGGAAGGGTATTATGTTCAAAAGAAAAAAGCGCTCAACACAAAACTGTTCAAAAGCCTGGGGGAGGCCGCCGGGGTTTTCCGCCACCCGCTGAACGCTTTCTACGGCGTGGCCTGGGAAGGGGCGGTTTCCCTGCCCCTCGCGGCGGTCATGGCGGCGCTGGCGGCCTGCCTGCTGCTTTTATCGGATTACGCCGCCGGCTTTGTGTTTAACACGGTGAATACCGGCGCCGGTTATATGTACAGCCCCATAAGGACGCTGATCATCTATACCGGGGGGTTCCTGCTTTTTGTGATCTCCAATTTTCTTATCGCGTCAATTACCAATGGGCACGGCAGCCTTTCGCAGGTGTTCCGGGGCGCGTCCCTGGCGCTTGCGCCGGTGGTTTTTTTCTACCTTCCCCTGATCTTCCTTTCCAACGCGCTTACCTTGCAGGAAGTATTTATCTACCATTTTGCCCAATATTTTATCTTTGGGTGGAGCGGGCTTCTTGCGATCATCATGGTTATGCAGATCCATGATTTTGATTTCCGGGAAGCCATTGGGAATCTGCTCCTCACGGTTTTTACGATGGCGGTGATTTTTACCGTTGCGGTGGTCATCTTTATGCTTGCCAGGGGCGGATTTGAATTTTTCAGATCGGTTATCGAGGAGGTTTACAATCGTGCGTAAGATAAAGCGCTTTTGGATGCGCGCCGTTATGAGCGCCGCGGGAACTATCCTCTGCGCCGCGTTTCTTGCCCAGCCCGCGCTTGCGGCGCTGCCGGGCAAATTCACCAATCCCTTTGTGGAAACCCCCACCCGGCGGCTCTTTTCCGTAACGGATGATTTTACCCTCATGGCGGAAAACAGCGCCGTCTCTCTGTATCTTAACAAACAGAGCCTTGCCATAAGAATCCTCAATAAAAAGACCGGGTATCTCTGGTCATCGGACGTGGATGATTTCGGCGAAGATTACCTTAACAGCCGCTGGCAGGCGTTCATCAAATCCGGGGTTACGATAGAATATTATCTTGAGCGCGTTAATGCATCGGGAAGAACCACGGTTGATCGGAGCGCCACGGAGGAGAGTTTCCTGGAGAGCGGTTTTTCCACGGCGCGTATCACCGCCGTACCGGACGGGTTCAAGGTTGACGCGGTTTTCGGCAATTCGGGGATCGGCGTTTCATATCAAACCCGGATCACCGCCGACGGGATCGAAACAACGATGGACGCTCAAAGCGTGGTTGAAACCGACACTGAACGCATCGTTTCGATTCAGTTCTATCCATTCCTGGGGGCGGTGCGGCAGGGAACCCAGGACGGTTATTTTGTATTGCCCGATGGAGACGGCTCCCTTATCCGCTTTGACCGGATTTACAACAATATCACCCGGAACTACCAGAAACGCTACTACGGCGCGGATCGCGGGATAAGTCCCGAAATCGCCGCCGGCGGCGCTGCCGGCGAATTCCTGCGGGAAAGCGAAGCTCCGAATTATCCCGTATACGGCGTTATCCACGGGATTCACGGCAACGGCTTTGTCAACGAGATACGGTCGGGCGCGGCCTTCGCGGAGCTTCTGGCGTATCCGGCGGGGGTCAGGACGAATTACTATTTCATTTCCAACCGGTTTCTCCTGCGTCAGCCCTATACCTACATTATTTCCACCGGCAGTTCCACCACCATGCTGACCCCCCAGCGCGCCGAATTCCGCATCGAAGAGCGGGCCGTCCTCCTCGACGGGGCGGATGCCGATTATACCGGAGCCGCGAAAACCTGGCGCGCAAGCCTTATCCGCCGGGGCCTGCTCTCTGAATCAAGGGCCGGCGCTGTTGGCGGCGCCCTTGGCGGCGCTCCCGGCGTTGCGGGGGACATCCCCCTCTGTCTGAACGTTCTCGCGGGGGCGGCCAACGAAGGGATTTTTAGGAACAGCCCCTTCGTAATGACCGGCATCGCCGCGATGGGTTCTATCGCCGCGGATTTACGCGATGCGGGGGTGCGGAACATCGAGATGCGCCCGTTCCACCTGTTCAAGCACGATCTTTCCGGCTCTGAGCGGGATCGCTACACCCTCTGGCCCGGCGTTGGGAGCGCGGCGGATCTGCTGGCGCTCAAAGAAAGCCTTGAAGCGTCCGGGGGGCGGCTTGTCATAAGCGACGCCGGCCCCAACGCCGTCTATTCCCGGACGGGCGGCATCGACCTTAAAGAAGACGTTATCAGAAACATCAATAAACGCTATAACACCGGAACCTGGCGTTTCGGCGCGGTAAACTTCCGGGATTATAACCTCAATTCCAGGGGAACCGCCGGCATGATTGTCATGGACGCGGGCGAACTTGCGCGGCGCGGATTTACCGCGGAAAGCATTTCGCTCGCAAGCCCCGCCTCAAGCTTTAACGAAAAGTCAACCATCTGGCGGGACGCGGCCTCGGCGGAAATCGCCGCCGCCCTGAGCGCGGCCCGGAAACAGCTTGAGTACATTTCCGCCTTCCGGGGAAATATCCCTCCCGAATATTTTCCCAGCATCGACTCGCTGGCGGGCGTAACCATGAGCGCGGCGCTGTATCCGTATATCACGGATACCATCCCGTTCACCTCCATTGTCCTGCGGGGGAGTATGGATCTTTTTACGGAAAACTTGAATAATACGGCTAACCCCGAAGAAAATCTTTTGCGGATGATCGAGTGGGGCGTCTATCCGGCCTATCGCATCACCGGAGAGGACGCGAACAAACTGCTGTATTCCGACGTAAGCCGGATGCAGGCTTCAAAATACGGCGACTGGCGGGAGGAAATTATCACGGTATACCACGCGGTCAACGCCGCGCTCAAGCCGGTAAAAGGCGCGGCCATTGCGGATCACGCCGCCCTCGCCGAAGGGATTATGAAAACGAGCTACGAGAACGGCGCTGCCGTCTACGTCAACTATACCCAAGCCGCCTGGGAGGGAGAGGGCGTACTTATCCCCGCGCGGGGGTACAAAGTGAGGCTGCCATGAGCAAAGGAAGAGGCGTTCTCCCCGCCCGGAAACGGGGCCGCGGCGCAACGGGCTATCTGTTTTCCGCCCACTGGGTTTTAGGCTTTCTGGCCCTTACCCTCTACCCCCTGGTTTTTTCCCTTTACATGAGCGCCCACTCGGTCAGCATCGGCGCTGACGGCATTACAACCATCCCCCTGGGGCCCCGGAATTATTCTTATGCGCTGACGCTGGACGTTCAATTTATCATGGCGCTTCTGGACGCCATAAGGTTTACGGGGATTATCACGCCGCTGGTTATTATTCTTTCGTTCATCATCGCCCTGCTTTTGAACCAGCCCATAAAAACCAGGGCGCTCTTCCGGGCGATTTATTTTTTCCCGGTTATCATTATTTCCGGTTCCCTCATGTCGCTGCTGGAAAACAACGGCGTTTTCAAAATCATCGATCTCGATCAAAGCGATGTTTTCCGGGCGCTGAACTTCGCGGGCCTCGGGATCTTTATGGAAGTGGTCCGGTTTCTGGTTTCCAACATTTTTACCGTGCTCTGGTTTTCCGGCGTGCAGATTCTTATCTACCTTTCGGGGATGCAGAAGATAAGCCGCTCCATGTACGAGGCCGCCTGGATAGACGGCGCATCCCGCTGGCAGTCTTTCTGGAAAATAACCCTGCCGTCCACCAGGCAGTTTACCCTTATCAATATTGTGTATACCGTTATCACGCTGGCGACATTTACCACCAACAGGGTAATTGAAAAAATCAGGGTTGATATGTTCGGCGTTCTTCAGTTCCAGGGCTTAGGATACGCATCGGCGATGGCGTGGATTTATTTTATCGTGATCGTGCTGATGCTCCTCCTGTTTCTGGCAGTCACCGGTTTTGGCCCAAAAAGGAAAACCGCATGAAAAAGCAGCTTCTATCAAACAGGGCAAGGATAAAAACGCGCGTCCGCGAAACCCTTTCAATGACGGCGGTGTACGGCCTGCTTGCCGTTTTCGGCTTTGTCTTTGTGTATCCGCTCATCTATATTATCCTGGTAAGCTTCATGCCGCCGGAAGATATGTTCAACCCTTCGGTACGTTTTTTGCCGAGCGCCTTTTCCCTGGATAATTACGCGCTCCTGTTTGAACGGATAAACTTTTTCAAATCAATCGGGTATTCGGTGTTCCTCGCGGGAACATCGGCGGCGCTCCAGTCATTTGCCTGCGGCCTTATGGGTTTCGCCTTAAGCCGGTACAGCTTCAAATTGAAAAAATTGTACCTCTTGCTGATCCTCGCCTGCTTTATCATTCCTTCCCAGGTAACCATGATTCCGGCCTACCTCGGATTCAGCCGCTTAAAGCTTACCGGAAGCCCCCTCGCGTTCTTTATACCGGCGATTTTGTGCCAGGGGTTTAAGTCGCCCATTTTTATTCTTATCTTTTATTCATTCTTTAACAGCATCCCCAAGGCGCTTGACGAGGCCGGGGAAATTGACGGCGCGTCCCCCGCCCGTATTTTTTTCAGCATACTTGTCCCCCTGGCGCTTCCCGCGTTTACCTTGAGCTTTCTGTTCTCTTTTGTATGGTATTGGAATGAAACCTACCTGACGGTAATTTACATCGGCAATTCCGCCAAGACGCTCCTGAATCAGATGGGCGGCGTGCTTTCCACCCTGGCAAACGAGGCGATACGGGATCCCCTGGCGTCAAAGATCAATGTGCCGGTTTATATGGCGTCGGCGGCGCTCTGTATCGCGCCGCTTCTGGCCTTGTATATCGTGATGCAGCGTCAGTTTGTTGAAAGTGTTGATAGAGCCGGTATAACCGGTGAATAATTTGGAGGTTGATTATGAAAAAGATTACCGATGTAGCAAGAGCCGCAAATGTCAGCATTGCGACCGTTTCAAAAGTTTTTAACGGCTACAGCGATATTGCCGAAGATACCAAAGAGAAAATTCTTCGTATTGCCAAGGAAATGGATTATTTTCCCAACCATTACGCGTCCCGCCTTGTAAAAGGAAAAGACGAAGGGATCTGCGTGGTTCTTTCCAATTTTGGCGGCAGTTCCGCAAAGGATGAATACCTTGTCGGCCTTCTTTCGGGCATTCACAGCGAAGCTGAAAAATATAGGCTGCGGGTTATTATATCCACGGAAGAGGCGATACTTCAGGACAACAGAAATTATGTCCAGTTCTGCCGTTCAAATAAATTCATGGGCTTTATCATCCACGGCCTTGGCATGAGCAGTCCGGGAATAGCGCATCTTTTGGAAAGTGAAGTATCATGCGTATTTGTCGACATCAAGGCAAGCGGAGAAAAAAAAGCATTCGTTACTACCGATAATGTCAGCGCTTGTACCGACATGGTAGATGTTCTATTCGGCCTGGGCCACCGGGAAATTGCTTTTATAGCCGGCAGCGGAGACGCATGGGTAACGCTGGAACGGATAAAGGGCTACGAAGCGGCCATGAACAAACATCAATTAAGTTCTCATGTCATGTATACGGATTTCCGCTATGCCATGGGCTATGAAAAAGCGCGGGAGCATGTTCTAAAACACCCTGAAACAACGGCGTTATTCTGCGCGTCAGATGTTCTTGCCGCCGCCGCTATCGACGCCTGCATTGATTTAGGCTATGATGTTCCCCGTGAAATTTCTGTCACCGGCTATGATGATTTGAGTTTCGCTTCATACCTTCGCCCAAAGCTTACAACGATAGCGCAGGACTTTTATGGCATGGGAGTAAACGCGCTTGCAACGATTATCCAGATGTACCAAAATTTTACAATCGATCCGGTAATCTATGTGCCTTATGAAATAAAAATCAGGCAGTCCGCCGTGAGAAACAGCCGTTAAAACGTTAAAGAGGAGCTTCAATATGGGTGCGCTTAAAACCCGCGAAATAGCGGACGGAAAAACAAAAATAACCATCCTTGAAACAGGCGACATCAGGCTGATTGAGTCTGACGCGGTGATGATAAACCAGCTTCCGGGCAATTACCTTGACGGCATGGCGGGTACGATCTTTCTGCGGATCTACGGAAACGGAATGAAAGCCCTGCCGCTCATGGGGAAAGCATCCGGCGCGGCGGTCCGCGTGTCTCTCAACAGCGTGGAATATTCCGGTATCGCCGATGGTATTCCCTGGCGGGTTGTCCTTTCCGTTACGGAACGGATGTGGTTTTTTACCGTCCGCCTTGAAGCGCCGGAAAAACAGCGCGCCGGGCTGCGTTTTGATCTGGTCTACGCCCAGGACATCGGGCTTGCCGGGTGGGGCCATGTACGGAGCAACGAAGCGTACAATTCCCAATACATCGATCACAGGGTGTTTCAAACAGCCGAAGGGGCGGTTATCTGTTCCCGGCAAAACCAGCGCCAGGAAACCGGCTTTCCCTTTCTGCAGCAGGGCTGTTTTGAGCGGGTTGTTTCGTATTCTGTTGACGGGTATCCCTTCTACGGCCTCTCTTACAAATTTGACAATGCCATGGCGGAACTCGGCGCGGAGCGGCTGAACAGCCGGATATATCAATACGAGTACGCTTTTTCCGCGCTGCAGACCGATCCTGCGGAACTGGGCCCGGGCGGGCATGAAACGGTCTTCTACGCGGCTTTTCTGCCGAACCTTGAAACCGCCATTGAAAAGCCCCTGCCGGCGGGGGAAATCAGGGCGCGGTACGCGGCAATAGAAAAGAAGCCCGCAAACGCCGTCCTTTCCATTCCCCGCTATGCGGTTGATACGGGGAATGTTTTTTCTTCCGCCGCCCTGGACGCTGCTGAGATTGAAGCGTTCTACCCGGAGCGCTGCCGGGAGGAGCGCGAAGACGGACATCTCCTTTCTTTTTTTACCCGGCGGGCGGCCCATGTCGTAACGGCGGAAAAAGAAAGGCGCTGTGAACGGCCCCACGGGAATATCATCATCACGGGAAAAAATGATTTTACCCGGGACGATATTTTAACCGCTACCCAGTTTATGTACGGCGTTTTCAATTCCCATATCGCGGCGGGGAATACGTCTTTTAACAAGATCGTTTCCAACTGCCGGAACGCCCTCAACGTTCAAAAGATTTCCGGCCAAAGGCTTATGGTCCGCATTGACGGAACCTACCGCCTGCTTGCCATGCCGGCGGTTTTTGAGATGGGGCTTAATTACAGCCGGTGGCTTTATAAGATTGACGATCCGGACGGTTCCGATATTCTTGAGGTTACGGTTTTTACTGCCCTGGAACGGCCGCTCCTCTCTTTCCGCGCCCGATCCCTTCGTGGCAAGCGCCGGGACTTTCTGCTGTATACCCAGCTTGCGGGGGGCGCCGATGAATACGCCTCAGCGCCGCCTGAAGTACGCCGGGAAGAAAACCGGATCTTTCTCCGCCACGGGGAGGGATCTTTTTCCAGGACAAAAGATCACTACCCTGATCTTGAATTTGTCCTCCATGCAGATCGTGATTTTACGCTTTCAGGGGACGAGCGGTTCTATCCTGAATCGGGCTCCCTGGGCGAAGATCTGCTGGTGATGGAATTCTTACATACGGATCAATGCGCGTATATCCTTGAGAGCAGGATTGACGGCAGGCCGCAGGCTTCCACCGCGGCGGAAGATGGCATAACGATGGACTTCGAGGCGGAAGCGGATGCGTACTGCCAATGGATGCGCGGCGGGATCAACAATTTTTCACTTTCAATTGAGAACAACGCCGCCGGAACCGCGGCGCAGCTTGAAGCGCTGAATTTTCAGAGCCTCTGGTACAGCCATAACGCGAGGATACATTTTTCTTCTCCCCACGGGCTTGAACAGTACGGCGGCGCGGCTTGGGGAACCAGGGATGTATGCCAGGGGCCGTTTGAATTTTTTATGGCCGCCGGCAATTTCAAAGCGGCGCGGGAAATCATCCTTCGCGTTTACGCCGCCCAGTTTGACGATGACGGCTCATGGCCCCAGTGGTTCATGTTTGACCGCTACCGCGCTATCCGCGCCGGAGAAAGCCACGGTGATGTGATCCTCTGGCCCATGAAGGCCCTGGCGGATTACCTGAACGCATCGGGGGACGCGGCTCTGCTTGAGGAGAAAGTGTCCTATGCCCGGCGGGGAAGCGCGGAGTCAACGCCGGAAGCGCGCAGCGTCTTTGAACATCTGGAAAAACAGTTTGCCCATATCCGGGGAAAACTCATCCCCGGAACCGCTTTGCTGCGCTACGGAGACGGCGATTGGGACGATACGCTCCAGCCCTTTGATGCGGGGCTCCGCGATAAAATGGCAAGCGGCTGGACCAACGCGCTCCTCTATCAAATCCTCCGCTCGCTGGAAAAAGCGCTGGGCGCTCTAAAACCGCAACTTGCAACGCAAACTGCGGCGCAAACTGCGGCGCAAACTGCAACGCAAACTGCAACGCAACTTGCGCCGCAAACTGCGGCGGCCTTCGCGGAGGAACTGCGCCGGGATTTTTACCGCCACGTTATCGTTGACGGAATCGCCGCCGGGTTTGTCATCTTTGAGGCTGACGGGACCAAGCGGCTGCTGCTCCACCCGCGGGATCACGAGACCGGCCTTTCGTACCGCCTGCTCCCCATGACGCGGGGGATGACCGCGGAACTGTTTGAGCTTCCCGAAACCGCCGCGCACCTGGAATGTATCCGCCGTCATCTGTACCACCCCGACGGCGTACGGCTTATGAATACCGCCTGCCGTTATCGCGGCGGGATCAACCGTTATTTTGCCCGGGCGGAAACCGCGGCCAACTTCGGGCGGGAAATCGGCCTCCAGTATGTGCACGCCCATATCCGTTTTGCCGAAGCGATGGCGAAGACCGGCGAGGCGGCGGAGGCGTGGAACGCCCTTATCCGCGCCAGCCCCGTCCTGCGCCGCGTATCGGTGAAAAACGCCCTGCTCTGCCAGGCCAACAGTTATTTCTCCAGCTCCGACGGCTGCTTCGACAACCGTTACGACGCGATGAAGGACTTTGACAAGCTGCGGACCGGCGATATCCCGGTTAAGACCGGCTGGCGCGTGTATTCCAGCGGCCCGGGAATTTATCTGAACCAGCTTATCTCAAACATTCTGGGGATCCGCGCCGCCGCCGGCAGCGTTATCATCGATCCGGTTCTGCCTGCGGAACTTGACGGCCTCCGCTTTGATTTTGCCGCCGGGGGAAATCCGGCGCGGTTCGTGTACCACCTTTCCGGCAAAGGCCGGGGTGTGGAGCGGATATGTGTTAATGGAAGAGAAATCGCCTTTGAACGCCTGCCGAATCCCTACCGCCCCGGCGGCGCGGCAATTCCCGCCGGAGAACTCGTCCCGGGGGCGGAGGTGGATATTTTTTCATAAACGATGGCGGTAAATCTTCGGGATAGGCTGCGGCGAATCAGGGAAGCGGTTCCGTCCAAAGTTCACGAGCCCCCCGGCTCAGACCCTATGGAGGAGGAAACCGTTCCCGCAGGTTTCCCCGCTGAATGGGTTTCTATCTCATTCCACACGCTGCGCCGAGTCGTGTACCTTGATTTTCCCCCGCCTGCGCCCCGCGTTTTACCCCGATCCTTGGGTATCCTGATTCCTGATGTGACGTTAGAACAGCGGACTCCCGAAAACGCGCTCTTTTTTGATCTGGAAACCACGGGCCTTTCCGGCGGCGCCGGGACCGTAGCCTTTCTGGCGGCTTTTGGGCGTTTTGTCCGGGATACGGCGTCCTCTGGGGACGTTGCTGTTCCAATGCGGCTCCGGGTGGCTCAATACCTCCTCCTCGATTATCCGGGGGAATCGGATTTTCTCACGGCGCTGCTCTCCGAATTCGCTGCAGACGGGACAACGGTAGGCGTCTCGCCGGTGGTCGTGTCGTACAACGGCAAAACCTTTGACGCGCCGCTTCTCAAGACCCGCTGCCTTATGCAGGGGATAAAGCCGCCGGAATACGGCCATGCGGATCTCCTCCACCTCAGCCGAAGACTCTGGAAACGGGTGCTGCCGAATTGTTCTTTGGGGGAGATCGAAACCTCGATTCTGGGGCTTGACCGGACGGGAGATATGCCGGGCGCGCTGGCGCCTGAGGTTTGGTTTGCCTTTTTACGAACCGGAAAAACGGAGGATCTCTTACGGATCTGCGAGCATAATATCAGGGATATTGCGGGATTGGCCCATCTCTTTGCCGCCGCGATTCGGCTTGCGGAAAAACCATTGGAAACGGCGGAAACGCTTGCCTGTGATATGGAAAATCTCGCCCTGCACTGGCGGAAGACGCTCCGGCGCGCCGGCAGTACCTTTACCCGGGAGGATTGGGAAACCGGGGCGGAACTTCTGGCCCGCGCCGCCGCCCGGGGACATCCGCGGGCGCTGCTTCTCGTAGCCCGTGATAGACTGCGGGAAGCGCGCCGGAGCGAGGGACTCGATTGCCTTACGCGGCTCATCGAGGGGGATAATCCGGCGCCGCTCAAAGCCGCCGCATACCGGCTTCTGGCGATTGACGCGGAGTGGCATGGGCGGGATTGCCAGACGGCGCTGGCCGCTACCGAAGCGGCCTTGGCATTGGAAGGGCTCTCTCCGTCTCTGCGAAACGATCTGGAACGGCGGCGCAGGCGGTTGAGCTGCAGCAAAAATTTCTGTTGACAGCCCGGCGTCAGGGGGCTATACTTATCTTATTACGAAAAAATAGGTATAAATAGACTTTTAGAGTATTTTTCCGAGAAAAAAGGGAAAAGGATAGGTTGCCGGATGATGGAGCAATCACAGGTTATTTATACCGAAGAGAATGTCCGACGGGTCTTGCGGAAGGATATAAACAGCCTTCTGGGAGTCGCCAAGTCCCTGGGCAATGAACTGCGGGTGGAAATTCTCAAAAAAATCCTCGCCGGGCCGGTTCATCTTTCAGAATTACCTGAAATTTTTGGCCTTCCCCTTTCCACTATTGCCACGAATGTCAAAAAACTGGAGGAAACGGGGCTTATCAGAACCGATGTTATCCCCAATACTCAAGGATCCAAGAAGATATGCTCCGCAGTGTACAGCGGTGTTTTTCTCGATTTTTCCGAAGAAAACGCTATCCATGAACGGACTGAGGCCGTGTCCCTGCCTATCGGTCATTTTTCCGACTGCGCGGTGGAGCCCTCCTGCGGTCTGGTGAGCTACGAGAAGATCATCGGCGAATTCGACAGCCCCGCTTCTTTTTACGACCCTGAGCGGGTCAACGCCCAGCTTATATGGTTCAGGCGCGGC
>JAIRPG010000090.1 GCA_031257105.1 Treponema sp.
GCGAACAGATACAGGTAATCCCCTTCAAGACGGCATACGCATCAGGACAATATGTCGAGAAAAGCCATCTGGCCGTGTACACCCGGAACTTGGCCACGGGGAATATGGAGCAGGTTACCGGCGGCAACTTTGAACTAGAGATAAAAAGTCTCGGAAGCACGGGGCAGGGGTTAAATAGTCTTGGGCCGCTGATGCCCCCGCCTGCGAACCCGATGACGGTGGCGGTAAAAGTACCCGGATACTCGGCGGCGGCCAAAGCGAACTACAACATCTGGGTAGACGCGCCGTCAGTAGTCTTTACTCCCATGCTGATAGCGGTGCCGATGAAGACAAACTACCGGAAAAACGAGAAGATCAACCCGGTGCCAGGGATCGGGGTGAGCGAACTGGTCGTGTACAAAAGCGGTACCGATGGATCCACGATCCAACTGGAGTACGGGACGGCGGCGCCCGGTTACCGGCTTAGCGCCGAGGAGATAGGCGATCCCACCGATACCCCTTTTCCAGAAGCGCGAACATACGCGATACGGGTGATAGACAATGAAACCGGGCCAGAGCACGCCGTAGACGCCATCTACACGGTGGAGGTTAGCGCCGGACAGACGCTGGGCGCGCCGAGCCTGACCCTGGATTTTCCGCTGGGGGGGAATGAAACCCGCGGTCATACCCAGACCGGCTACCACATCAACCCGCCCGGCGTGGGCGATCAGCCCACCAGCTACGAGATATGGTATTTGGAGGGCGATGCAAATAGAGAGAGCATTATCGCCCTCGGTACGAAGAGAGAGGTGGCCGGCATCATGGAAGGGCTTTTGGAAAACATCTACGGTTCCAACGGCGTTTTCACGGGGCGGAACATCTACTTTGTGGTGGTGGGGAAACGGGACGGCTGGGAGCCCGGGATTTCCGCGCCGGTGTGCTGGACGCCCCTGGCCGGAGACATTATTTGGCTGAACGAGCGCCTGCCCCCCGCGAGGACAGACTACTGGAGCTTCGAATATATTGGCGTCCCCCTCCCCAACCCGTATGACAACCTGTATGACAAAACCGCGCCTGTGGTGACCTCCGATTCCTGGGTGAACTCGAAGGGACTATACGGCCCCTTCGGGAGCTACAGCATCGAACGGTCGGGTGTAAAAGTTACCGGCGAGACCATCGGAAAGTATATTGAGATCCTAACGGGCCGGAATATAAACGTAACCCTGGACAACGCGAAGATTAACATCCTTACCGGAAGGGGCAGGTATGCTCCCATGAGGATAGGCCGCCGGGATACCGGCGCGTCGGCGGATGTTATTCTTACCCTGCGGGGCGACAATGTGCTGAAAAGGCATCACCCCCTCTACGGCGGTAATGACGTCGACGTCAACGACAAGGCGGGTCTTGAGGTCAATTACAATTCCAGTGTTGAAATACAGGGAAGCGGCTCCCTTACCGCCATAGGCGGCAGCAGGGCGGCGGGTATCGGCGCATCCTCCGCTAGTGACATGTTGCTGGAAAACTGCGGTAATATCAAGATTGTCGAGGGGAATATCTACGCCATAGGCGGCAGCGGCGCGGCGGGTATCGGCGTCGCGTACGGTGCGCCGCTGGTAAACAACGGCAGGACGATAACCATTACGGGCGGCACGGTCTTTGCCTTTGGCGGCCCTACCGGCAACTATACCCTTGACGGCGGGGCGGGTATCGACGGCAGGGGCGATATTACGATAACGAACGGCGTGGTCTACGCCTTCGGCGGCAGAAAAGCGGAGCGCGACAATGTGCCGGGTCCGGGTATCCGCACGACGGGGACGGTGACGGTCGGCGTGGACGCGGCGGTCTTCGCCTTCAAGGACGCAGATCCGGACAACAAAACCTCCTCTATTGATGCTACTACCACCCATACCAACGGGCTTCTGTTTAAGAATACGACAGGTATGCTGAAGAGCAGCGGCAATACCATCTCCCATCCAAGAACCAATGCCCTCGTAGGCCGCACCATGCTGAACTACGATGCCTTTATCCCGCCTTCCACCGGCAATAGCGCCGATTGGAAGGAGTTCTGGGACTATGTCCTGGACGGCCGGAATGTCTTCCCCAAGGCGGCCCGCGACGAGCTGATGTTCCGTACCACCGGCAGCAAGACAGATTTCGAGGCGGCATATCCCAACATTGAGTGGAAAGACCGCGGCGGCGGCGTCACCGATTTTCATAGCTGGCCGTATCCGGCCTACCTGCCGTCCCCCGGCATATACGAGCTGGACCTGAACGGCACGGCGCTGGATTTGCGGGGCAAGACCCTCGCCATCATCCCGGGGGGCACGCTGGAATTCCGTGACACCCGGCGGCCCAACCCCGGTTCCTCGGCGAGTAGCGACCCCAATGCCTGGGCAGACATTGACTCTGACTCCACTTTTACCGGCAAACTGACGAACCGGGACACGCCCACCAAAGGCTTTGTCATGAGCGGTAAGATCCTGGGCTTCAACAGAAAGGAGGGCTACAATGGCGGCCCGAACCTGCTCCCCGCCCCGGGCTATTTCTTCAGGGATGCGTTGTATTACGACCGGGGGGTGGGAGACCGCATCCTCACGAAGGATGTCTATAATTGGGGCAATGCGGAACCGTACTGCGGATACGTGGATTACACCGGGCGGGAAGGCGATTACTCCTATTACAAGAATTACTCAGACGGCCTTCACAAACCAGGAGTCAACAGCGTCCCTTCTGACAAGGCCATATCGCCCGGCGAGATTAATCTTTCCGGTTATTACTACGGGCATATTGATGATGGAGAGAATAAAGGTTACAACTTTTTCGATAAATTTTGGGGGGAGAAAGTCTGGACGGGAAATCTAAATACCCGTCCGTACTTTGAATGGTTCGTGGACAACGTGGACAACCCTTACTGGAACCTTTTCGCCTTTCTGGTAGAAGAACCCGGAAACGGCATGGTACCGATAACGATGCCGGCGGAGGGCATCTTCAATATGCGCCTCACGGAAATGAGACTGACCATACCGGGGGTGTATGCGTGGGTGAATCCCGATATAGTAAATTAGGCCGGGCCGGTATGGGTAACTTCCGATCAATCACCGGTTGACCTTTAGTCTCTGAATTTATATACTTATCTACATTAGCCCGGGTGGTGAAATTGGCAGACACGCTAGTTTCAGGTACTAGTGCTCGTGAGGGCTTGGGGGTTCAAGTCCCCCCCCGGGCAAGAAAGATACAATCGAAACCATTGACATAAACGATATGGCTTGGTATGTTCATTAAACGTGATAGAAAGAGGCATTATGCCCTTGTAGCTCAGTCGGTAGAGCATATCCATGGTAAGGATAAGGTCATCAGTTCGATTCTGATCGAGGGCTGGTAGGAGATGAAATAATGGCAAGTAAGAAAACGGCAGTTGAATTAATAGCTTTACAGTGTAATGAGTGTAAAAGGAAAAACTATACGACCAAAAAGAACCGGCGTAACACACAGGAAAAGCTGGAGTTTAACAAATATTGCCCGTTTGACCGGAAACATACCCTGCATAAGGAAACAAAGATAAAATAGTCGAATAGGCGTATAGCTCAGTTGGTAGAGCGGCGGTCTCCAAAACCGCAGGTCGTGGGTTCGAAGCCTACTGCGCCTGGATTTTTTGTATAATAACGGATGAACCGGAAGCTGTGGAGAGGTGTCATGGGTAAGCTTGTTCAATTTATCAGGGAATCTTACGCTGAGCTTCGGAAGGTTATATGGCCTAGCCGGGATGATGTTGTTGGCTCGGTTAAGATAGTCATCGTTTCCACAATCATTATTGCCGCTGTTTTGGGATTGATGGATGTGATTCTTCTCCTTGGAGTGCAGACGATTTTTGGCGGCTAAGAAGGGAAAATCATGGCAACGGGCTGGTATGTTCTCCACACTTATTCAGGGTACGAGAACAAAATAGAAAAAACGATACGCATAATGTCTGAAGCGGGGGAGTTAGACAAAGAGATTGTGCGGGATGTGAAAGTTCCCTCGGAGGAAGTTGTAGAGGTTCGGGATGGGAAGAAGCGGATTACTACTAAAAAGTTTCTTCCTTGTTATATCTTGGTGGAGATGGATTTACCAGATCTGAACTGGAAGGACACCTGCTCTAAGATAAAGAAGATTCAGGGAGTAACCGGCTTTGTGGGGATGCAAGGCGATAGAAAGCCACAGCCGCTGTCCGGAGATGAAGCTCGGGCGATTCTCCAGAAGTCTGGAGAGATTAAGGGTGAACGACCGGTTCGGTCAAAGCAATCCTTTTCTATTGGAGAGCAGGTTAAAATTATCGATGGGCCGTTTGAATCTTTCACCGGAACCATTGAAGAAGTTAATCAGGAAAAGAACAAGCTTAAAGTAATGGTTGGTATATTTGGCCGGAATACCCCTGTGGAAGTTGACCTCTTACAGGTGGAGAAATCGTAAAGCGGGGAGTGAGAGCGGGGAACAGTTTCCTCTTCTCTTTTTCCTTAAAATAAGTGGGAGAGGTTTGGAAAAGAACCTTGTTAGCCAGAAAAACACCGAAAGGGTATTTCCGGCATACCACGAAGGAGAGTTGTATGGCAAAGAAAAAGGTCACCGCCGTGATCAAGCTCCAATGTCCGGCAGGCAAGGCTACACCAGCCCCCCCTGTAGGGCCGGCTTTGGGGCCTCATGGCGTAAGTGCGCCGCAGTTCGTCCAGCAGTTCAACGATAGGACGAAGACGATGGAGCCGGGACTTATCATACCGGTAGTTATCACGGTATATGTGGATAAGTCTTTCACTTTTATTCTTAAAACACCCCCGGCGGCTGTTTTAATAAAGAAAGCTATCGGGCTTGCAAAAGGATCCCCCGAGCCACACAAGACCAAGGTTGGAAAGCTTCCTTTGGCGAAGTGTGAAGAGATTGCCAAGCTCAAAATGGCGGATCTTTCAGCTAATAATCTTGACGCGGCGATGAAGATCATCGCGGGAACTGCCCGGTCTATGGGTGTCGAGGTGGAAAAATGAGCCGTGGAAAAAAATACCGTGAAAACATTAAAAAATATGAAAGGAACAATTTGTACGATCTCGGCGCTGCGGTGAATCTGGTTCGAACCATGGCATCGGCAAAATTTGACGAGACAGTGGATCTCTCTGTCAAGGTAAACTTGAAAAAAAGCCAATCTGTCCGTGATACGGTGGTTTTACCGCATCAGTTTAGAACAGAGAAAAAGGTACTAGTTTTCTGCAAGGCTGAGAAGGAAAAAGAGGCTCAGGAAGCGGGAGCTGCTTACGTAGGCGCTGAAGATCTCATCGAGAAAGTGAAAGGAGGGTGGCTCGATTTCGATATCGCGGTTGCTACTCCCGATATGATGAAAGATGTGGGAAAGCTGGGTATGATTTTAGGCCGCAAGGGTTTGATGCCTAACCCCAAAACCGGCACGGTTACCTTTGATCTCAAGGGCGCGCTGGCGGAACTCAGGAAAGGCCGGGTCGAATTCCGGGCCGATAAAACGGGAGTGGTGCATCTCGCTGTGGGCAAAGTTTCCATGGAAGGCGAAAAAATCGCTGAAAACATCCGAATTGTAGTTACTGAAATCAGACGGAAGCGCCCTGCGGATGTAAAGGGTGAGTTTATCCAGACGGTTTCTGTATCTTCCACCATGGGGCCTGGTGTATGGGTGGCAATGAAGGAAGAGGATTGAAACGGGCTTTCAATAAGGTAATAAGGAGAAATTATGGCGATTGTTGCTAAAAAGATACAAGAGACAAAGGTTGCGGCTATCGGCGCATTGAAGGATACCTTTAGTGTATCAAAGGACTTTATTTTTACTGATTACCGGGGCTTAACGGTGGAGCAGATCACCGGTTTGCGGAAGCAGTTACGGGAAAAAGACGCCCGGTTTAAAGTGGTAAAGAATAATTTTGCCCGCATAGCCTTTGAGCAGCTTGCCGCACCGGATGTAGCTTCCTATCTTACCGGTCCTACGGCGGTAACTATAGCTCCCAAGGATTCAAATGAAGTAGCTAAAGTCCTCTTTGAGTTTGCCAAAGAAATCCCGGCGCTCAAGGTTAAGGGCGGCTTAGTGGGTAAAACGGTATACGGCGCCGCCGAGATAGAGGCGTTTTCCAAGCTTCCCGGCAGACTGGAGTTGTTATCTATGCTCATGTCGGTTATGAACGCCCCTGCCCGGAACCTTGCCGCTGCCCTGAATGATATTAACGCCCGATTGGTGCGAACCATTAAGGCTGTTGCAGATAAAAAAGCGGAGGCATCATAACCTCTAGGGTAGAAAATAAAAATCTGTCAGACTTCATAACGAGGTTGCTTATCTGGCGGATTTATTACCCGGCTAAGCCGGACGCGGTTCGTATAGACTGCGGAAAACCAAATTTAAGGAGAAGATAATATGGCAGCCCTTACTAATGATGAGATTCTCGAGGCGATTTCTTCCATGACGGTTCTGGAGATTGCGGAACTTGTTAAAGCAATGGAAGAAAAATTCGGTGTTTCCGCCGCAGCTCCCGTGGCCGTAGCCGCAGTTGGCGCAGCTCCCGGAGGAGCGGCCCCTGCTGAAGCCGCTGAGGAGAAGACGGAATTTAATGTTATTCTCAAGGCTTTTGATGACTCTAAGAAGATTGCGGTTATTAAAGAAGTCCGGGCAGTGACGGGTTTAGGGCTTAAAGAAGCGAAAGATCTTGTTGAAGGGGCGCCAAAACCCCTCAAAGAGAATGTTTCCAAGGATGAAGCCGCGAAGATCAAGGAGCAGATCACTGCCGCCGGCGGTACGGTTGAGATTCAGTAAGCGGTCCTTTTATAGAAAGGGATGCGAAAAGTCTTTTTTCTCTAAAAATCTTTTGAACGCACTAAAAAAGTTCAAGGAAAGGCTTCCGGTAAATACCGGGGCCTTTTCGTGATCTAGTAACCATGGTTGGGGGATTAAATGGCGCAAGGAAAAACAATCGATAAACGAACCTATATTGGTAAGGATATTCAGGATGTGATGGAACTTCCAGATCTTATCGATATTCAGCTCTCTTCATACGAGCGTTTTCTACAACAGGATCGACTCAGAAAGAAAGAAACCCCGGAGATACAGGGGCTTGAGGAAGCATTCAAGACCACCTTCCCCATCGAAAGTCCCAATGGCGACATGGTTTTGGAATACGAGTACTACACCTTGGACGAGGAGAATATCAAGTTTTCCGAACTAGACTGCAAACAAAAAGGTTTAACCTATGCGATGCCTTTGAAAGCCCGGATCAACCTCATCTTCCAACAGACCGGTGAAATCCGCCAAAAGGATATTTACATGGGAGATGTCCCCATCATGAGTGAACGGGGTACTTTTATCATCAATGGCGCGGAACGAGTGGTGGTTTCTCAGATTCATCGTTCGCCCGGGGTTATTTTTAGTCACGAAAAGGGAATTTTTTCGTCTCGAATCATCCCCTACCGGGGTTCCTGGCTGGAATTCGAGATTGACCAGAAACGGGAGTTGATCTATGCCAAGATCGACCGAAAAAAACGGATCCTGGGAACCATATTCTTGCGCGCGCTGGGGTACGAAAACCGGGAAGCGATCATTCATTCCTTCTATAAAACGGAGACACTGAAAGTCAAAGATGACCGGGAAACTAAAGAGCGGTTTTCCGGCAAGGTGTTGGCAAAGGCGGTTTGGATCGCCGATACGAGCGCCGGGATTGGCAAAGATAGAAGCGCGAATGTCGATGAGAACGGGCAGAAAAAGCTCTACCGGGCAGGAGAAAGACTTCACCCTCATAACGTGGATGAACTCCTGTCCTATGGCGTGGCATCTGTCGAGGTTATCCAATTTGAAGGCGCCGATTCCCTCAATTCCAATATGCTTCTTAATTGTTTTGAACGGGAAGAGATTAAGTTTATGAAAGATGATCCCGGACGGGATGAGCCTTCCAAAGAAGATGCCCTGTCGGCGGTGTATTCGGTACTTATGCCGGGGGAGTCTATCACGGTAGAGGCCGCTGAAAAGGATCTTTTGGGAATGTTCTTTACATCCCGGCGTTACGATCTTGGCAGGGTAGGACGCTACAAGCTCAATAAGAAATTTGACTTCCGGCCCGGTCTGGAGGAGTTCACCCTCACGAGGCAAGACATCATCGCTACCATGAAATTTCTTATCAAGGTCTACGTGGGCGATGAAAACATAGATGATATTGATCACCTGGGGAACCGGCGAGTACGGTCAGTGGGGGAACTCATGGCCAACGCCATGAAGACCGCTTTTAGCCGCATGGAACGAATCGCCAAGGAGCGGATGAGCCTGAAAGAGACCGATACGATCAAGCCGCAAGATCTGATCTCTATAAAACCGGTGGTGGCGGCTATCAAGGAATTCTTTGGTTCTAGTCAGCTTTCGCAGTTTATGGATCAGGTGAACCCCCTGGCGGAGTTGACCCATAAGCGCCGGCTTAACGCCCTGGGGCCCGGAGGTCTTTCCCGTGACCGGGCGGGTTTTGAGGTTCGGGATGTGCACTACACCCACTACGGCAGAATGTGCCCTATCGAGACCCCGGAAGGGCCGAATATCGGCCTTATCGTGTCCTTGGCTAACTATACCAGGGTGAACGAGTATGGTTTTCTGGAAACCCCCTACCGTAAAGTGGTAAATGGGACCGCCACTTCGGATATTGAGTATCTCTCGGCTATGGATGAGGATCGTTACTATATTGCCCAGGCTTCGGCTAAGCTGAATAGCAATGGTTCTTTTGCCGATGGGCAAATATCCTGCCGGCGTCAGGGAGATTATACCACCAGGGCGCCGGAAGATATTCAGTACATGGACGTGTCGCCGAAGCAGATCATTTCCGTATCGGCCTCTCTCATTCCTTTCCTGGAACACGATGACGCCAACCGGGCATTGATGGGTTCCAATATGCAGCGTCAGGCTGTACCGCTCATCTTTCCGGAGGCTCCTCGGGTGGGAACCGGTATGGAAGGGAAGTGCGCCTACGATTCAGGGGTGCTGGTAAAGGCCCGTCGGGATGGTACGGTGATTCGGGTTACCTCCCATGAGATCACGGTACAGCCTGCGGAGTCTGACAAAGAAGCCGCAAGTCCGGTGGTTTTTCCGGAAACTAATGCCGATGGCTTAGATGTGTACCGCCTGGTAAAGTTCCAGCGAACCAACCAAGATACCTGTTACAATCAACGGCCTGTGGTAAAGTTGGGAGAAAAGGTGGTGGCCGGTCAGGTCATTGCTGATGGTCCCGCGACGAGAGGCGGAGAACTCGCCTTGGGACGAAACATTCTGGTAGGCTTTATGCCCTGGAACGGTTACAATTATGAAGACTCTATCCTTATTTCCCAGCGTGTGGTGAAGGAGGATATGTTCACTTCCATCCATATTAAAGAGTTTCTCACCGAGGTACGGGAAACCAAACTGGGACCGGAGAAGATCACCAGAGATATTCCCAACACCAGCGAAAAGAGTTTGGACAACCTGGACGCCGAAGGGATCATTCGGGTGGGCGCTAAGGTTCGTTCCGGGGATATTCTGGTAGGTAAGGTGACTCCCAAGAGCGAGACTGAAACCACCCCGGAATTCAAGCTCCTTAATTCGATCTTTGGTGAAAAAGCTAAAGAGGTACGGGATTCCAGTTTGAGGGTACCTCACGGCATCGAAGGGACGATCATCGATATACAACGGCTCAAACGTACCGAAGGAGATGACCTTAATCCTGGAGTGGATGAGCTGGTAAAGGTACTTATCGCTACCAAGCGGAAACTTCGAGAAGGGGATAAGATGGCGGGACGCCACGGAAACAAAGGCGTTGTTGCCCGGATTCTTCCGGAAGAAGATATGCCCTATATGGAAGATGGTACTCCCCTAGACATCTGTCTGACCCCTTTGGGTGTTCCTTCTCGAATGAACATCGGTCAGCTTCTAGAAACAGAGCTGGGTTGGGCAGCCAGCACTTTGGACGAATGGTTCTCTGTCCCGGTGTTCCAGTCTCCCTCTACGGAACAGATCGAAAAGAAGCTTAAAGCCGCCGGGTTGCCGGTGACTTCCAAGACCACCTTACGGGATGGCCGCACGGGAGAGGCATTTGTGAATCCTATCTTCTGCGGGGTTATCTACTTCCTCAAGCTGCACCACCTGGTAGACGATAAGATGCACGCCCGTTCTACCGGCCCCTACTCCCTAGTGACCCAGCAACCCTTGGGTGGTAAGGCTCAATTCGGAGGCCAGCGTCTTGGAGAGATGGAGGTATGGGCTCTGGAAGCTTACGGGGCGGCTAATACCTTGCAGGAGCTTTTGACCATCAAGTCTGACGATATGACGGGCCGTTCCAAGATCTACGAGGCTATAGTGAAGGGCGAGCCTTCTACCACAGCGGGAATCCCTGAATCTTTCAATGTGCTGGTACAGGAATTGCGAGGGCTGGCCCTTGATATGACTATTTATGATGGTAAAGGTAAGCAGATTCCCCTCACCGAGCGGGATGAAGAGTTGATTACGAAGTCGGGAAGTAATTTCTAAGGGAGAACGCGATGCGGGACATACAAGATTTTGATTCGATCATGATTCAACTGGCTTCCCCGGATATGATCCGGGCCTGGTCGTATGGAGAGGTAAAAAAACCGGAAACCATCAATTACCGCACTCTGCGGCCCGAAAAAGACGGCCTTTTCTGTGAACGGATCTTTGGAACCACTAAAGAATGGGAATGTTACTGCGGTAAATTCAAGTCCATTCGCTATAAGGGGGTAATTTGCGACCGTTGCGGTGTGGAAGTTACCCACTTCAAGGTACGCCGGGAACGGATGGGTCATATAGAACTGGCCGCTCCGGTGTCCCATATCTGGTATTACCGTTCTGTACCCAGTCGCATGGGGCTCCTTTTGGATATGACCATGGCCAATCTCCGCTCAGTGCTCTACTACGAAAAATATGTGGTTATTGATCCGGGTGATACCGATCTTAAGAAGATGCAACTCCTTACCGAGGAGGAATACTTCGAGGCGCAGGAACGCTACGGCGGCGGATTCAGCGCCGGTATGGGCGCGGAAGCGGTTCGAACCCTGTTAGAAAACATCAACCTCGATCAGATGACGGTGGAGTTGCGGGCCAGAATGATCGAAAAAGGAGCAAAATCTGACAAACGGCTCCTCAAGCGGATTGAAATCGTAGAAAATTTCCGCAATTCCCAAAACAAACCTGAGTGGATGATCCTGGACGTGATCCCGGTGATACCGCCGGAACTGCGGCCTATGGTACAGCTTGACGGCGGGCGTTTTGCCACCAGCGATCTCAACGATTTATACCGGCGGGTTATCAACCGGAATAACCGGCTTAAACGTCTCCAGACCTTGAATGCCCCGGAGATCATCATCCGTAACGAGAAGCGGATGCTACAGGAAGCGGTGGATGCCCTTTTTGACAATTCCAAGAAGAAGCGGGTGGTCAAAGGCGCCAGTAACCGGCCCCTCAAGTCCATCAGCGATATGCTCAAGGGTAAGCAGGGCCGGTTCCGGCAAAACCTTTTGGGCAAGCGGGTTGACTATTCGGGCCGTAGCGTAATCACCGTAGGGCCGGATCTCAAGATGTGGCAGTGCGGGCTTCCCACCAAGATGGCGCTGGAGCTTTTCAAGCCGTTTATAATGAAGAAACTCGTCGATAAGGACGTGGTTTACAATATCAAGAAGGCGAAGATCCTGGTGGAGCAGGAGACGCCTGAGGTTTTCGCCATTCTGGATGAGGTGGTAAAGGAGCATCCGGTACTCCTCAACCGTGCGCCCACCCTGCACCGCCTGGGGATACAAGCGTTTGAGCCGGTATTAGTGGAAGGGAAGGCCATCAAATTGCACCCGCTGGTGTGCCATGCGTTTAACGCCGACTTTGACGGAGACCAGATGGCGGTGCATGTGCCTCTAACCCAAGCTGCCCAGATGGAGTGCTGGACGTTGATGCTTTCCGCCCGGAACCTCCTTAACCCCGCCAACGGCAAGACGATTGTCTTCCCCTCTCAGGATATGGTGTTGGGGATCAACTTCCTTACCCGGATCAAGCCTAACGCCAAGCGGCCTGGTTCGGGAAAGGCAAAAACCAAGCATAAAACGCCCCGCTATTCATCTATGGAAGAAATTCTCATGGCGGTGGAGGCTAAATCTCTGGACTGGGAAGCGGTAATTAAGGTAAAGCCTACCAAGTTACCCGTGTGGGAAAAGGCAGGGAAAGAGGTCGCGCTGGAGGCTGATGGTCTCATCGAGACTACTCCCGGACGGTTAGTATTCAACGAGGAACTACCCCCGGAGATTCCCTTTATCAATTATGAACTCAAAGATAAAGAACTAAGGGCGCTTATCGAGCATATTTTCAGCGATAAAGGCTCTTGGACGACGGTAAAGATGCTGGACGCCATCAAAGCTACGGGCTACAAATACGCCACCGTTTTCGGCGCTACCATTGGGGTGGACGACATCGTGGTACCCAAAGAAAAACCAGAGATGATCGAAAAGGCTAACCGTGAAGTTGATAGCATTCAGAAGCAGTGGCGTCAGGGGCATATCACCCAGGAAGAACGTTACAATCGTGTTGTAGAAGTCTGGTCTAAAACCAACGAAGACTTAACCAATATCATGATGAAGACCCTGGAGGCTGACCGGGACGGATTTAACTCGGTATATATGATGGCCAATTCCGGCGCGCGGGGAAGCCGTAACCAGATTCGGCAGCTTGCGGGAATGCGGGGGCTTATGGCAAAGCCTTCCGGCGACATTATAGAACTGCCGATCCGTTCAAATTTCAAAGAAGGACTGTCGGTTATCGAGTTCTTTATTTCAACCAACGGCGCGCGCAAGGGGCTTGCCGACACTGCGCTTAAGACCGCCGAAGCGGGTTACCTTACCCGGCGCTTGGTGGATATTGCCCAGGATGTTGTAGTCAATGAGGACGACTGTGGTACCATCAACGGTATCTCCTATTCGGCTATCAAGGACGGCGAAGACATTGTTGAGCCGTTGAGTGACCGTATTATCGGCAGGTATACCCTGGAGCGGGTGAAGCATCCTATCACCGGGGAGCTCATCGTGGATGTAAACCAGGAAATCACAGAGGAAATTGTGACCGCCATCGAAGCTGCGGGAGTGGAAACCGTGCGGATCAGGACGGTACTGACCTGTGAGGCCAAGCATGGCGTTTGCCGTAAGTGCTATGGCCGGAATCTTGCCACCAATCGTTCGGTTGATATTGGCGAGGCTGTTGGAACTATCGCCGCCCAGTCCATCGGTCAGCCGGGGACGCAGCTTACGATGCGAACCTTCCATATCGGCGGGGCCGCGACGAAGATCAGCGAAGAGAACCGTACCTTTCTTAAATACCCGGTATATATACGGGATGTATCCGGCGCCCATGTGGAACTAACCGACGGGCACTGGCTTTTTACTCGCCGAGGATATGCGATAGTCAATAAGGTGATGAAGCAGTACAAACTTGAGCATAAGGATACGCTGCTGGTAGAGGATGGCAAGCGGATCATCCGGGGTGAACCTATCATCAAACACGGCAGTAAAGAGACGCTTTCGCCGGAAATCGCCTACGCCATGGTGCTGCAAGCCCCGCAGAGCGAATCGAAGTACCTCTACCTTATCGGCCAAGATCAGAAAATCGAGATCCGCAATGGTTCTGAATTCATGGTGAAAAAAGGCGATGTAGTGGAAGCGGAGAAGACTATCGCCACCTTTGATCCCTTCTCGGATCCTATCATCGCCGAAGTTTCGGGCATAATCAAATACGAGGATATTATCCCCGGTACTACCCTCAAAGAAGAGATTGATGAGGAGACCGGTAATATCGAAAAACGGATCACCGAATTTCAACTGGAGAGCAAGCAGCCGAGGATTTTCGTTATCGATGAAGCGGGGAATGAACTGGCTTCTTACTTCCTGCCGGGCGGCGCTTATATCCAGGTTGATGAGGGAGAACGGATACATGCGGGACGAACCATAGCCAAGACCCTCAAAGAATCCGCCAAGGCTATGGATATTACCTCCGGCCTTCCCCGGGTGAGCGAACTCTTTGAGGCCCGTAAACCCAAAAGCCCGGCGGTTCTGGCTCAGGTGGCGGGAACCGTGTACTTTAAGGGGATAGTCAAAGGTAAACGGGTGGTAACGGTGGAGGATGCCTTTGGGAAGGAATTTAAACACCTTATCCCTATGACCAAACGTCTTTTAGTGCGGGATGGTGATACTGTGGAAGCAGGGGAGGCCCTCTGCGTAGGCACCGTCAATGCCCATGACATTTTGCATATCCTCGGCGAGGCTACCCTTCAGCGCTACCTTATGGATGAGATCCAGCAGGTTTACCGCCTTCAGGGTGTATCTATCAACGATAAGCATATCGGGGTGATCGTCCGCCAGATGATGCGGAAAGTGGAGATCGTGGCGGTTGGGGACACCAAGTTTATCTACGGTCAGATGGTAGATAAGTACCGCTTCCACGAAGAGAACAACCGGGTCATTGCCGAAGGCGGCCAACCGGCGGTAGCCCGGCCCATGTTTCAGGGGATTACCAAGGCAAGCCTTAACATCGATTCTTTCCTTTCGGCGGCGAGCTTCCAGGAGACTACCAGGGTACTTACCAATGCGGCCATTGCCGGCTCCACAGATTACCTGCGGGGGCTCAAGGAAAATATCATCATCGGTCACCCCATTCCGGCTGGTACCGGCATGAAGCGTTACCGGGGGATCAAGCTTTTCGATAAGAATATCCAAGATCTGGATGTTTATATGCAGGAGATCCTGGAGAAACGTAAACTTGAGCAAGAAACCGAGCCGGCGGAAGAGGAATTTGTCACAGAGGACGTTGACGAGAGCTAGGAGTACGCCGGAGGTTGCCCCATCTAACCTCAAAAGGCGCGTTTTTTGTCTTGCGTACTTCATAGCGGCGTTCCTGTTCGCTCTTTTTCCACTCTTTGCGAGGGATGTGGAGATTACAGTGGAGGATACCGAACTGGGTATCCCCCTGGAGGGAGCGATTATCCGCGCGTGGGACGGGAGAGAATACGTTTGTGACGCTGACGGGAAGGCGGTGATTTCTGCGCCGGATGACCGGACGGTCATAATTCGAGCGGCTTATCCTGGTTACGAGAGCGGCAGAACCGCTCTGGCCCCGGAAACCGCAAAACTCTCCCTGGGGTTACGGCTTTCTGGGGTTATGGAGAGCAGGGAGCTGATCATCGAGGCTTCCAGACCGGAAACCGGCGAAACCAAGACGGGCCGCAGCGTTGCTGTTTCAGAGCGGGAAATTGCCCAGACCGGCGAGATTGGTATTATCCAGGATGTGATGACTACCATCAAATTGCTCCCCGGCGTAGGTTACGCAGGTTTTTTCAATGCCCAGCCGAGTATCCGGGGCGGCGATCCGGGGGACATGAGCGCTTTTCTGGACGGCTATTACATTGACAATCCCTATCACTGGGGCGGAGGCTTTTCCATCTTCGATCCCCGGATGGTCGAGAGCGCCCAGCTTTCTCACGGGGTTTTCTCCGTTCGGTATGGGCATACTATTTCGGGAATTCTAGAGGTAACATCCAAAAAGCCTTCCCCAACGGAAACCGAATTTGAGTTAAGCGTCAATACCAGCGCCGCTAACTTCAACCTTTCCTTCCCCCTTGGCAAGGGGGGGATCATGTTTATGGGAAGGGTAACGTACTACGATCCCGTAGTGTGGCTGGCAAAACAGCTTGCCGGCTCTATTTCTGAACTTAACGTTATAAACTATGTCCGGGTAGCGCCCTATATCAGAAACGGTACGATCACCGCGAATTACCGTTTTTTTGATGATCTGGAATTCCAGGCCGCCGGATTTTGGGGTATGGATGGAGTCGGGGTGAGCTTTGAAAATTCCTCCAATGAAGACGGACTCCACAGTAATTCCGATGTAAGCGACGACTATGTCAACTACCAGGGGTTTATAACCGCCGGACTTTCCTGGAATCCCCGGAATGATATGCTCCTCAAGGGAACAGTGGGGGCAGGGTATCATCAAATGACCATCGACGGGGTTGAATCTTACGATATTAGCAAGGAATTTTCGGATGAATTCAACGCCCGGTATGCTTCGTTTTTGTCCGGCTTTGCATCGTTTAAAGATCCTTACAACTTTACCACCGAAACCGTGTTTGATGAAAACACCATCAATGCCAACGCCCAGGGGCGGATAGACTGGGATTGGGACATAGGAAAAGGGTTCCTCGGCGCCGCCGGTATACAGGAACTATTCAGCCATTATACCGATAAAGGGTTTTACCGGCTCCTCATGGAAACGTCCTTTCGCGGTTTGAGCAACGATGATAAGGCCAAAGTAGCCTCGCAGCTCGGCCAGTATGCCCTTCCCCCGGAACTTTGGGATTATTTGATCATCCACTATCCTACGAGTTACGCTCCCAATGTAGATAACCACATCTTTTCTACGTCCGGTTACGCCTTAGTGGAATACAAGCCGCCTGATGGACGGTTCGGGGCCGAGTTGGGGCTGCGGCTGGATCACTTTTTTCTGCTGGGGAAAGGTTTTTCCGTCTCTACCAGCCCTGTGTTAAATCCCCGGCTCAGTACGGATTTTAATGTGCTCAAAGACCGAGGACTTATCGAGTCCCTGGATCTCAGCGCCGGAACCGGCCTTTTCTCTTCCATAAACAACATGGTTTCTATGGTAGAAGAGCGCTTCAACCTCTCCGAAGGAAAACCAAACCGCTCATGGACTTCTGTACTAGGCGCCAAAATAACATTCCCCTATGGGCTGAGTTTTAACATTGAAGGGTACTACAAGTACGTATTTGACCGGGCCTATATCCCGGTAGAAGCAGGTATTGGTGAGTTAAAACCTAAGCCTTCATTCGATGGTGAAGGCAGGATTTGGGGTATAGACGTGATGCTGCAAAAAATACAGTCCCGGTATTGGGACGGTTGGGTGTCCTATTCCTTTAACTGGGCTAAATACCGCGATCCCCAAGGCGGTAATTCATCAATGGGTTATTCCGGAGGGAACCGGGGAACGGACTGGTACTTTCCCTCGTATCACCGCTTCCATAATTTGAATCTGATTCTCAACATCAAACCCACTCCTCGGATCAATATCTATACACATTTTGGATTTGCCGATGGAACCCAGCTTACGCGGATCACGGGACCCATTACCTCTTATCCCGTCTATGTGCTTGACCAGGATGTTTTTATTGAAAAATACCGGCGAGCCGGCGTTCGTGACGAAAATAACCGCGCTACTCCCACACTATCTCTAGATGCCAAGCTTTCTATCCTGGGCCATAACGAAAAGAAAAAGACGCAGTATGAACTATACGTGGCGCTGGAAAATATGCTTGCCTTGGTGTACTCCGCTCAGGGCAACACCAGATTCAACACTTATACAGGGAAGGAAGATACGGGCAGCAATTCCGCGTCCTATGGGCTGCCTATCCCGATACCGTCTTTTGGCTTCAAGATCAGCTATTAGGACATTTTAACATAAAAAAAAACGCTTTGATGGGGCTTGTATTTTTTTTCAAAACAGAGTAGAAAGATTATATGATACGTATAGAGGCCGTTTGTCGTGCAGTTTCTCTTTCCACGCCTATGGTAATTTTTTGTATTAATCTATTTCGGCGCGCCCCCCCCCCCCACCCCATAGCGAAGGGGATGAGATGCTCATGTTTTTTTGGAGTGGGGGGGGGCGGCTGAGAGCTATCAGG